>NZ_SMKA01000006.1 GCF_004348455.1 Kribbella albertanoniae
GGATCGGAGTGATCGGGCCGGGGCCTGGGTGGCGCGAGCCGCTCTGGAACCGTCGGAGCCGATGCTGGTTCCGGACACGCCCGAGCTGCCGACGGCGGTGGTCGATGTGCGTGATCTCGTCGCCTGGTTGCTGGACCTCGCAACCGAGGGCAGGACCGGCACGTTCGATGCCGTCGGTCCGGTCGTGCCGTTCAGTGAGTGGATCGAGCTCGCGCGGGAGATCGGCGGTCACACCGGACCAGTCGTGCCGGCGAAATCGGAGTGGCTCGAAGAGCAGAAGGTTGAGCCGTACATGGGGCCCGAGTCGCTGACGATGTGGATGTTCGACCCGGAGTATGCCGGTTGGTCCTGCCGGAGCGGGGCTGCGGCGCTGGCGGCGGGACTCGTGCATCGGCCACGGCGTGACTTCCTGGTCGACACGCTTGCCTGGGAGCGCGAGCTGGGGCTGGAGCGGGAGCGTCGGGCCGGCCTGAGCCTCAGCAAGGAGAAGGAGTTGATCGCGGCCCTGGAGCAGTAGAGGGTAGGAGGATGCGGCTGGTGCTGATTTCGGACACCCATCTGCCGGTGCGGGCGAAACGGCTGCCTGATCCGGTGTGGCAGGCGATCGACGAGGCCGATGTGGTGATTCACGCCGGCGACTGGGTGAATGTCGCGCTCCTCGACGAGCTGGAGGCGCGAGCCGCCCGATTGATCGGCTGCTGGGGCAACAACGACGGTCCCGAGCTGCGTGCCCGGTTGCCGGAGGTTGCGCGGGTAACGCTCGACGGGCTGGCCGTGGCCGTCGTACACGAGACTGGTACGTCGAAAGGTCGCGAGGAGCGCTGCGAGCGGGTGTACCCGGGAGTAGACCTGCTCGTCTTCGGGCACAGCCACATCCCGTGGGACACCACGACCCCGCGGGGAATGCGCCTGCTGAATCCGGGATCGCCGACGGATCGGCGGCGGCAGCCGTACTGCACGTTCCAGACGGCCGCCATCACGGCCGGCCGGCTGGAGAAAGTTGCCCTACACAACCTTTAGCCGAAACGCTTGATCACGACCGTGAGCCCTGCCCCGGCGTAGGATCTGGGCATGGCTTCGGCCGGGCGCGGAGGGGTGTCGCCGTACCACCGAGTTACGGCGTCCTCGCGCCCGGCCGATCGTCGTACCGGGTGCTGAGCTGCTGGATCAGGCGTGCGCAGCGTGCTTCACGCGCTCCTTGAGGCGGTCACGCACCTCTTCGGGCGTGTAGGCGCGACGCTTCCGCTCGCCCCGTGCGATCACCACGCCCGTAGCGGCCACGCCGACGAGCCCCGCAAGTCCTACGACCTTCCATACCTTCATGGCGACTAATCTAGCGACGTGGAAAGCCGGATTTCACTGGATGACGCTACGGATCTGACACGAACAGGTGACATTTGGCTGTTCCGCGGTGAGAGTGCCGCCGATCGAGCGATCCAGACGATGACGAACAGCCCTGTCAACCATGTCGGGATGGCGATCGTGCTCGACGATCTGCCGCCGCTGATGTGGCACGCGGAGCTCGGGAAGTCGCTGCCGGACATGTGGACCGGTACGCACCAGCGCGGTGTGCAGCTGCACGACCTGCGCGACTCGGTCACGGTGTGGGCGCGCAAGTACGGTCAGCGCGGCTGGCTGCGGCAGCTGGATCACCCGGTCACGCACGACATGGAGGACGCCGTACTGCGGACTGTCGCGCGCCTGGACGGTACGCCGTTCCCGTCGACGGCTCGGCTTGCTTCGCGCTGGGTGCGCGGGCGGATCCCGGCGCTGAAGCGCGGCCGGCGCGAGCTCGAGCTGGAGTTCGCGTACTGCGCCGAGGTCGTTGCGGTCACGTACGAGGAGATGGGACTGCTGATGCCGGGGAAGCGGCCGAACTGGTACGACCCGGGCCGGTTCTGGAGCGGTGACGAACTCGCGCTGATGCACGGCGCGAAACTCGGCGCCGAGATCGCGGTCGACGTCCCCGCCGAGTGAGTGCCCGCGGAGTGAGTGCACGGAAACTGTCGGTGGCCTCTGACAGGCTTGTTGTGGGTCGGGAGAACCGAGCTCGAGGAGGCCCGCGATGTATGCCGTGATCGACACTGAGACCACCGGCCTGTTGCCGAGCCATCGGCACCGGGTGATCGAGATTGCGGTTGTCCTGCTGGACGCGCGTGGGCAGGTCGAGGACGAGTGGGTCACGTTGCTGAATCCGCAGCGCGACCTCGGACCCCAGCACATCCACGGGATTCTCACTGCCGATGTGCTGGAGGCGCCGGAGTTCGTTGCCGTGGCGCGGCGGTTGGGAGAGCTGCTGGCCGGGCGGATGGTGGTCGGGCACAACGTCGAGTTCGATCTCGGATTCCTGCGGGCGGAGTTCGCTCGGCTCGGGTTCGTGGTGCCGCTGTTCACCGAGCGCTCGATGTGCACGATGGCGCTCGCGGGGCATCTGTATCCGGGAGCGAAGCGGACGCTCGGTGCGTGCTGCGCTGCGGCTGGGATCTCACTCGAGGGCTGGCACTCGGCGCTGGCCGATACGCGGGCCACGGCTGAGCTGTTTGGCCGGTATTTACAAGAGTTTCCGTCCCCGCCGCCCTGGCAGTGGGCGTACGAAGAGGTTCGCGGTTGGCGCTGGCCGGAGTTGCCGAAGCATGAGTTCACGCCGACTGTGCGGCCGGTGCATGCCGGTGGCCGGCACGGGTGGATGAGTCGCCTCGTCGACCAGTTGCCGCGGGTTCCGGAGCCGCCGCAGGCCGACTCCTACCTGGCGCTGCTCGACGGCATCCTGGCGAATCGGGAGATCACCGCGACCGACGCCGATCAGCTGGTGCAGGTCGCGACCGAGCTCGGGCTGACGCGGCTGGAGGTCCAGGATCTCCACTGTGACTACGTTTCCGGGCTTGCCGAGGGGATGTGGGCAGCCGGTGGGCTCACGCCGGAGCGGCGCAGCGATCTCGACCGGGTCGCGGTGATGCTGGGGTATCTCGAGTCCGATGTGGACGATGCCTTGCTCCGCGCAAGCTCGGGCCGGTACGTCGTGCCCTCGCGTCCCGGTGCGAACGGGTTTCCGCCGGGAAGCACGCTGGTGTTCACCGGCGACATGATCGAGCCGCGCGAGGTGTGGTGGGATCGCGCGGTCGCAGCTGGGTTCGCCCCGCAGGAGGCCGTGCGGCCGGACACGACGTTCGTGGTCGCGGCCGACCCGGACAGCCTGTCGGTGAAGGCACGAGCAGCCCGGGAGTACGGCGTACCGATCGTATCGGTGGATGCGTTCCGGCGACTGCTACCGCCTCCGGAGGAGAGACAGCAGCACGCGAGTTAGGGTGCGCACGTGGAGACTGCTGAGCTGGGGCGACGGATCTATCAGACTGCGCATTTGACCGGCGAGTTCCTGCTGCGGTCGGGACAGGTGACGGGGGAGTACTTCGACAAGTACCGCTTCGAGGCCGACCCGATGCTGCTCGACGAGGTCGCAGCGGCGATGGTCGCGCTGGTCCCTGCCGACACCGAGGTCCTGGCTGGCCTTGAGATGGGCGGCATCCCCGTGGTGACCGCCCTCAGCCGGCACACCGGCCTGCCCTGCGCCTTCGTCCGCAAACGCGCGAAGGAGTACGGCACCCGCCGGCTCGCCGAAGGAGCCGACGTGGCGGGCCGCCGAGTGACGATCGTGGAAGACGTGGTCACCACCGGCGGCCAGATCGTCCTCTCCACCCAAGACCTCCGCACAGCAGGCGCCACCATCACCCACGCCGTCTGCGTCATCAACCGCAACCCCACCACGCCCGACCCGCTGACCGAAGCCGGCCTGACCCTGCACGCATTGCTTACCCCCGCCGACTTAACCTCCGGCGAACACCTCGGCTGAACCACCACCACCATCGCGGACCGGCGAATTCCCAGGTCTTGAAATCTTCCTCCGCCAGTACCTGTCGACGGATACCTGGATCACCGCCGGTGGCGAGGGCGACATCGGATCGCACCCAGTCCAGGTCGTCGGCCCAAGCGCCGTCCTCGTTCCCAGGCCAGCGTTCCCAGGGCCCGTCGGTCGCGATGAACCGTTCGGAGTAGTCGGTGCCAAGTTGTTCGTCGAGATACCGCAACGTGCCGAGCGCCAAAGGCTGGCACTCGGTGATCGCCCACTCGGGTTCCTCGAGTGGCAGCGTGAGCGCGTGGTCCAGGTAGGCGACGAGGATCTGAGCGTCCTCCTCGGTGCCTAGGCTGGCCAATGCCCGGCAGTAGTCCCCGCGTAGCCTGTTCGGGCCCTCGCCCAGGAAGTCACGCCTGATCGTCGGGCGAAGGTCTGATCGGCGGCCGGCGGCGATGAACCAGGTCGCCACCCTGCCTGCTTTCAGCCCGCTTTCCAGCATCGCGTCCAGGGCCTCGGCCGGTATCCGGCGGCCGGTCCTTCGCAGTCGCCATTGGAACCAGCGTTGCTGCCACCGGGGCATCGCCTCGGCCCAGGTGAAGCCATACACCGAGTAGCGCCGCCGCATCCACCGCCAGGCCAATCGCTCCCGGCGGTCCTCGCCGTTCAGTCCTCGGCTTCTTCTATTTCGAAGCGGAGTTGTTTGCCGGAGCGGATGCGTTCGATGGCGGCCAGGCAGGCGGCTTCGCTCATGTGGACGCCGATCTCGGCGAGTTTGTGCAGGAGGACGCGGGCGGCGTCCTCGGCGGAGCGGGCGCTGGACTCGTTGATCGCTTCGATCGTGGTGGCGGTGAGACGCTCACGGATGTCCGGGTGGGCCTCGTGAATCTCGTGGGTGATCCTGAACTCCGTCATGGGATCAGCGTAGTGCCCGGACGGTCAGGTGAGGACTCGCGAAACGAAGGTGTCCAGGCGGTCGGCCAGGCGGTCGATGCGGCGTTCGGGGGAGATGGTCTCGCCTTGCGGTACGTCGAGGTCGCGGAGGCCGCGGAGGTAGAGGGAGCAGGCCAGATCGGCGCAGATGTAGGTGCCGACCGTGTTGCCCTCGCGGCCGGGTTTGCCGGCGCGGCGGGCGGCGAAGAGGGCGACGTCGGTGATCTGGTGGGCGGTGTTGCAGAGGTCGCAGAGGCCGGTGCCGCGGCGGGGTTTGGTGCTCGCCTGGGTGTTGAGTGCGATCCCGGTGACGCCGCCGTCCCGTTGGACAACGAGATAGCCGCGGTTCGGGGCCTTCGGGTCACGCCAGCCGAGGAAGTCGAGTGACTCCCACGGCAGCTCGGTGAGCCCCGGCGGCGGGGTCATCGCCTTGACCAGGCTCCTGGTCGAATTGACGAACGAGCCTCTGATCTCGTCGATGCTGAGCGGTTCCACCTCGGTCCTTCCGTTGATCCGGCCATCCATCAGACCTGGCCGGGCCCACCGCTCGCAACCGAAATACCGAGATAGTTGCCAATGGCATCAACCGTCGAGATAGCCCGTACTGCGGGTGTCGTCGTGGTTGCGGAGATCGACGCCGAAGTCGACCCAGGCCTTCAGCCGGAGCAGGATCGAGACGTCGTCGCTGAGGTGCGGACCGTCCTGGCCGATTACCGTGAGGTCGGTCCCGCCGTCCTCGTCGGGGGTGAGATTGAACGTGAGGACGCGGTCGTCGTACCAGGTGAAGCGGTAGCGGCGGTCCTGGACGGCCTCCTCGATCCGGGCCTGCGTCGTACTGCCGTCGGGGAAGGTGAAGCTGATGGTGCCGTCCGACTCGGGCGCGTCGGCCCAGTACCGCGAGCGGCCGCCCGGTGTGCTCAGGGCGCGGTAGACGTCACTCGGGCCGGACTTGAAGTGGAGTTTCCACGTGGGCAAACCGGAACACCTTTCACGGGGCGGGGCGGGCAATCGATTTCGCGCCAGGCTGCAGAGTGCGCAGACGGGCAGAGCAGGTGGTCTAGTCCAAGGTTAGACCCCGTTGTGTGGCGGTGCGATCACGATCG
Organism: Kribbella albertanoniae; assembly: GCF_004348455.1. Lineage (GTDB taxonomy): Bacteria > Actinomycetota > Actinomycetes > Propionibacteriales > Kribbellaceae > Kribbella > Kribbella albertanoniae. Next base: position 5,884 of record NZ_SMKA01000006.1, read on the forward strand.
GAGTGGCCGGGTTCGGCCCGCGGCCCGGCTGGGGACACTGACGATGAGTGCCGACGAGGTCGAGGGGTCCGCCGATGATCGACACAAAAATCACCCGCTGGTTGTTCGGTCGCGCCCGGGTACAGCGACGGGTGCCGGAGCGCTTCCGGCCGCGCGGGACGAGTTCGAAGGTGAGCCGGCTCGCCGACCGGTACGACGCGGAGGTGGATACCGCTCTGCAGCGTCTCTGGCCGAAGGCGCGGATCTATCACGACCGCGAGTTCACCCGGGATCGGGCCGACTTCCTGCTCGTGGTGCGCGGGCGCGGGGTGATGGTCGAGACCAAGGTGAAGAGCGATCCGGGCGTGTTCCGCGGCTCCACGCTGCCGCCGCTGCTGGATCGGTTGCAGCGTGACGGGCGGCGGCTGGTCGTCGTCCTCAACCAGGGTGATCCCACGCCGGCCCGGGCGCTTGTCGCGGACATGCTCGGCGACAAAGGCTGTGTCGTCGTCTGGTCGGGTCCGCAGCACGACGCCGACCTGTACGGCGCCGTCGAAGCCCTCCTCCGGCAGATGGTCCGCCACCAGTAGTTGGAGGTAGTGAAGCAGCGCGGAGAGGGGCGTCTCCGCGCTGCTGGCTTCGGCACGCGAGGTGTGCCGAACGGCGGCGAACCGAAGGTCTAAGAACCGGCTAGCAAGAGGTCGCGGCGGTACGGCCGCCGTCGACGATCCAGCGGGCGTTCTGCTGCTGGACCCGCATCTGGTCGAGCCAGCGCGTAGGGGTGCCGGCCGGGAGGACCCGGCGGCCGGAGGCGTCCACCGTGCTGGCGGCGGTCGTGTCGTAGCAGGCGGTCACGATGACGCCGTTGGAGGCGAGGGTGCGCTTGGCCCAGAGGACCTTGGTGACGCCGGTGTTGCGCAGCTTCTTGGTCCGGTAGTACTTCGCCTGGACGCTGATCGACTGGAAGAGCTTCGTCGTCATCAGTGGTTTGAGTTGCGCGGTCTGTACGCCGCCGCTGCGCATCATCTCGTCGAGCGCGGCGCGGTAGTCGTAGTACGCGTTGACGACGGGGTCGGCGGAGCCGCTGGCCGGCCCGCTGACCTGCTCGGTGAGACTTTGTTTCGACGCCTTCTTGGCGCCGGGGGACGAGGCAGCGACGTCGGACGACGCCCCCTCGTTACCGCACCCGGCGAGAACCATCACCGGGACAAGTACGGCGGAAACTGCCAGACTCCGAATGCGCATGCCGAACCTCCACTCTGGCCGCGCGCCGCCGACGCAGAACGTCGTTCGGCACTGACCGTGTAACGCGATGGCACGGACCGTGGTCACTGTGACCTAGGTCACAGCAGACCCCCTACGGGGGTACGGGTCCCGAGTTGGCTCCGTGGCTGGAGGTGCCGGCAGCCCGAAATTTCTACGCTCGGTGACATGACACAAACGCTTGTGAACCACCGGATCCAGCCGCTGCCCAAGCACGTCGGCACGGCCGGGTTAAGGCAACTCGGGTACGGCGTTCGCCTCGTCCCGATCGGTATCCAGGCGATGGCGGACGCGATCATCGGCCGGCCGGATGACGCGAACGCCCGTTGGCAGCAGGTGCACTCCGAGCGCAAGGCGAGCGGCGTCGCGGTCTTCGGTGCCGGTCTGGCGAGCTCGGTACTGGGCCTGATGAGCTGGTTCCTGCTGCTCCTGCTCGTGATGTCCGTCATCCGCGGCCCGTTCTACGGCCTCGTCGAACCCGGCCCGTACGGCGCCGGCACCTGGGGCGGCCCGACCAGAGCAGGCGCGTGGGCGGTGCACGCGGCGGTGTCGATCCCGATCATCGTGCTGATCCCGTTCGTCCTGCGCGGGATCGCTGCCCTGCATGCCGCGCTGATCCGCAAGGTGTACGGCGTCAGCACCGCAAGGTGGGTGCTTCCGGCAACTATCGCGGTCTGCGCCGGCGGCATGCTGTTCTTCTGGTCCTGGATCCAGCAGCTGTGAAAGAGTCAATCGTGATGCAGACCGTCGGAGCCTGGCCGCAGGGCAAGTGGCGCTGGGCAGCTCCCCTGAGCGTCCTGCTCCTCTTCTTGTTCTCAACGCTCGACCTCTATCAGCACTACATCCTGGGCAACGGGCTGTTTGTCTCGGCGTTCGGTTTCGCCACGTCCGGTGGGCCGCTGGCGCTGGTGCTTGGTCTCGCCCGGGCGATCAGCCTGGCGCTGGCCTGGTCCCGGCCCCGGCTGGGGCTGGTGATCGCGCTGACGACCACAGCGGTCACCGCGGCACTAGGCGAGGCCGTCAGTTCGAGCGAGCCGTGGCCGTGGGCAGCCACGGCCGTCTTCGGGTACGCGGCCATCCTGGCGATCGCCGGCGCGCGGGGTCTGACGAGAGGCCAGCTCATCCGCTGGTGGCTCGTTGCCCAACTGCTGAGCGCCGTCGCCTACGTGCCGAACTGGGACCTGTCCAGCACCAACTTCGCCTCCGGGATCGTGATGGCCGTGGTCTCGGGGGTCGGGGCTGTGGTCGGCGACCTGCTCAGGTCTCGCGCCGAGGCCAGGCACCGGCTGGCCGAGCAGGAAGTCATCAGCGAGACCGAACGCGGTGAGCGGACCCGTCTCCAGGAGCGGGCCCGGATCGCCCGTGAGCTCCACGACGTGGTCGCCCACCACCTGTCGGTGGTCGTCGTCCGGGCCGACAGCGCGCCGCACCGGCTGGCCGACGTACCGGAGGATGTGCGGAAGGAGTTCGCCGAGATCGGGGAGGCGGCTCGGGCGTCGCTGACCGAGATGCGGCGGGTACTGCGGCTGCTCCGGTCCGACGAGGAACAGGGGCAGGAGCTCGAGCCGCAGCCCGGTCTCGACCAGCTGATCGACCTGGTCGACACCGCTCGGCAGGCCGGGGCAGTCGTCGAGCTCGTCACCGAGCCACTCGAGGGGATCGATCCGGCCGTCCAGCTCACCGCCTACCGAGTCGTCCAGGAGGCGCTGAGCAACGCGGTCCGCCATGCGCCCCGGTCCGCCGTACAGGTCGAGGTACGGCGGGTCGCCACCCGACTGCACGTAAGAGTGCTGAACGGGGCAGGCGCGCACCCGACGTCCGCCGCGGGCGATGGGCACGGGCTGAGGGGGATGCGCGAGCGAGTGGAACTGGTCGACGGCATCGTGATGACCGGGCCGACCCCTGAAGGCGGTTACCTGGTGTACGTCGAGATTCCGCTCGGGGAGGAGGTGGGTGGTGACGATTCGCGTGCTGATCGTTGACGACCAGGAGATGGTGCGAGCCGGGTTCGGTGCGTTGCTGAACGCGCAGCCCGATATCGAGGTGGTCGGTCAGGCCGGCGACGGCGCGCAGGCGATCACCGCAGCCGCCGAACTCCGCCCGGACGTGATCCTGATGGACGTGCGGATGCCCGTCATGGACGGACTCGCCGCGGCCCGCGAGATCCTGTCCGTCGCGGACGCGCCGCGCGTCATCATGCTGACCACGTTCGACCTCGACGACTACGTGTACGCCGCTCTGCGGGCCGGTGCGAGTGGCTTCCTGCTGAAGCACTCGACACCGGATGAGCTGGCCGGTGCGGTTCGGGTCGTCGCGGCCGGTGATGCCCTGCTCGCACCGTCGGTGACCCGTCGGCTGGTGGAGGACTTCACGCGGGCCCAACCCGCCAGCACGATCGCTCCGGACCAGCTCACGCCGCGGGAGACCGACGTACTGCGGCTGGTTGCGCGTGGGCTGTCCAACCGGCAGATCGCGGCCGAGCTGGTGGTCGCGGAGCAGACGGTGAAGTCGCACGTGAGCAGCATCCTGACCAAGCTCGACCTGCGGGACCGCGCTCAGGCCGTTGTCTATGCCTATGAATCCGGCGTTGTGGTCCCGGGTCCGCGACACTGAGGTCATGGACGTACTCGAGCGACTCAGAGCGTTGTGCCTGGCGATGCCGGAGACGACCGAGCGGTTGAGCCACGGCGAGCCGACGTGGTTCGTGCGGGACAAGAAGGTGTTCGTGATGTTCGCCAACCAGCATCACGACGACCGCGTCGGTCTGTGGTGCGCGGCGCCACCAGGCGTGCAGGAGTCCCTGGTCGCGGACGACCCCGAGCACTTCTACCGCCCGCCGTACGTCGGTCATCGCGGCTGGCTCGGGGTCTACCTGGACGTCGACAACGTGGACTGGGACCACCTGGCCGACCTCGTCGAGAACGCCTTCCGCCAGATCGCCCCGAAGACGCTGATCTCTCAGCTGGACCAGAACTAGTCCGTCAGAGGCTGCGCAGTCTGGGGGAGTCGTGGCAGCTCCACACTCCACGCGGCGGCGTACTCCGGCCTGCTCCACGACCACGCCTCGATCTGCGCCGCACTCCGGCGACCGAACAGGGCACGGAACAGCTCGTACGTCGACGTCCGCACCTCGGCGGTCGGCGCCTCACCCGCGAGGTGGAAGGTGCCGTCGGGGGTGATCACGGTCAGCGGACCGGGCTCGTAGCTCTCGACCCAGGTGACGGTCGCCAGCGCGAGGTCCGCCGGTGGACGGCCGGTACCGAGCAGCCCGTGCAGATCCGCCTCGTGGGTGCCCGCGTCGACCCACGGGTTGCAGACCAGCGGATGCGACGTCGTACCGCTCGTGACGACCTGCTCCACCGCGTGGCTGGCCAGAGCCCACTCGTCGAGCACGTGCTCGATCGGCCGGTCGCGCCGCGCGTCCACCTGGACGGCTGTCCACTCCGGCTCCGGCGCTCCGTCCAGGTTGCCGGTGGCGAAGTCGGCCGCCACTCCGGCGAGGTGCGAGACGAGGTTGTGCACCGTCCACTCCGGGCAGGCTGGCACGATCCGCTGTAGTTCGGCCGGGTCGAGATCGCGGACCAGTGCGCTGATCCGGTCGCGGGTGCCGGCGTACAGGGTGATGCTGGTTGTCGGGTCCATCATTGCCTCCTTTCTTCGACTGACGGATGAGCGTCGGCGAGATCGACACACACCAGGCAGATGTTGTGCTTGCATGTGGTCATGCACCCACGCGCAGGCCAGCCCGCCCAGCCCGGCGATCTCGTCGACGTCGACGCACTGCTCACGGCGTACGACAGCATCACGCCGGATGTCGAGAATCCCGCTCAGAAGGTCGTTTTCGGTACGTCGGGCCACCGTGGCTCGAGTTTGGACGGTGCCTTCAACGAGGCGCACATTCTGGCCGTCACTCAGGCGATCTGTGAGTACCGGGCCGGTGAGGGGACGAACGGCCCGCTCCTGGTCGGTCGGGACAGCCATGGCCTGTCCGAGCCGGCGTGGCGGACGGTCCTCGAGGTGCTCGCGGGGAACGACGTACAGACGCTGGTCGACAGCGACGACCGGCTGACGCCGACACCGGGTGTCTCGCACGCGATCCTGCGGCTCAACCGCGTCGAGGGCGCTGGTGCGGACGGCATCGTCATCACGCCGTCGCACAACCCGCCGCGGGACGGCGGCATCAAGTACAACCCGCCGCATGGCGGCCCGGCTGACTCTGACGCGACCGGCTGGATCGCCAACCGCGCGAACGAACTGATCGCGGGCGGCAACCGCGAGGTCCGCCGCAAGCCCTTCGAGCAGGCGCGGCAGCACGCTGGTTCCTACGACTTCCTCGGCCACTACGTCGACGACCTGCCGTCGGTGCTCAACCTGGATGCCATCCGCGAGGCCGGCGTCCAGATCGGCGCCGACCCGCTGGGCGGCGCGAGCGTCGACTACTGGGCCGCGATTGCCGAGCGGCATCGCCTCGACCTGACCGTGGTCAACCCGCGGATCGATCCGGCCTGGTCGTTCATGACGCTGGACCACGACGGCAAGATCCGGATGGACTGCTCCTCGCCGTACGCGATGGCGTCCCTGGTCGCTCAGAAGGACCGGTACGACGTCGCCACCGGGAACGACGCAGACTCGGACCGGCACGGCATCGTCACGCCGGACGCCGGACTGATGAACCCGAACCACTATCTCGCGGTGGCGATCTCGTACCTGTTCGCGAACCGGCAGTGGGGTCCGGAGGTTGCCGTCGGCAAGACGCTGGTGTCGTCCTCGCTGATCGACCGAGTGGTCGCTGACCTCGGCCGGCGGCTGTGGGAGGTTCCGGTCGGCTTCAAGTGGTTCGTGCCGGGCCTGATCGACGGGTCGGTCGGCTTCGGTGGTGAGGAGTCGGCGGGGGCGAGTTTCCTGCGGTTCGACGGCACGGTGTGGACGACGGACAAGGACGGGATCCTGCTCGCATTGCTGGCCAGCGAGATCACCGCGGTCACCGGCGAAACGCCTTCCCAGGCTCATGCGAAACTCGTCGAGCGATTCGGAGCATCGGCGTACTCGCGAGTGGACGCTCCGGCGACCCGCGATCAGAAGGCGAAGCTGTCGGGGTTGTCGGCCGACGCGGTCACCGCGACTGAGCTGGCCGGTGAACCGATCGTCGACCGGCTGACCAGCGCTCCGGGGAACGCCGCTGCGATCGGTGGGCTGAAGGTGACGACCGAGTCGGCGTGGTTCGCGGCGCGGCCGTCCGGGACCGAGGACCTGTACAAGATCTACGGCGAGTCGTTCAAGGGTGCCGAGCACCTCGAAGAGGTCTTCGTCGAGGCCCGCGACGTCGTGTCGAAGGCTCTCGAGAGCTAACGAACGAAGGCTTCGAGCAACCGGTCCAGATCCGCGGCGGGCGCATTGGTGAGCCCGCTGTGGATCGGACTCGGGTGTACGACGGTACTGCGCGGTGCCGCGAGCCAGCGGAACCGTTCACCGATCCGGGTAGCCGCCGCGGGACCGCCCGCCGGATCACCGGCGCAGATCGACCGGATGTGCTCCAGCGACGCGCACACCACGTCCACGTCGACGGCCGGATCGAGCGCGCGGAGCCGGGTCGGCTCGACGTCCCAGGCCGCACCGAGGAAGTCGAGTGCGCGGCAGTACAGCACCGCGCCGACGTTCACGAACTCGCCACGATGGATACGCGGCGCAGCGCGCAGAATCACATAGTCGAACGGCACGAGATCAGTCACGATGCACCACCCGGTTGCCAAGCGGACCGGTGTTCCAGCCGCGCCAGCAGGTGGCCGAGATAGCGCTCACGATCCCCTTCACCGAGCCACTCGTCCGGGACCAGACCGATCACCTCGGTGAGCAGCTCGGGCGTGATCGCCGCGGCCAGCTCATCCGCCACCGCCGGTACGCCGGGTGCTGCGATCGAGAACACGTGGTCATCGGCGTCGTACGCGAGGGTGGCGAACTTCTCCGCCGACATCCAGGAATGGTGGAAGTACAGCGCGGCACCGTGATCGATCAGCCAGAGGTTCTTGTGCCAGACCAGCAGGTTGGTGTTGCGCCAGGAACGATCGACGTTCGCGACGAACGCGTCCAGCCAGAGGATCCTGGCCATCGCCTCATCACCGGGGTTGCCGGCCGAGCCGTCGTACCCGAAGGAGCCCGGCAGGAGGTCGACCGCGAGGTTCAGTCCGGCGCTGCGGATCAGCAGTTCCTGGATCTCGAAGTCCGGCTCCGACTTGCCGATCGCCGGATCCAGCTGGATCAGCTTCAGCTCCGGCACCCGCAGCCCGAGCCGGCGGAACAGCTCACCGACCACCACCTCGGCGACCAGCGCCTTCGGTCCTTGCCCGGCGCCGTGGAACTTGATCACGTACGTGCCGAGGTCGTTGCCCTCGACAACTCCGGGCAGTGACCCTCCCTCACGCAACGGCAGCACGTACCGGGTGGCAGTGACGATCGGCAGACTCACGGCGCCGAGCTTAGGGCATGGTCGGCAACCCGGCACCTACTGCGCTGCACTCGGCACGGCACCTCGACGCACTGGTGCAAAGCCCACGATGAACACCGCATCGAGGACTTCGCCCCAGCACGCCGAGCTACCGTACCGAGCACATGCTCGCTACGGCGCCGGGTCACCGACCATGCCCTAACCCGTTTCCCCAGGGGGTACCTGCAAGGGGTGAAGCATCCCGCCATCGGCGTCGAAGAAGAACTTCTGCTGGTCTCCGTCACCGGCGACCCGCTACCACGGAGCCAAGCCGTCGTCGATGACCTGCCCGGCCTCGATGTCACGCTCGAACTGACCCGGGCCCAGATCGAGATCAACAGCCCGGTCTGCAACTCTGCGGCCGAACTGCACGGGCATCTGACCAGCATGCGCTCCGAGCTCGCCGGTGCGGCGCACAGCGAGGGTGCCCGGCTGCTGGCGACCGGTACGCCGCAGCAGGGGATGGCGGCCCAGTTGGTCACCAAGAAACCGCGGTACCGGGAGATGGCCGAGCGGTACGGTCTGCTCGCCCGTGAGCAGAGCGTATGTGGCTGTCACGTGCACGTGGACGTGCCGGACAAAGAGGCTGCCATCCGGGTGTCCAACCACCTGCGGCCGTGGCTGCCCGCGCTGCTGGGGCTGACCGCGAACTCGTCGATCTACCTCGGGCAGGACACCGGGTTCGCGAGCTGGCGCTGGGTGATGTGGTCGCGCTGGCCGAGCGCCGGACCGCCGCCGTACCTGGAGTCTGCCGAGCACTACGAAGCGTTGGTGGCGATGCACCTGGCCGCCGGCACGATCATGGACGAGCAGATGATCTATTGGGACGCCCGCCCGTCGACGCATCTGCCGACGATCGAGATCCGGGTGAGCGACATCCCGTTGACCGTCGCTGAGAGCGTCCTGTTGGCCACGCTCGTCCGCGCGTTGGTAATGACGGCGCTGGAGGACGGTGGTCCCGGGCCCACGCTGGAGACGCAGATCCTGCGCGCGGCGTACTGGCTGGCCGCTCGGGACGGGCTGACGGCTGGTGGGCTTGAGGTGACGACTGGCGAGCTGCTGCCGGTTGCGGACGTGCTGGCGAAGCTAGTTCAGTACGTCGGTCCCGCGCTGCAGGAGCTTGGCGACCAGGACCTGGTTGCCGACGGGATCGCGCGAGCGCTTTCCGACGGGAACGGCGCGTTGCGGCAGCAGCGGATGTTCCGTGAGGGCGGTGATGTCATCGCCCTCACGGAAGTCACCTAGCTAGCTTGTCCGAAGGAAGTCTTCGAGCCCGTGCAGGTCGTCGGTGTTGAGGTGGTCGACACCGGCGGCGGTCAGTTCGGCCCAGAGCGCTTCGCGGGCCGCACCGCGGGTGTCCGGAGTGGCCCAGAACCGGACGCGGTAGCCGGCGTGGTGGGCGGTCTGAACGATCTCCCGCAGCTTGGCCCGCTCGGCGGCCGGCATCGGGCCGACACCGACCCAGGTGAAGTTCTTCGTCCAGTTGTCGCTGACCAACGGCATCAGTGAGGCTGGCATCCCCGAGCTGAGGTCGCTCAGGCGGCCGTCGTACCCGGCGTACCGGATCTTCTGTGCCTTCAGGACGTCGAGCGGACGGTTGCCGCTGATCACCGAGGTCACCGCGCCCTTGAACACGTGGCCGTTGGCAAAGATCGTGCTGATCCCGCGGTACTTGCGCAGCGCCGCATCAATGGCTGCGTACGTCGACGGTCCGTCGCTCTTGATGTCGATCAGCAGCTGGAAGTCGCGACCGTGGCGATAGACCTGACCGTGGTTCGCCCGAACCCGATCGGCCAGCGGCTTCAGGTACAGGCTCTCCAGCGTGCGACCCGGCTTGACGTCCTCCAGGTCATGCGCGACCCGCAGCTCACCATCGACCAGCCAGACATCCGCCTCGACACTGTTGAACCCACGGTCCAACGCATCCTGCAACGGCCGCCGGTGCTCGTAGTCGTTGTGCGCATGCGCCGCGGGCAAAGCGCGGACGGCGGGAGCGTCGTACGTGCGCGGAAGCCGGAAGCCATTGTCCCGTACGACGGAACGCAGCCGATCGGGGTAGTCCGTGATGATCCCGTCGACGCCCTTGTCGATCAGCGACTGCATGGTCGCCGGGTCGTCGATCGTCCACGGGACCACCTTCATCCCGGCCTGGTGCGCCGACTTCACCATGTCCGCGGTCACGTACGGCCGGTAGGTCGGATCGGTGATCTTGCCGTTCTGCGGGAATCCGTGCACCGGCGAGATCGCCGACGCACCGAACGACTTGGTCGCCTTGACCAGGTCACCACCGAAGTCGTCGATGTCGATCCCGCCGAGCCACGGCGACTTGCCCGGCTGGCCGGTCTGCAGGAAGTCGTAGTTCGTCAGCGCGACCAGCGGCAGCTCGGGCGCGACCTGGCGCATCCGCATCAGTGCGCCCCAGTCGAAGCTCTGGATCGTCACCTGGCGAGCGATCCGCGCTTTGCGAACTTCCTGCGCGACGACCTGGACGAACTGCTCGCGCGGCGCGGTCTCGTTCGGCGCACCGGCCTCGACCTTGGTCTCGATGTTCAGCTTCACGTCGTTGGCGTGATAGCGGTGCACGAGCGCGAAAACGTCGCGCAGCTCGGGCATCCGAGCACCGGGATCAGGCTGCTGGGCCGGGTGTTCCGGCTGCGTCAGCGAACCGCAGTCGAGCTGCTTGACCTGGTTCAGGTCGAGCGTGTTGACGTACTTGCCGACATACGGGAACTCCGGGTCGTTCGGCGTGTACGGCGCGGTGTCGCGGCACTTGTTCCCGCCGACCTTGCGGTCGTGGGTGATCACGGCGTACCCGTCCTGGGTGATCTGGACATCGAGCTCGAGGGTGCTGACACCGACCTCGAGACCGTGGGCGAACGACGCGATCGTGCTCTCGACGGTCAGGCCGAGGCCGCCGCGATGACCCTGGATGTCGAAGCTGCCGCGCTGGGCGCTCGCCGGCGCAGCCGGCAGCAGCAGCCCGCCGACCAGGGCAAGCGGGAGCAGCACACGGGGAAGGCGGTGCATGAGGGATTCCTTCCGGGGGATGGTGGGCGGACGCCCCGAGAGTCTCCTGGGAAGGTAACCGACAAAAGGCTTACAGGTAACCGTCAAGCATTCACGGAATCGACGTGATGTCCTCCTCGGGCCATGACACGCCCTCACAATCAGTCACGGATCAAACGCATTCTGGGATCATCAGGGTCCGGTTCACTGATGAAGGAGAGCTCTGATGGTTCGTCGTCTACTCATCGCCGTGCTTGCGACTGGAGCCGCCGCTGTTGGCTTCGCCGCGATCGCAGGGGCCGCATCCGGCCAGGCGTCTGACTTGCAAACGAACGATTCGCTTGATCTCCAGGTGAGCGCCGTGGTCGGCGGCATTCCCTTCGAAATTCTTTAACTGCGCCGGTCACGGAATCGAGGTGATGTCCCGGGACGACTGGGCCTCGGCGACGACCGACCCGTCCTTGAAGGCCGGGGAGAGGGTGCCGTTCTCCCGGCGGAAGACCTTGATCGTGACCGTGCACGACGTGGTGGCGGTCTGACCGGCCGACGGCGACACAGGGCTCTGCTTGATCCGGCCGGCCGGGATGTGCCCGACGACGCTCCTGGGCGGCAGGCGGAGCTCGCCCTCCTGGATACACGAGCCGGTCCAGTTGACCGTCGTCGGCAGATAGCTCGGCCCCGAGATCCGGACGGTGATCGGCGACTGCCGCGACGCCCTCGTCCCCACGGCGGGTGCGATCAGCTGGAGCCGCTCGGGCAAGTTGACGTTCGACTGCGCAGACTCGTTGTCGCTGTCGCGGTGCAGGTCGAAGCTGACGTGGGTGACGGCTAGCAGTTCGTCTTCGAGGCGGCCGGAGTAGTTCGTCACGCCGAGGGACTTGTTGCGACGCAACTTCGTCCGGATGAACGTCGGGTCCTGCTCGGTCATCGAGTTGGTTCCCGCGACGTTGATCGCCTCGTCGTTGCCGAGTTCGACGTAGGTCAGCGTGCCGGCGCGCAGCGTCGCGAGGACGTCGACGCGGGTCTCGTTGTCCTTGACCGTGACCCGGAAGTCGGCCTTGATTCCGCTCGTGCGGATGTCCTTGGAGTCGGCTGTCGAGCAGCCGGTCACGATCAGACCGGCGACGACCACGCCTGCGATGAGCCTCACCCGCCGGAAGCTAGCACCGCGGCGGCTCACTCGCCGGCCGGTGAGTAAGGGCTCCCACACGAGCCGGTACGACGTTGTGCACGGCTCAGCCATGTACGCGGCCTGCCGGTGGTCGAGCGGTGCTCAAGGTCCGCTCGCCGGGCGACCTTGAGCACGGTTCAACCATGTGAGCGCCCGGAAGGTGGTTGATCGGTGCTCAAGGTGACCCGGCCGGGCGACCTTGAGCACGGTTCGACCGTTTCGGTGGGGGGCAGATGGTTGGTGGAGTCTCAAGGTGACTCCCGGCCCGCGATCTCGGGTCCCCGGGGATGGTTGGCGCGTTACGCGGTAGAAAAACGGCGGATAGGCCCGAAAAATTACCGACTAACGCAAGACCTCGGGCATCACGCACCTCAGCCACAGCTACCGGAATTCTCAGTCGCCGTAACGTCCGACGATCCGGAGACCAGGTGTGCGGGTTCTTCGGACGTTGTGGAAGCGGGAGCGGGAAAGTTTGGGGTGCCGGACCGGGAAGCGCCTCACGGCGCGTGGCCGCTCGTAGCGGCTTTATTTGGGACCCGGGGCTTGCACCGGTCCGACACCTCCAACAGTGTAACCGGTGCCCAAATCCCTTGTCCTGTTGAGATCTCGGGGTGCCGGACCATATAACATCTTGTCCGGCTGCACGCAACTACCAGAGTTGCCCGGCGCGTTCGGAGCGGGCCGCGGTCTGCAACTGGTCGGCCATCTCGACCAGTTTCGAGGCTGACAGCACTTCGTCGTGACCGTCGTCGGCCAGATGTGCACGGCCGGTCGCGATGATCCGCGCGAACGCGGCCGCCCGATCCAGCGTGGTGGCGAAGTCACCGGTCGCCACACCCCGCAGTACGGCGTCAACCATGTCCCGCACCTCGGCCGGTCCTGGCGGCTCCGCAACTCCGGCGACGACCGCGTGCACCTCTGCATACTTGCGGCCGGTGCTGAACTCGCGGGACACCTGATCCGCATTCGAGTGCACCCAGGAACGCAACAGATACAGCCGCCACAGTGCACCGGGCAACGAATCCGCCGGCGCGTCGGACCACAGCTCCGCGAGCTCGTCGAGACCGTAGTCGTCGGCCAGCTTCACGACCCGCGCATGCACCTCGGCGTCCTCCGACGACCGCACCCCGCGGACCAGCAGCTCGGCGGTCCGGTGCGCGACTTCAGTCACGGCCGCCGGGTCGGCAGCACCCGGCAACGACTCGAACAGCTTGTTGCCCGGCATGATCGGGCGGCGCGGATTCGTGGAGCTCACGGCCTCCATGGTGCCTGACGCGCGAAGCCCTCGCATCTCAAGCAGGCAGAGGCCATGTCTGGCGATCCCACGCCTACTGCGCTGCACTCGGCACGGCACCTCGCCGCACTGGAGGAAAGGCCACGATGAACCACATCGAGGCCTCCCCTCCAGCACGCCGAGCTACCGCACCGAGCACATGCTCGCTACGGCGCGGAATCACCAGACATGACCTAGTCCGACAGATCACTGCTGAACCACCGCTTCGGCTGCACTCTGTAGAGGACGGGTGCGGACTCGGGATGCGCGAACTCGTTCTGCACGAAACCCTGCGCATACTCGGCCGGCATGTAGCGCTGGGCGATCTTCTCCATCTCCTCCGGGGTGGCCGGGCCCGACTTCACGACGGCGCCCTCGATGGTGACGTACTTGTAGGGCATCTCCTCGGTCTGCACGGTCACGGTCAGCGCCTCGGCGGAGGTGAGCAGCTCGGCCTTGCGGGTCTTGCGGCCGAGGGTGTTGGTGAAGAACGTCAGCTCACCGCCGGGCTCGTAGTGGTAGAAGACCGGCGACGCCAGCGGCGGCCGCCCGTCCGGCTGGGCGATCGACAGGATCGCGACATGGGACGCGGCCAGGAAGGCCTCGCGGCCGGCGCTGCTCATCGGTCCAGGCATTCGACTACTCCTCACGGGTGGCATACACTTTGCTTGACCAAGAGTTTGACTCTCAAAGTCTATGACTGTCAAGGAGGGAATCGTGGCGGATTCCGTGGAGATCGAGCTCGACCACCATCTGGCCGGGCACGACGAGGCCGATCGGGTGATCGAGGCTGCCCTCTACCGGATCGTGGAGCTCGCCCGCCGGCACCGGGAGTGGCAGCGCGCGGTCGCCGCGGAGTCCGGCCTGACGCTGGCCGACTGCGAGGTGATCCTTCGGCTGGCCCACCTGGAGCCTGTCGAGAGCACGCCGAGCCAGCTGGCGCGGATCTTCCACATCACCGCGGGCAGCATGACCGCCCGCCTCGGCCGCTTGGAGTCCGGCGGCTACCTGACCCGGACCGTCCAGCCGGAGAATCGCGCGCAGATCCAGGTCGAGCTGACCGGGAAGGGGAAGGTGCTGCACCACCGGTTCGCCGACCAGATGGTCGAGATCCACCACCAGATGATCGCGGGCGCCCTGCCCGCCAAGGACCGCGAGACACTCAACGACCTGCTCAGACGCGTGCTGACCCACGTGGAAGCCACCACCTGATGAGGGCGGGTCTCTTAAGCCCACGCCTACTGCGCTGCACTCGGCACGGCACCTCGCCGCACTGGAGGAAAGGCCACGATGAACCACATCGAGGCCTCCCCTCCAGCGCACCGATGCACCGCACCGAGCACATGCTCGCTACGGCGCGGACTTAAGAGACCCGCCCTAGTAGGCTCGAGTCATGGTGGCTGGGCGAGGCCAATTGGCCAAGAACTTGATCAAGTACGGCGTGCGCTACGGACCGCTCGTCGCCGAAGCGGTCAAGCACGGCCGCGAACCGGCCCAGCAGGCGGTTCAGGCGGCGGTCGCCCGGCGGACCGCACGCAAGAAGGCGCTCGAGCATGCGCTGACCGTGCGCGACGGGTCGCTGCTCAAGGTGATCAAGGACGGACAGTCGATCTTCTTCGTCTTCTCCGGGGATGCGATCGTGACGACCTACCCGTCGGTGCCGCAGGCGACGTATCCGGAGCTGTTGCGGCATGCCGACCTGGACAAGCGGGAGTCGGCCGAGCAGCTCGCGGCGGCCCGGGCCGCGCGCAGGCCTCGGATCGGCCCCCGGCTGCCGAAGATGCTGCGCCGCAAATAGGTGGGCCGCAAGTAGGTGGGCCGCAAAGAGGTGGGCCGCAAGTAGCCGGGGCCAAGGTTGACGCGGGCGTAACATTCGCGACCCGGCGAGGCAACAGGTCGACCGCAGAGTAGAAGGACGAAGCTCCACTAGGGGAGGGCGTCCGCATGCTCTGGAAGATCAGAACCGAACTCGCCGACCGGCCCGGTGCTCTGGCCGAACTCGCTGCACGGTGTGGTGCGGATGACATCAATATCCTGAGCCTGGAAGTCTTCACCGCCGAATCCGGTGCTGTCGACGAGCTGGTCGTGTCCACCGGAGTGGGCTGGTCCGCCGAGGACCTGACCGCGCTGGTCGCCGAGGCCGGCTGTGTCCGCACCACGGTCCGGCCGTGTCAGGCCGACGTACTGAGTGATGCCCCGACCCGGTATCTGCGGGCCGTTCTGCGGCTCGTCGAGGACCCGTTGTCGGTGGACGACGTGCTGGAGGCATTGCAAGGGTTCGGCGAGTACACGCCGGCCGAGTGGGCCCGGGCTGACGTGCTGGTCGAGATCGCGGCCCGGCTGGCCGAGCGGTTGCAGGAGCCGGTGATCGACGGCCCGCGGCCGGGGAGCGGCGTACCGGAGTTGCGTCGTGCATCTGTCGCGGATGCTGACGCTGTGGTCGCGATGCACGAGCGGTGCTCGCACGAGAGCCGCACCCGGCGCTATCACGTGCCGATGCCGAAGCTGACCACCCGTACTGCGCGGCACTTGTCGGCCCCGGCCGGTGGCGTTTCGATCGTCGCGGGCATCGGCGAGTCCGTGGTCGGGATGGCGACGGCCGCTCCGTGGGAAGAGCTTGGCGGTACGACGATGGAGGTCGCCGTACTGGTCGAGGACGGCTGGCAGGGGCGTGGGCTGGGTGCTCAGCTCTTGCGTCAGGTGATCGGCGCGGCGCGCGATCTGGGCGCCGACCGAGCTGTCTGCGTGGTCCAGCCGGAGAACGCGGCGATGCTGCGCACGATCGAGGGTCTGCGGATGCGGACCAGGGTCGTCCACGACGGCGACAACCTGATGGTCACCGTCGCGCTGTCGCCCGAAAGCCTGTCGCATGCGGTGGATCGGCCGTCGGTGCAATATGGTCGGTCCCGTGCCATCCCTGCCCGGTCGCAATCCGCACGGCCTACTGGTCAACCTGCCCGCGAGCACACGCTCGCCGCTCTTTCAGCTCTTCAGCCGGTTGCTGATCGCGCTGGGGCTGTTGACCTTGATGGTGCTGATCGTGGTGATCGACCGTGACGGCTACAAGGACAGTTACGACGGCTCAGTCGATCTGATCGACAGCATCTACTACGCCACCGTCACCCTCACCACCACCGGGTACGGCGACATCACTCCGGTGACGCCGACGGCCCGGCTGGTGAACGCCTTCATCGTCACGCCATTGCGGATCTCCTTCCTGGTGGTACTGGTCGGCACGACACTGGAAGTCCTGGCCAACGAAGGTCGCCGCATCATGCGCGACACCCGATGGAGGAAGCGGATGAAGGACCACGTCGTTGTCGTGGGTTACGGCACCAAGGGACGGTCGGCGGTGCAAACCCTGCTCAGCAACGGGGTCAAGCGCGACAGCATCGTCGTGATCGACCCGCGCGCGCAGGCGATCGGTGACGCGGGCAACGACCAGATGGCCGCCTTCCACGGCGACGCCACGAACCGCACGGTGCTGCGCCGGGCCGAGGTGATGACGGCCCGCGAGGTGATCGTGACCACGGACCGCGACGACTCCGCGGTCCTGGTCACCCTCGCCGTACGGCAGCTGAACCCGACCGCGCACATCGTGGTCGCGGTCCGCGAGGAGGACAACGTCCCGCTGCTGCGGCAGAGCGGCGCCGACGCGGTCGTCACCTCGTCCGAAGCCGTCGGCCGCCTGCTCGGCCTGTCCGCGGTCAGCCCGAACCTCGGCGAGGTGATGGAGGACCTGCTCACGTACGGCGAGGGCCTCGAGGTCGCCGAACGCCCGGTCCTCGGCCGCGAGGTCGGCAAGCCCCCGTCCGCCCTGCCGGACCGTGTCGTTTCGGTGGTCCGGGACGGCAAGGTCCACCGCTACTACGACGCCAACGTCTCCGTCCTGGCCGCCGGCGACAAACTCATCGTCGTCCGCCCCGCCAAAGAAACCCCCTGGGCCGAACGCCCCGGCGCCGACGAAAACGACGACTAACCCAGCCGTAGGCCGCCCGCCCCGGCTGGGCGTACTGCGGTCATCAACTGGGGACCGCGGACATCTGATCAGTTGTCCGAGGCCCCATTAGGTGTACGCGGTTGGGCCGGATACGGAGCCCGTCAGCCGCAGGCAACGTTCGCCTCGGTCACCGGCCGCATCATCCACCTCAGGGCTTTCCACACGGTCCAGTACGACGTTGAGCACGGGTCAACCAGGTGCGCGCCCTTGAAGGTGGTTGAGGGGGTGCTCAAGGTGAGCCGGCCGTGCGACGTTGACCACGGTTCGACCGTCCCGGCGGGTGCCAGACGGTTGGTGGGTGCCTAAGGTGACCGCGGTTGCCGGCCTCGCCATCCGGTCCGGCCAGCTGCGTGGTGCGCCCTCTGAAGGTTGGGGTGGATGTTCGCCGCGCTTTCCTCCAACAAACCGGTTTGGGGAGGGCTGGCATCGTCCGGGAAGCGATGCGGGGAGGATCCACCCCCCGAATCCGTCGTGGATCCTCCCCGAACCGGTTTGGGGAAGGAGATTCGGCGTCCCGTTCGCTGCCGGTTCGCTAACGTCCGAACGACCGGAGGCGGGCCCTCCGTTCCTTCGGACGTTAGCTGGGAGCGGTGGCTAACGTCCGAACGTCCGGAGGCGGGCCCTCCGTTGCTTCGGACGTTAGCTGGGAGCGGTGGCTAACGTCCGAACGTCCGGAGGCGGGCCCTCCGGTCTTTCGGACGTTGTGGTGGGGACCGGGATGCCGTGGTCGGGCGGGGGCGCCACGCCGCCCCGGCCATAACTGGTGGCATGAGACACCTTCTGACGTCCGGAGACCTGTGGTGCGTGGTCTCCGGCCCCAACTGCCTGTCTCCGGCCACAAGTGGTGGCGTGGGACAGGAAGAGCGGGCGTGGGCTACGTCGCGAACGGTACGGCGGGCTGCGTGGTGCGGGTGGGCTCGGTGGGGTGGTGCCAGAGGTTGTCTCGGGCTAGGAGGGGGAGGACGGATTCGCCGAACCAGTAGGCTTCTTCGAGGTGGGGGTAGCCGGAGAGGATGAACTCGTCGATGCCCAGGTCGGCGTACTCCTTGATGCGGTCGGCGACTTCGCGGTGGCTGCCGACGAGCGCCGTACCGGCTCCGCCGCGGGCGAGGCCGACGCCGGCCCAGAGGTTCGGGTAGATCTCAAGGTCTTCGGGGCGGCCTTCGTGCAGGGCGAGCATGCGCTTCTGGCCCTCGGATTCGCTGCGCCGCAAGCCTTCCTGGACCCGGGCGATGGTTTCGGGTGGTAGTGCGTCGAGCAACCGCCGGGCTTCTCGCCAGGCATCCTCGGAGGTGTCGCGGGTGATGACGTGCAACCGGATACCGAAGCGGACCGTGCGTCCGGCGTCGGCCGCGAGCTTGCGGATCCAGGTGAGCTTCTCCGCGACCGCGGCCGGTGGTTCGCCCCAGGTCAGGTAGACGTCACTGTGTGCGGCGGCCACTGGTCCGGCAGCAGCGGAGGAGCCGCCGAAGTAGATGGGTGGCGTCGGGTCGGGTACCGACACCAGTCGGGCTTGCTCGACCCGCAAATGCTTGCCTGCATAGTCGAACGGGTCACCGTGCTCCCACAGCTTCCGCACGATCGCGAGGAACTCGTCCGTCCGCGCGTACCGCTCGTCCTTGCTCAGGAAGTCACCGAACGCCTTCTGCTCGGCCGGCTCGCCACCGGTCACCACGTTGAGCAGCAGCCGGCCACCGGACTGGTTCTGGAACGTCGTCGCCATTTGCGCAGCGAGAGTGGGGGAGAGCAGCCCGGGCCGGAACGCGACCAGGAACTTCAACCGATCGGTCGAGTCGAGCAAAGATGCCGTCGACAACCAAGCGTCGTCGCACCACAGCCCGGTCGGCGTCAATGCGCCAACGAACCCAAGTTCCTCGGCCGCCGTGACGATCTGGCGCAGGTAGCGCGTGGTCACCGGCCGATCCCGCTGTACGACGTCCGCGCCGTGGCCGCCGCCGACGATATTGCGCGAGTCGCCCGAGGTCGGCAGGAACCAGTGGAAGGTCAGGGTCATCGAACTGCTCCATCCAAAGCACGATTGTCAAAGTCGAGAGAACGGCCGAGCGTCTCCGGCAGAGCCCGAGCCGAAAGCAGGCTGATGATCGCGATCAGCACGTTGTACGTCGCCAGCCACCACAGATCGCCACCGCCGAGACTCACCAGCCACGCCGCGATCAACGGCGTCAGCCCGGACGCGACGATCCCGGAGAGCTGATAGAGCGCGCCCAGTGCCGTGTAGCGCACCCGCGTGCTGAACAGTTCGGCCCAGAACGCCGCGAGCGGTCCGTAGATCACCCCGTCCAGTACGCCGACGCCGACCGCGAGCGCGATGAACACGGTGACCGACGTACCGTGCTGGACCAGTGCCGCCGCCGGGAACGCGAACAGCAACGCGGCCCAGGTCCCGGCCCGGTACACGGGTTTTCGGCCGACGCGGTCCGAGAGCGCTCCCGCGATCGGGATCAGCGCGACGCCGATCAACGCGCCGACCACGATTCCGTTCAGCGCATAACTACGAGGCAGCTTCAGATCATTGGCGACGTACGAGAGCAGGTACACCGAGAACAGGTTGAAGGTGAAGCCCTCGATGTAGCGCGTGCCCATCCCGAGCAGCAGCGATCGCGGGTGCTCCTTCAGCAGGTCGAACAGCGGGACGCTGGACACCTCCTTGCGCTCGCGCACCTTCGCGAACGCCGGCGTCTCCAGCACCGACAGCCGGATATAGGCGCCGATGGCAAGCAATCCCGCGCTGACCAGGAAGCAGATCCGCCAGCCCCAGGCCAGGAACGCGTCCTCAGGCAGCAGGCTGGCCAGAGAGAACGCGGCCGACGCCAGGAACAACCCAGCCGGTACGCCGATATGCGCGAAGCTGCCGAAGAATCCGCGCCGGCCGGGCGGTGCGTACTCGACCGCGAGCAGCACCGCGCCGCCGTACTCACCGCCGACGCCGATGCCTTGCAGGATCCGCAGCACCACTAGCAGGATCGGCGCCCAGACGCCGATGCTGTCGTAGCTCGGCAGGAGACCGATCAGCGTGGTGCCGACGCCCATGATCACCAGCGTCAGCAGCAACATCTGCTTGCGGCCGATCTTGTCGCCGAAGTGCCCGAACACCAGCCCGCCGATCGGCCGCGCCAGGAACCCGACCGCGAACGTCGCGAACGACGCGAACGTGGCCGCCGAGCCGCTCAGCCCGGTGAAGAACAGCTTGTTGAAAACCAGCCCGGCGGCAGTGCCGTACAGGAAGAAGTCGTACCACTCGATAGTCGCGCCGACACAGGCCGCGATCGCGACCTTGCGCGGCGAGGGCGGGGGTTTGTCGGTCATCGAAGCTCCCGGGCGGTGGACAAGGGCTATTAAGTCGATGAGGTTAGTTGGATTTCGCGGGCGGGAGTGGCGATCCCACGATGTGAGCTGTTGACGGCATCGCCGCGGCGTTTTAGGGTCGCTCTGTAAACGATTACAAGAACGATTACAGGAGTACGCCGTGAGTCGTCCGACGATCGCTGGGGTGGCCCGGGCCGCGGGGGTCTCGGTGGCTTCGGTGTCCCGGGTGCTGAACGGGTTGCCGGCGACCGAGGAGATGGCCGAGCGGGTACGGCGTGCTGTCGACGAGCTCGGGTATGTGCCGGACTCGCGGGCTCGGTCGCTGAAAGTGGGGCGGACGTTTCAGCTCACACTGGCGGTGGCGGATGTCGGTAACCCCGTCTACGTGACGATGATGCGGGCCGTCGAGGAGGTCGTGTCCGCGGCCGGATACCGGTTGGTGGTGACGACGACCGGGCCGGAGATCGTCGACGAGGTCGCGCTGGTGCGCGGGATGGCTCGTGGGTACGCCGATGGGCTGGTGATCAGCCCGTTGCGGGTCGACGACGACCTGATCAAGTCGATCCAGGAGTGCGACGTACCGGTGGTCGTGGCCGGAAACGTGCCGGCGAAGGCCGGGGTGGATACGGTGCGGGCGAACTCACCGAAGGGGATGGCCCTGGCGGTCGAGCATCTGGTGTCGCGGGGGCGGCGGCGGATCGCGTTCCTGAACGGGCCGGCCGACACGGTGCCGGGGGAGGCCCGGGCGAAGGGTTTCGCCGATGCGCTGCGCACCCACAAACTGCGGGCTGTTGCGCAGGTGGAGGCGGTGGACTTCACGTTCGCGGCCGGCCGCGAGGGTGGTCGCGAGCTGCTCGGGGGTGCTCGCGACCACCGGCCGGCGTTCGATGCGGTGATCGCGGCCAACGACCTGCTCGCGGTCGGGCTGATGCACGAGCTGGTCGCCGCCGATCTCGCCGTACCGGATGATGTGGCACTGGTCGGGATGGATGACAGCGAGCTGGCTGAGCAGTGCTTCCCGACACTGACGAGTGTGAACCTGGGGTCGGCTGAGCGTGGTCGGCGGGCGGCCGAGTTGCTGCTGGCCCGGATCGAGGACGGAGAGCGCTCCCCGCGCCGGATCGTCGTTCACCCGTCGCTGAGTGTCCGGCGGTCGACATGAGCCAGGCCACCGTCGCCAGACCGAAGCAGAACAGGGAGGCGATCTTCCTCTTCCTGCCAGCACTGCTGCCGGTCCTGCTGCTGAGCGTCTACCCGCTGATCCGAGGCATCGCGCTCGGCTTCACCAACGCCCGCGCCGGGCTGCGCGTCGACACCGACTTCATCGGATTCGGCAACTTCGGCAAGCTGCTGCACAACGAGCTGTTCTGGGACTCGTTCCGGATCGGCGTGATCTGGACTCTCTCGGTGACGATCCTGCAGTTCGTGGCCGCGCTCGGTCTCGCGTTGCTGCTGAACACAGATCTCAAGTTCCGCGGGGTGGCCCGGACACTCGCGCTGATTCCGTGGGCGATGCCGCCGGTGGTGGTCGCGATCATGTGGCGGTTGCTGCTGCACCCGACCAACGGCCCCGTGAACAAGGTTCTCCAGGATCTGCATCTCACCGATCACCCGATCAACTTCCTCGGCGACTTCAGTACGGCGCTCCCGGCGGTGATCGTGGTCGGAATCTGGGTCGGCATGCCGATGACGACTGTGACCCTGCTGGCCGGCCTGCAGGGGATCGACCGCTCGCTCTACGAGGCGGCCGCGGTCGACGGGGCGAGCGCTTGGCGCCAGTTCTGGTACATCACGCTGCCGCAGCTCAAGACCGTGATCGTCGCGATCACAAGCCTGGACCTGATCTGGAACTTCAACTCGTTCGGCCTGGTCTACGTGCTGACGGCCGGCGGACCGGGCGGCAAGACCATGCTGCCGATGCTGTTCGCGTACAACGAGGCCTTCCGCTACGGAAACTTCGGAATGGCCGCGGCGATGGGTGACGTGATGGTCGTGGTGATCATCGTGTTCCTCGCCTTCTACCTGCGGAATCGGCTCCGGAGCCAGGCATGAGCGAGGCGAGCGGTATGAGAACACGTCCGGTGGCCCGCGTTCTCCAGTACGCCGCCGTTCTCGGCTACCTGGTATTCCTGGCCTTCCCGCTGCTGTGGCTGATCTCCAGCTCGCTGAAGTCGCCGCGCGAGTTCGCCGCGATCACGCCGACGCTGCTCCCGAAGAACGTCGACTTCTCGAACTACACCAACGCTCTCGAGGAACAGGGCCTGGTCCGCTCTCTCGGGAACAGCCTGCAGATCTCGATCCTGACCACGATCCTGGTCCTGATCGTCGCGCTCCCGGTCTCGTATGCGCTGGCCCGGTTCCGCAGCCGGCTGCGGCCGATCACGAACGGCTGGATCCTGGTCAGCCAGGTGTTCCCGGTGATCCTGATCGTGATCCCGCTCTTCATGATCTTGCGGCCACTGCATCTCACGAACACGATCCCGGGCGTGGTGCTGGTGTACCTGGTCTGGTCCCTGCCGTTCGCGCTCTGGATGCTCCAGGGGTACGTCGCCGCTGTCCCACGGGAGCTCGAAGAGGCGGCGGCGGTGGACGGCGCGAGCCGGATCCGGACCATCGTCGCGATCGTGATGCCGTTGCTTCGCCCTGGCTTGATCGCAACGGCGATGTTCACCTTCATCTCGGCGTGGAACGAGTTCTTCTTCGCTCTGGTCCTGTTGCAGGACCCGGAGCTCAAAACCCTGCCGCTGGTCCTGGCCCGCTTCGTCGGCGCCGAGGGTCAGGTGCAGTTCGGCCCACTCGCCGCCGCGTCGGTGCTCGCGACGGTGCCCAGCCTGGTCTTCTTCGCCTTCCTGCAACGCCGGCTGACCTCCGGCTTGCTGAGCGGTGCAGTCAAGGGCTGACGATCCCCTGAGGAGAAACACATGAGGAAAGTAGTAACCGCACTACTCGCGGCAAGCGCTCTGGTGACGCTCGCAGCCTGTGGCGGCAACAGCGACAGCGGCAGCGGCGGATCGACGGAGAAGGTGACCCTGAAGTTCCAGAGTCTCGCCTTCCAGAAGACCACCGTCGCCGCGACGAAGAAGATCGTCGCGGACTGGAACGCCGCCAACCCGAACATCCAGGTCGAGTACGTCCAGGGCAGCTGGGACTCGGTCCACGACCAGCTCGTCACCCAGTTCCAGGGCGGGACCGCGCCGGACATCATCCACGACGAGTCCGCCGATATCACCGGGTTCATCAACCAGGGTTACCTCGCGGACCTCTCGCCGTACCTGAGTCAGGCGACCAAGGACGCCGTACCGCAAGGGGTTTGGGACACGGTCTCCAGCGACGGCAAGGTGTACGCCGCTCCGACGCTCCTGCAGTCGTACGTCGTCTTCGCCAACAGCGCGGCGTTGAAGCAGGCCGGGATCAGCACGTCCAAAGAGCTCACCTGGGACGACCTGGCTGCCAACGCGAAGAAGCTCACCGCGGGATCGAAGTACGGCCTCGGCTGGGGTTTGAAGAGCCCGACCGCGACCGTCCTCAACCTCGGGATGAACTTCGACGGTAAGTTCTTCGATGGCACCGGACGCGATGCCAAGGCAGTCATCGGGGACGCCGAACTCGAGGTGCCGAAGCGGATCCACGCGATGGCCTATACCGACAAATCGATCGACCCGACCTCGCTGACGCAGAGTGGATCGGACGTGCTGCCGGGCTTCTACGCCGGCAAGTACGCGATGGTTGTCGGCGGCAACTACGCTGCTCAGCAGATCGTTGCCGAAGCCCCCAAAGGCTTCCAGTGGGAGGTGCTCCCGCCGCTGAAGGGCACTAGCGCCAAGCAGGCCGCCAACCCGCAGACGCTGTCGGTGCCCGAAGAGAGCAAGAACGTCAAGCAGGCGGCGCAGTTCATCGACTACTTCATGAAGGCCGAGAACCTGGCCGCCGTCGGCCAAGGCGACTGGCTGATCCCGACCACGCAGGCGGCACGGGACGCGATCCTGACGACGACCGGCGGCAAGGACGGCTGGCAGCAGACTCTGGCCAGCGGTGCCGAGCTGACCAAGGCGCCGTTCCAGAGCGTGGAGAACTACCCGAAGTGGAAGGATCAGATCGCGACGCCGGCGCTGCAGGAATACCTGGCGAACAAGACCGATCTGAGTGCCCTGGGCAAGAAACTGAACGACGGATGGGGTCAGGTCAACAGCTGATGCCCAATGATGCGCTGAGTAATAAGTCGACAGGTGCCCTTGTCGGTTCCGCCGTCGGTGACGCGATCGGCGGGGCCGTCGAGGGCTGGACCCCGGCCGCGATCCGGGAGCGGCACGGCGGCTGGGTGACCGGCATCGTCGGGCCCTGGTACGACGATTGGCGCACCGCGCGGCCGATTGCGCCGTACCACAAGGGCGATGGGCACATCACCGACGACACCTTGATGACGCACGCACTGGTCGAGGTGTACGACGAACGCCGTACTCACCTGGATGCGTACGCGATCGCGGAGTCGCTGGTACCGAAGATGATCACCGGCCGTCGCTGGGTACCCGAACTGGAGACCGATGCGTTGTTGCTGCAGCGCGTCTTCCTGGCCGAAAAGTGGCTCGTCACGCGGCTGCATTACGGACATGTCGACCCACGCGAGGCCGGCGTCGGCAACATCGTGAACTGTGGTGCCGCCATGTACATGGCGCCGGTCGGGATCGCAAACGCCGGTGATCCGCAGGGTGCCTATGCCGAGGCGATCGACGTCGCCGGTGCGCACCAGTCGAGCTACGGGCGGGAGGCGGCCGGCGTGTTCGCGGCAGCCGTCGCCGCCGCAATGGTGCCTGGGGCAACAACTGCGACAGTGATCGAAGCGGCGCTGACCCTAGCCAAGGACGGCACGCGGAAAGCCATCCAGGCCGTGGCTGAGGCAGCAAGCAGCGTGACTGATTGGGAAGAAGCGATTCCCCTGCTGCGACAGGCGATCGAGCCCTTCGACAGTGTCGGGCCGGACTATCGCGACCAGTCGCTGGACGCCCGACGGCCGAGCCGCACGAAGGCGATCGAGGAGCTGCCGGTTGCTCTCGGCTTCGTGCTGGTCTCCGAGGGCGACGTACGGCGGGCTGTCCTCGGCGGCACGAACTATGGCCGGGACGCGGACTCGATCGCGTCGATGGCCGGTGCGATCACGGGTGCCCTCGGCGGACTGAGCGGCGTACCGGAGGATTGGGCGAGTGAGATCGCCGAGGCGAGCCGGACCGACCTCGTCCGGCCGGGCGTGCTGATGGCGTCGGTGGCTCGCGACCTGCACGAAGCTGATGCGCGTCGATGGGCGCGGCGGACCGAAGTACTGGAGAATCTGACCCAATGAGATTGACCTGGGTGCAGCCGGAGGACCTGCTGCCGCATCAGCTGGTTCAGTCCCGGTCGGAAGGCGTCGAGGTCGCAGACGTCGAGGCCCGCTGGCGGAAGGCTGGTGGGGCGACCGAGGCACCGGTCTCGGGCGCATCCGACAAGCCCGCGAGTTCGGAACTACGCGCCTTGGCGCGTGACCTCATCGCGGAGCTGGATGCGCGGACCCCGGTATGGATCGAGCCCGAGATCCCGCAGTTGCCACGGCTCGAAGCATCGACCGATCGCATCGCGGACGCCTGGCTCGGGCGGGCCGCCGGGAACCTGCTGGGCAAGCCGGTGGAGAAGATTCCCCGCGAGGGGATCCGCGAGATCCTGCAGTCGTCCGGCCAGTGGCCGCTCACGCAGTACGTGACGGCCGTCGGCGTACCGGACGAGATCCTGCAACGCTGGCCGTGGAACCGGACCTCCGCACCGACCAGTCTCCGCGAGGTCATCGACGGGATGCCGGAGGACGACGACCTCAACTTCGCCCTCCTTGCGCTGCGGATGCTCGAACAGTACGGCGATGCCCTGACCACCGAAGATGTTGCCCAGACCTGGTTGCGGGACCTCCCGGCCGCCCGGGTCTTCACCGCCGAACGCGTTGCCTACCGCAATCTTCTGAACGGCGCCGAGCCGGCCCGGGCGGCCGTTGTCGGCAACCCGTTCCGCGAGTGGATCGGCGCGCAGATCCGCACCGACGTCTACGGCTGGACGCACCCCGGCGACCGTACGGCGGCCGCCCGGCTCGCGCTGGTCGACGCCCGGCTGAGTCACACCGGAGCGGGGGTGGACGGCGCGTTGTGGGTGGCCGCGATGTCAGCCGCGGCGATGGCGCTCGACTCGCCGATCGAGGTTGCGCTCGCCGGGCTCGAGGTGATCCCGGTGGACGGTGCGATCTCCCGCGCGGTCCGGTTCGGCCTCGCGCTGGCCGATCACCCGCTCGACGAAGCACTCGATGCGCTGCACGAGGAGTACGGAGGTTTGCACTGGGTACATGCCGTGAACAATTCGGCACTGACCGGATATGCGCTCACGGCGCCCGACTTCACGACGGCAGTTGGCCGCTCCGTCATGGCAGGGTGGGACACGGACTCCGTGGGTGCGACGGTCGGTGCCGTATTTGGTGCCGTCCGGGGAGTTCCGGCAGAGTGGTCTGTACCACTGAAGAACCGGCTGGCCACCAGCCTGCCGGGGCTGGACCGAATCGCATTCGACGAACTGGCGGACAGGACTGTGGAGGTGGCCCGGGGTGGAGCCTGACGTTGTCGTGGTGGGCAGTGCGAACGTGGACCTGGTGCTCCCCGTGCAACGCATCCCGCGCCCCGGCGAAACCGTGCTCGCGGGCGTGATGACCCGAGGCCCCGGCGGCAAAGGCGCCAACCAGGCGGCGGCGAGCGCGCGGGCTGGTGCACAGACGGCCATGGTCGTGTCGCTCGGAGCCGACGACGGTGGCGCGCTGCTCCGCGACACGCTGACCGGCGCCGGCGTCGACCTGTCGCTGGCGACGACCTCTGACGCCCCGACCGGTACGGCGATCATCACGGTCGAGGCGAGTGGTGAGAATTCGATCGTGGTCGCCCCGGGCGCCAACGGCGAGCTGGCGCTGACCCCGGAGGCCGCCCACGTCATCGGCGGCGCCAAGATCGTGCTGGCCCAGCTGGAGATCCCGATGGAGACCGTCCAGGAGGCCGCGGCGACCAGTTCGTACTTCATCCTGAACGCGGCTCCGGCGGCCGAGTTGCCGAGTGCGCTGCTCGCCGACATCGACCTGCTCGTGGTGAACGAGAGTGAGGCCGAGGTGATCGCCGGTCCGGACCGGGCCGCGTTGCTGAAGCTGGTTCCGGCCGCGGTGGTCACGCTCGGCGGCGCCGGCGCGGTGATCCTGACCCGCGGCAACGACGAGATCACGGTCCCCGGCGTACCGGTCGAGGTGGTCGACACCACGGCCGCGGGGGACACCTTCTGCGGGGTGCTCGCGGCAACCTTGTCTTCTGTGTCAGCCATCGAGCCGATTACACCCCGCGACCTGACGAATGCGGTCCGACGCGCTAACGTTGCTGCTTCACTGAGTGTTCAGACCGCGGGAGCAATCGCCTCGGTGCCTCACGGGGATGCGATCGACGCGCGTTATGCGGAGGTGTATCTGTGAGTCCGCTCGAACCGCGGCCCATCGATCTGCCCGCCCGGGTAGATCTGGCGTTCCGGGCCGATCTGTCCTTTCTCGACGACGCGAAGATCCTCGGTGCGCCCGATGACCCGGCGGAGCTGCCGCGCTGGCGCGCCAAGCTGGCCGAGTGGCTGATCGGGTCGTACGAGCGGTCGCCGTACGACGGCTCCCAGTACGAAACCCCCGGTCGCGAGTGGACCCAGACGGCGTACTCGGTGGCGCTCGTCTGGCTCTGGGACGACCTGCTGTACGACGTCTCGACCGGCCGGTTCACCCCGGAGAAATTCGTCCGGCACGGGGTCGAGCAGTTCGGCGGGCATGACGCGATCGTGTTGTGGCACGCGTACCCGGTGATCGGGATCGACTCGCGGAACCAGTTCGACTTCTACCGTGACGTGCCCGGGCTGCGCGAGCTGATCGACGAGCTGCATCGCCTTGGTGTGAAGGTTTTCTTCGACTACAACCCCTGGGATGTCGGGACGCGGCGGGCTGCCCGGTCGGACGCCGAGGAGTTCGCTTCACTGGTCAAGGACTATGACGTCGACGGGGTCTTCCTGGACACGTTGAAGGAAGGCGACCCGGTCCTTACCCGGGCGTTGCGGGCAGCCAATCCGGCGATCGCACTCGAGGGTGAGTCACGGTTGCCGATGGCAAGGGTCAGCGATCACGCGCTGTCGTGGGCGCAGTGGTTCGCCGACACGCACGCACCCGGTGTGCTGCGTGCGCACTTGTTCGAGCGTCGGCACATGATGCACCACACGCGCCGCTGGCACCGCGATCACAGCGCCGAGCTGCAGTCCGCGTGGATCAACGGCGTCGGCATCCTGGTCTGGGAGTCGGTGTTCTCCAGCTGGGTCGGCTGGAGCGCCCGCGACCGCGCGACCCTTCGCCGGATGGTGACCGCGCAGCGCGCGTTCGCTCCGGTGCTGATCGACGGCGACTGGATCCAGCTGACCCCGGAGATCCCGGACAAGGCCCGGGTGCACGGCATCTACGGTTCGCGGTTCGACCTGCAGGACATCACGTTCTGGACGCTGATCAACCGTCATGAGGACGACTTCGAAGGCATCGTGCTGCGGTCGGAGGATCAGGTCGGCGACTGGTACGACGTCACGTCGGGCGTGCCGATCACGGCGACCGACGACGGCGTGCACCTCGTCGTACCGGGTCGTGGGGTGACCGGCATCGTCCGGGTCGGCGCGACCGCGGGAGCGAGCTGCCGGACGACGGCCCGCAAGCTGGGAACGATGCCACGTCCGCACGATTCCGACTCCGCCTTCCCGATGCGGCCGGCCGAACGGTTGCCGGTGCCAACACCCGCCAGTACGACAACTGCCGGTACGGCGTCGATCGGGCCGGCGGTCGACGTACCGGCTGGGCCTTGTGTGCTGACCGTGCGGCATCGGCGGCGGGAGACCGGGCTGTACGACCAGGCGCCGTACGTGGACGAGTGGAAGCCGTTGCCTCCTCGCCTGCATGACATCCGCACGGTGACGCGCGAGGTGTCTCTGCCGGGGATCTCGGTGGCGGTCTCCGAGGTGACCAACGGCGAGTATTTCGAGTTCCTGACAGCGACTGGGTATCGGCCGCTGATCTCGAACCGGTTCCTGGCCCACTGGGTTGATGGTGCGCCGGCGGCCGGGACTCTCGACCAGCCGGTGACGTACGTCGATCTGCCGGATGCGCGGGCCTATGCGGCCTGGCGCGGCGGGCGGCTGCCGACCGAGGACGAGTGGCAGGTCGCGGCCGGGCTGGACGGATTCGTCCGCGCCGAGCCGCTGGTCTGGAACCTGACCGAGAGCGAACACCGTGACGGCCGCAGCCGGTTCTGCATCCTGAAGGGCGGCTCGCATTATGTTGCCCAGGGCTCCGATTGGTACGCCGACGGTGGGCCGCAGGAACCGGAAGTGAGCTTCAAGTTGGTGCTGACCGGTGGTGGTCTCGACCGGTCGGAGACCATCGGCTTCAGGTGTGCGGGATGAGGCCTGCTCCTCTCGACGGGGTGAAGGTGCTCGAGGCGGCGACGCTGTTCGCGGGCCCGCTGGCGGCGACGTTCCTGGGTGACTTCGGGGCCGATGTCACCAAGATCGAGCACCCTGTGCGACCGGATGCGGCCCGCACTCATGGTGCGTCGAAGGATGGCGTCGGGCTGTGGTTCAAGACGCTCGGCCGGAACAAGCGGCTCGCGACGCTCGACCTTTCTCAGGGCTCTGAGGTTTTTCTCGAGCTGGTACGGCGGAACGACGTACTGGTGGAGAACTTCCGGCCGGGGACGTTGGAGCGCTGGGGTCTCGGGCCGGACGTGCTGCTGGAGGCGAATCCGCGGCTGGTGATTGCGCGGGTGACGGCGTTCGGGCAGGTCGGGCCGTGGTCCGGGCGCCCCGGGTTCGGATCGTTGGCCGAGGCAATGAGTGGGTTCGCGGCTGTGACCGGTGAGCCGGACGGTCCGCCGACGCTGCCGCCGTTCGGGCTCGCGGACGGGATCACCGCGCTGGCCACCGCGTACGCCGTACTGGTGGCGCTGCGCGAGCGGGATCGGTCGGGGGCCGGGCAGGTGATCGACATGGCGATCATCGAGCCGATTCTGATGATGCTGGGTGGCGGGATCACGGCGTACCAGCAGACCGGGTACGTGCAGCCGCGGCTGGGGAATCGCTCGTCGAACAACGCGCCGCGCAATGTGTACCGGACCATGGACGGTCGGTGGGTGGCGGTGTCCACGAGTTCGCAGAGCATCGCCGAGCGGGTGCTCACGTTGGTGGGGCGTCCTGATCTGGTCGCGGAGCCGTGGTTTGCGACCGGGCGCGAGCGTGCTGAGCATGCGGATGAGCTGGATGAGGCGGTTGGATCGTGGATCGCTGCGCGGCCGCTCGACCAGGTGATGGACGCGTTCGAGAAGGCTGAGGCCGCGGTCGGGCCGGTGCACGACATTCGGGGGATCGTTGCTGATCCGCAGTACGCCGCTCTGCAGACGATCGTTGCCGTTGACGACGATGAGCTGGGTGGGTCGGTGCAGATGCAGAACGTGCTGTTCCGGCTGTCGGAGTCGCCGGGGGCGATCCGCTGGGCGGGACGGCGGCATGGTGCGAACACCGACGAGGTGCTGGCGGAGATCGGGGTCTCGCCGGAACAGCTTGCTGCACTGAGGGCAGCGGGCGTCGTCTAGGTTTTGGGGGAACGTGTGCTGACTGGGTTGTACGTGCCGGCGAATCGGCCGGATCGCTTTGCGAAAGCCGTTGCCGCGGGCCCCGATCTGGTCGTGTTCGACCTGGAGGACGCCGTACCGGTCGATGCGAAGGTGGCGGCGCGCGAGTGGGCGGTTGCCTGGATTGCTGCCCACGGGGTTGGCTCGGAGCTTCGGGTGAACGCGCCCGGGACACCATGGCACGCGGACGACCTGGCCGCGGTGGCCGCCGTACCGGAGATCCGGCTGCGCGTGCCGAAGGTGGAGAGCGCGGCCGAGGTACTGCGCATCCTCGAACAGGTGCCGTCGGCAAGCATTACTGCCCTGATCGAGTCACCGCTCGGCCTGGAGCGAGCCTTCGAGATCGCCACCGCGGATCCGCGGGTGGTCGCCGTCGCCCTGGGCGAGGCCGACCTCCGCAGCTCACTCGGCGTAGACGGTTCGGAGGGCCTGGCCTGGGCCCGCGGCCGGCTCGTGTCCGCATCCCGAGCGGCCGGACTCGGCGCCCCGATGATGTCCGTCCACCCCCGCGTCGACGACACCGACGGCCTCCGCCGTACCAGCCTGGAAGGCCGCGCCCTCGGCTTCGTCGGCCGAATGGCCATCCACCCCCGCCAGCTACCAACAATCCTGGAGTCCTTCACCCCAACCGCCATCCAGCTCGCCGAAGCGGCTGACCTACTGGCCGCCGTCGAGAAGGCAGGCGTCTCCGCCGGCGGCGTAACCGTCCTCCCCGACGGCCGAATGGCCGACCCCGCCATGATCGGCCGAGCCCAAGAGCTAACAACCCTCGCCCGCGAAATCGCCCACAGGTCATAACCGGCTCGTCTGCTCGATGTGTGGGGTGACTTGCCGTCATGCCCGTCAGCAACTGGGGTTTGAACAGGAACTGGTGGGTGTGAACAGGTCATTACTTGTTCACGCCCACCACGTGGTGTCCACACCCCCTCGGTAAAGCCGGCAGCAGCGGCGAGCAACCGGCGGCCCAGCCGGGCCTGTCCAGTGCTGGGTCATGAAGTGTACAGTTCTGTACATGAGTGTCACTTTGCCGATTACTGAGGCTCGCGGCCAGCTTGGGTCGCTGGTGCGCCGGGCCTCGACTCGTCGCGAACGGACGACGATCACCGATCACGGCGAGGCTGCCGCGGTGATCATCTCGGCTCAGGAGTTGGCCGACCTCGAGGACCAGTTGGCGGTCGCGTTGTATCAGGCCGCGAAGGCGACGGGGCAGGTGCAGACTGTCCCGCACGAGGAGGTTAGGCGCCGTCTTGGCATGAGCCAGGCGTGAC
Source organism: Kribbella albertanoniae (assembly GCF_004348455.1). Classification (GTDB taxonomy): domain Bacteria; phylum Actinomycetota; class Actinomycetes; order Propionibacteriales; family Kribbellaceae; genus Kribbella; species Kribbella albertanoniae. The sequence continues at coordinate 38,385 of NZ_SMKA01000006.1, forward strand.
CTATCAGGTCGTCTGGAGCGAACGTGCTCTGGATCAGGCCGCGGGATACCTCGAGGAGGATCCCGACGGGCTCGAGCAGCTCATGGCCGCGATCGACACGCTCGCAGACGAGCCGCGGCCGGATTGGTCGGTGGAGTTCGGATCGCCCGGGATACGCCGCCTCGATGTCGGCCGGTTCCGCGTCCTCTACGACATCTATGCCAGTTCCGTCGTGATCGTCGTCATCCACGCCGGTCAACTCGGCTGAGAGCCACCACCTCCGCGGGTGGGGGATCACCTCTATCCGCGGGTAGGCGAGTTAAGGTCGTAGGCATGTTGCCGCGCAGTGTTGATGCTGTGGTGATCGGTTCGGGGCCGAACGGGCTGGTGAGCGCGATCGGGTTGGCCGATGCCGGGTGGGACGTGCTGGTGCTGGAGGCCGCGGACACCTTTGGTGGTGCGGTGCGGTCCACCTCCAGTGACGGCTGGGTCAGCGACCGTTTCAGCTCGAACTATCCGCTTGGGGTCGCGTCACCGGTGATCCGGGCGCTTGAGCTTGAGCGGTTCGGGCTGAAGTGGGGGCACGCGCCGCTGCCGCTGGCGCATCTGCTGGATGCGGAGGACGGGACGGCGGTGGCGATCCACCCTGACCCCGAGGACACCGCGAAGTCGGTCGGCGCTGAGCATCCGGGTGATGGCGAAGCGTGGTTGCGGCTCTACCAGCAGTACGTCGCGCTTCGTGAGCCGCTGTTGAAGTCGCTGCTCACGACGTGGCCGCCGGTGTCGCCGGCGATCAAGCTGGTCCGCAAGCTCGGGTCGGCCGGGGAGCTGTTGCGGTTCGCGCGGTTCATGGCGATGCCGATGCATCGGATGGGCAAGGAGCTGTTCGCCGGTCCGCGAGGTGCTGCGTTGCTGGCTGGGAATGCGCTGCATGCCGACGCGCCGTTGTCGGGCAGTGTCAGCGGCACGATGGGCTGGTTGCTGGCGATGCTCGCGCAGGATGTTGGGTATCCGGTGGCAGTCGGTGGATCGAGTGCGTTCTCCGGTGCGCTGGTGGCTCGGGCCGAGCGGGCGGGTGTGCTGTTCGCTGCGTCGATGCCGGCGACCTCGGTCGAGGTGAGCGGTGGGCGGGCGACCGCCGTACTGACTGCTTCGGGGGAGCGGGTCGCGGTGGAGCGGGCAGTGATCGCGGACACCTCGGCACCTGCCCTGTACGACGGTCTGTTGTCGGAGGCAACTATCCCGGCCGGGTTGCGGCGGGATCTGGATGAGCGGTTCGAGTGGGACTACCCGACAGTGAAGTTGAACTTCCGGCTCAGTGGGGCGATCCCGTGGAAGGCGGCCGAGGCGCGGTCGGCCGGGGTGGTGCACCTCGGTGGCACGGCCGATGAGCTGGTGCATCTGGCGGCCGACCTGGATACCGGGCGCCTGCCGTCGCAACCGTTCTTGCTGATCGGGCAGACGACGAAGTCGGATCCCTCGCGATCGCCTGCGGGTACTGAGGCCGTCTGGGCGTACGCGCATCTGCCGCGCGGCGTGGCCGACGATGAGTCGGCGGAGAAGCTGGCCGGCCGGATGGAGCGTGCGATCGAGCGGTTCGCGCCGGGCTTCGGTGCGTTGATCATCGATCGGGAGCTGCAGAGGCCGAGCGTGCTCGAGGCGGGGAACGCCGCGCTGGGCTACGGTGCGCTTGGCGGTGGCACGATGCAGCTCCAGCAGCAGTTGATCTTCCGGCCGACAATCGGTCTCGGCAGCCCGCGCACCTTCGTCAGCGGTCTGTATCTGGGCAGCTCGGCGATTCACCCTGGCGGCGGCGTCCACGGCGCGTGCGGTCATCTTGCCGCCCGTACGGCGTTGCGCGACGCGTCCCTGCTCGGCCCGGTCACGCGGTCGATCCCGGCAGCCGCGCTGCGCCGCCTGCAGAAGTGAACCTGCCCGAGTCGACCTGCCGCTCCCGGTTCGCTGCCGCGCGCGTGGCTCGGCTCGCGACGGTCGGGGCTGACGGGGTGCCGCATCTGGTGCCAGTGACGTTCGCGGTGGCCGGCGACGAAGTGTTCATCGCGATCGACCACAAGCCGAAGACCACCTTGAACCTCCGGCGCCTGCGCAACATCGCAGCCAACCCCGCGGTCACGTTGCTGGTCGACGAGTACGACGATGACGACTGGACCCAACTCTGGTGGGTCCGCGCCGACGGAACCGCCCGCGTGCAGAACGAGGCGGTCGAGTCGCTGGTGACGAAGTACCCGCAGTACGTCGACAACCCGCCGCAGGGGCCAGTGATCGTCGTACGGATAAATCGCTGGAGCGGCTGGTCCTTCGCCTGAATGATGGCCGGGTGACTGGATTCAGATCGGCTCGGGAGCTCAGTGCGGCGTTCTACGAGGACGTGATTCGGCCGGTGGTCGACGTACCGCATGCTGCGGGCTTGCTCGGCTGGGGATCGGATGTCCTCGGGTACGACACCGCCCGGTCGATGGATCACGGCTGGGGACCGCGACTGCAGGTGTTCGTGGACGAGCCGGCGAAGGTGCGCGACGCGATCGAGCAGGCGCTGCCCGACTCGTACGACGGGCATCCGGTGCGGTTCGGGTGGGATACGCAGGAGCCGATCCACCACATCACGGTCACGACGCTCAGCGACTGGCTCGTCGGTCTGCTCGGGTTCGACGCCTCCACCACCAGCACCACGGATTGGCTGATCACGCCGCAGCAGAAGTTGCTGGAGGTTGTCGCCGGTCCGGTGTACGCCGATGACGGGCGGCTCGAGCCGGTTCGCGCGAGGCTGCAGTGGTATCCGGACGAGATCTGGCGCTGGTCGATGGCGTGCCAATGGTCGCGAATCGGCCAGGAGGAGACGTTCGTCCAACGCACCCACGAGGTCGGCGACGAACTGGGCTCGCGCGTGCTCGCGGCCAGGCTGACCCGAGACCTGATGCGGCTCGCGCTCCTGCAGTCGCGGGCCTACGCGCCGTACTCGAAATGGTTGGGTACGGCGTTCGCGCAGCTCGATCATGCGGACGGGTTGAACCGCGTACTGGCCGACGTAGTTGCCGCCGACAACTATCCTGCCCGAGAGCAAGCACTGACGACCGGCTATCAGCTGCTGGGGGAGCGGCACAACGCGCTGGCGATCACCCCGGCCGTCGACCCGACGCCGCGACCGTTCCACGAGCGGCCGGCGCTGGTGCTCGGCGCCGACCGGTTCGCGGCTGCGTGCCTGGCAACGGTGACCGACTCCGGGCTACTGGCGTTGCCGTCGATCGGGACGGTCGATCAGTTCGCCGACAACACCGATCTGCTCAGCAACCCATCGGCGTACCGGCGACTGATCGACGTCTACGCAACCTGAGTCGCGATCCGGAGCGCCGCGACCAGGTCGCGGTACAGGCTGTCGGTGGCCAGCAGTTCCTGATGGGTGCCTCGGGCACGGATCGAGCCGGATTCCAGTACGACGATCTGATCGGCGTCGATGACCGTGGACAGCCGGTGCGCGATCGTGAGGACGGCCCCGGTCTGCGCGACCCGGGCGATCACCTCGTGCACCGCAGCCTCGGTCAGGCCGTCGAGCTGGGCGGTCGCCTCGTCGAGCAGCAGGATCTCCGGCGTACTGACCAGAGCGCGAGACAACGCGATCCGCTGCCGCTCGCCACCGGAAATGACGGCCGTGGACAGCAAAGTATCCAGCCCGGAGGGCAGTTGGCGGACCCGCTCGTCGAGCCGGACTGCGCGGAGCGCCTCCCACAGGGTGGCTTCGTCGGCGTCCTGGTGGGTGTAGAGAAGGTTCTCCCGAAGCGTCCCCGGAACCAGCGGAGTGTCCTGCTCGACGTACACGATGCGGCGGCGCAGATCCTCGAGCGACCACTCGTCCAGCGGTACGCCGTCGAGAACGAGCCGGCCGCTGTCCGGGTTGAGGAAGCGCAGCAGCAGCGAGAACATCGTGGTCTTGCCCGCGCCGGACGGCCCGACGATCGCGGTGTGCCCGATCCGCGGGATCTCCAGCGTCACGTCGTGCAAGGCCGGTGCCGAGCCCGGTGCGTAGCGCGCGGTCACCGCTTCGAAGCTGAGCGCCGATCGGTTCAAGTCCCTGTTGGTACGGCGTTCGCCCGTCGCGTCGGCGGGTTCGAGTTCGAGCGCGTCGACCTCGCGGATCCGGGTCGCCGCCGCGATCCCGGACTGGAGCGAACTGACCGTCGTGGTCAGCGTGGACACCGGCTCCATCAGCTGGAACGTGTACAGCAGGAACGCGACGAGACCGGAGACGGCCAGCAGCCCCTCGCTGACCCGCCAGGCACCGAGGCCGAGGATCAGCAAAGTCGCGAGCCCGATCCCGAAGCCAGCCACGGTCATCGCGACCGCCTCGTACCGGACCGCGCGGACGCTCTGCCGCGCGGACTCGGTCGCCTCGACGATCACCCGCTCGCTCTCGCGGTGCTCGGCCCGGCTCGCCTTCACGGTTCGGATCGCCCGCAGCGCGCCCTCCAGTGCACCGCCGAGCCGGCCGACCGCTCCCTGGGCCTGCTCCTGCGCCTTCGCCATCGGCGGCATCAGCAACGCCACGATCACCCCGACCAGGGCCAGCGCTCCCAGGGTCGTTGCCAACAGCACCCAATCGAGCAGGGCCATCAGGACCAACGATCCGATCAGCGTGATCACGCCGTTCACCAGCTGCACCAGGCTCGACGCAGCCGCCTCCCGCAGCAGCACAGTGTCCGAGGTGACCCTCGTGACGAGCTCACCTGGTGACTTGCCGGCCAGCTCGCCGACCCGGACCCGCAGCAACCGCCGCACCATCGAACTCCGTGCGTCGAGCACGACCCGCTCGCCCATCCGCCCCAGCAGGATCCACTGCACCAGCCCGAGCCCCGAGCTGATCACCAGCAGCCCGACCAGGAGCCCGACGAGCGGTGCGATCGGCGACGACGCCGCCAACCCGTCCAGCACCGACTTCGACACCATCGGCGTCGCCAGCGCGGCCGCCGTCGTACCGAGTCCGAGCACCATCCCCACCATCAGCGTCCGCCGGTGCGGACGGACGAACGACCACAACATCCGCAGGTTCTGCCAGCGTTCGGGCTTCATCCCGTTCTCCCCTCGACCGAATCACCAGAGTAGCCGAATGGGACAAGCGTGTCCTATAAATAAACAACGGCGACTGATCGAGCTACAGTGCTGCTCATGGCGGAAAGTACTGCGGAGTCGGGGACCCGGAGCCGGACCCGGCGGGCGATCCTGGAGGCCGCGGCGGTCGTGTACGGGCGGCGGCGGAACGCGTCGCTCGGCGAGATCGCGGCCGAGGCCAAGGTCGCCCGGAGCACGCTGCACCGGTACTTCCCGGATCGCGAGGCGCTGATCCGGGCGATGGCCGACGACCTGCTGGAGCTGGTCGAGCGAACCATCCAGGAGGCGGATCTGGACGAAGGCCCGCCGCGGCTCGCCTTCCAGCGGCTGATCGCCGGCTGGTTCGAGCTGGGGCCGCGGCTGTTCTTCCTCTTCAACGAGCCGAGCTTCGGTACGCCCGAGCCGGCCCCCTGGGTGCAGGACTATTTCGCCCGGCTCGACCAGATCGGCAAGCCGATGGAGGGCCTGATCGCCCGCGGGCACGCCGACGGCGTCTTCGCGCAATCGCTCCCACCTGCCTGGATCAACCGCATGCTCTGGTGGTCGGTCTACATCGCCTGCGAGGCGGTCGCCGAAGGTGAAATCACCCGGTACGCCGCTCCCGGGATCCTCCTGCAGACCCTGGAGACCGGAATGCTGGCTCCTGGCACAGCTGGTGAACCCGGGAAGGGGTGAGATGGCCGGTATGGAGGAGTTGCTGCGCGAACTGACACCCCAGGTGCTCGGGTTCCTGACTCGGCGCTACGGGCAGTTCGATCTGTGCGAGGACGCCGTACAGGAAGCGCTGCTGGCTGCGGCAACGCAGTGGCCGACGGACGGCGTACCGGCTAATCCGCGCGGCTGGCTGATCACGGTCGCGACGCGGCGGCTGACTGATCAGTTCCGTAGTGAGAGCGCGCGGCGCCGGCGCGAGGACTCGGTCGCCGCGATGGGCGGAACGGAGGAGCTGGTCGCCCCTGCAGCCGACTCCTTGGACGCTCCGGACGAGGACGACACGCTCACGCTGCTCCTCCTGTGTTGCCATCCGGCTGTCACGCCGGCCTCGCAGGTCGCGCTCACGCTGCGCGCGGTCGGTGGTCTCACCACTGCCGAGATCGCGCACGCATTTATGGTGCCTGAGGCAACAATGGCGCCGCGGATCAGCCGCGCGAAGAAGAGCATCAAGGCCGCCGGGTCCTCCTTCGAGATGCCGCCGGCCGACGAGCTCGCGGAGCGGGTGCGCGTCGTACGACAGGTGCTCTACCTGATCTTCAACGAGGGCTACACCGCGAGCTCCGGTGAGTCCCTGCAACGCGTCGAGCTGACCGCCGAGGCGATTCGGCTGACCCGCATGCTGCGTACGGCGTTGCCCGACGACGGCGAGGTCGCGGGCCTGCTCGCACTCATGCTGCTGACCGACTCCCGCCGTACGGCGCGCAGCGCGGCCGACGGCTCGCTGATCCCGATCGACGAACAAGATCGCGCGCTCTGGGATCGCGATCAGATCGACGAAGGTACGACGCTCATCCTGGCCACGATGGCTCGTGGGGGAGTCGGCCCGTACCAGCTGCAGGCCGCGATCGCCGCCGTACATGCCGAAGCCGCCAGCGCCGAAGAGACCGACTGGCCGCAGATCCACGCCCTCTACCTGATCCTCGAGAAGCTGACCCCGAACCCGATGATCACCCTCAACCGAGCGATCGCCCTGGCCCAGGTCGAAGGCCCTCAAGCCGGTCTGGACCTGCTGGCCACATTGGATGACAACAAGAACCTCACGGAGTCGCACCGCCTGGACGCCGTCCGCGCCCACCTGCACGAACGCGCCGGCAACATCACCGAGGCCCACGACCTCTACCTCGCCGCAGCGCGCCGTACCACCAGCCTCCCCGAGCAGCGCTACCTAACCGCCAAGGCTGCTGCCTGCACGGTCTAGGACTCCGGCAAGGTCGAACAGGTCAGTCAGTGTGAACGACCCGGTCTCATGGCCAGGCAGAGTGGGACGCCAGTCGTCCGGCGCGGTGACCTGCGCGAGCAGGGCGTCGGCGAGCAGGCGACTTCCCAGCGGGCCGAGCGTGGCGCCGGCGGTCACGACCTCAGCTTCGGCGAGCAGGTAGTACCACAGGGGCGTGGAGCGATCGAGGCCGTACGGCTGGAGCTCCGCCAGGTCGGCTGGAGCGAGGACCGGTACGCCGAGTGTCTCGGCGATCGCCTGGCCGGACGGAACCTGCCAGGTGAGGTGCCGCAGCAGATCACGCTGGGGCAGCGAGACGGGAGCGTCGCCGCTCGGCAACGCTTCCCGCGGGAGCTGGAACAGCGGCGTACAGATGGAGCGGTCCAGCTTCTGCCCGCGGGCGGTCAGCAGGTGCCGCCAGTCGACGAAGCGCTGCGGATCGCGGCGGCCGCCGCGCAGGTCTGACCCATCGGGGTGGAAGAGATAGCAGGCCAGGTCGTCATGCACCCGATAGGCCGGCCGCAGCTGGGCATGGCCGATGCGGAGCGCGATCTGGAACTCGATCGGCAACGCATCGGCCGGTTGCCGCGTGAGCCAGGCCCAGGTGCCGGGCTGGATCAGCGCCGGCAGGTACTCGTGCTGCACGATCCACTGGTAGTGCCAGACGACCTCGCGGCGGTATTCATCGAAGCTCTCGACACCGGCCGACCGAAGCCGATCGACGACATGATTGTGGAACCGCAGCACCGCGGCATGCAGCCCGCTGAGAATCACAGTGTCGTCGTTCCGCAGATCCACGGACATCGTCGTACCGTCCGGAGCGCGCGGCACGTCCTCGTACCGGCCGCCGTCGCCGACCAGCAGTTTGGCGGGGTCTGCCGGGTCGAAGTGGAGTCCGGGTGGGCCGTCCGAGTACACCGAGTCCAGGTCCAGGCCAGGGGTGCGCTGGTTGGTGACCACGCGCGGATCGGCGGGCCGGCCGAGCCGCGAGCGCGGATCGAGGGACAGGTCGTGGCTGACGAACTGTCCGAAGAACGCGCTCACGGCGTCCTGTACGCCGGTCCCTGGCTGGTCGGCGAGGACCTCCGGACTCTGGCTGAGGTCGTCCCGGGCGTCGAGCGGACCGTTCGGGCGGCCGAGTTCGAGCAGTGCCGCGACAACCTCGGCCGTGTTGTCCGCGAACGGCGGCAGGGCAAACGCCCTCGTGTACGGCGTCATTCAGCCGCAGTGTCCATCGCAGTGGTACGACCAGGCGTCCCCGCAACCGAATCTCGTCCGCGTGCAGTTGTTCGCCCGGAACCAGCAGGTGCCATCGCACCAGTCGTCCCAGGTGGAGCACGAGCAGTCGCCGGCCGGGGCCATCCCGGCGTTGTCGGACGGACCGAGGGTACGGAAGAGTTGGTTGCCCTCGCGTTTCTCGTACGCCGAGTTCACCAGCTCGCCGAATTGATCCCGGCCGGCGAAGTCCTCGGCCGGGTACTCGAAACCACGCCGTACGAACGCCTCGAACTCGTCCAGGGCTGCCGCCTGGTCGCGCGTCACGACGCGGGCGCCTGCGCGGTAGCGGCGGGTCTGCTCCAGCCAGAGCTCCTGGCGCGCGGCCACGGGCAGCTCGCCGTACACGGCCTTCCGATACGCCATCGGCAGTCGCGTGAACTCGTCGTACCGGCGCGGGAGTTTGTCCTTGTTCGCTGCGATCCAGGCGGGGATGTCGCTGGCCTTGCCAGTCGCGAACGCGGGTGCGCGGCCGGTGAGCACGATGCCGGCGGCCATCCCGGCTCCGGCCCCGAGTCGCAGGAACTGCTTGCGGTTCAGCCCGGCGGCGGGCCGCGAAGATTGCTGCAGCTGGCCCAGACTGCGGAGTACGGCGAGCGTCGTCCGGATGCCGAGTGTGCGGACCAGCGGGGCGACCAGGGCAGGTCCGGTCCACGCGGCGACTGATTCCCGCACTCGGAGCAGGGTGGGCCGCCACGGCGCATCCGCGCCCAGCGTCTCGTGCCGCCAGCGGGTCACGTCGTCGTTCTGCAGCGGCAGGACATCGAGCCGGCCGGCGGTGGCCTCTTGTACGGCGGCGGCGATGGCTCGGCAGTTTCCGCAGGACGCGTCGAAGGCGAGGATCCAGCGTTCGTCGGGCATGGGGCTCCATCCGGTCTGGTTATGGAATAGACCAGATCAGGTTGGCCGTGTGGCCGGTTGGGCGGCAAGGAGTTCGACGAACGCCGAATCCCGGCTTCGGGGAGTCCTGAAGCGCACTGTGGTCTGGGTCACGTGACTCGGGTTGTAACTTCGGTTTACAGTGGCGGGTATGAGCCTTCTGGAGCGAACGCGTGGTCGGGAGCGGCGGCGGGACGTCATCGGGGTCGGGGTCGCCTGGCTGAACCGGCTGGCGAAGTCGCGCACGATCGACCGGTTCGGATGGCGGAAGCAGACCGAGCGGGTGGTGTTCGAGGCGACGAAGAGCGGCTTCCGGACGGCGGGAGCGCTCTCCCGGAGTTTCTCGGCCGCCTCGAAGCTGGCGAAACCGTCTCGGCTGCCGTCGGCGCGGGGGAGTGGGAAGTTCGACCTGACGCCGACCGAGGACCAGCAGACGGTCGTCGAGGTGGTGCGTGAGTTCGCGGCTGAGGTGCTGCGGCCGGCCGCAGCGGTCGCGGACACCGACTGTGCGACCGAGCCCAAGGTGCTGACCGCCTCGGCGGATCTCGGGCTGAGTCTGATCGAGGTCCCGGAGGAGCTCGGCGGCATCGTCACCGAGCGATCCGCAATGACCGGCGTACTCGTCGCGGAAGCGCTCTCGCACGGCGACATGGGGCAGGCCGTCGCGTGCCTGGCGCCGGCCGCCGTCAGTACGGCGATCTCCCTGTGGGGAGACGAGACCCAGCAGGCGACGTACCTGCCGGCCTTCACCGGCGACTCGGCCCCGGCCGCAGCGCTCGCGATCCTGGAACCGAGGCCGCTCTTCGATCCGTTCGATCTCCGCACTCGCGTGACCGGCGGCAAGCTGACCGGCGTGAAGTCGCTGGTGCCGCGCGGAGCCGAGGCCGAACTCTTCGTCATCGCCGCCCAACTCGAGGACCGCGGCCCGGCGTTGTTCCTGGTCGAGTCCGGTCACCCCGGCGTCACGATCGAGGCCGAGCCGTCGATGGGCCTGCGGGCGGCCTCACTCAGTCGCGTCATCCTGGACGACGTACCGGCTGTTCAGCTCGGTACCTTCGACGACTACATCGAATGCGTCCGGCTCTCGCGACTCGGCTGGTGCGCGCTCTCCCTCGGTACGGCGAAGGCCGTGCTCGACTACGTCACGCCGTACGTGAACGAGCGGATCGCCTTCGGTGAACCGATCAGCCATCGCCAGTCCGTCGCCTTCATGGTCGCGAACATCGCGATCGAGCTCGAAGGGATGCGCCTGGTGACGTATCGAGCCGGATCCCGTGCGGAGCAAGGGCTTTCGTTCGCCCGCGAGGTCGCGCTCGCCCGGCGGCTGTGCGCGGACAAGGGCATGCAGATCGGGACGGACGGCGTACAACTCCTTGGTGGGCACGGGTTCGTGAAGGAACATCCGGTCGAACGCTGGTACCGCGACCTGCGGGCCATCGGCATCATGGAAGGCGCGGTGCTGGTCTGATGATCAACCTCGAGACGCCCCGCAAGTTCCGGGCCTTCGTCAACCAGGCTCATCAGGTCGCTGCCGAAATGCTGCGGCCGAACTCCCGCCGCTACGACCTCGCCGAGCACGAGTACCCGGTCGAGCTCGACATGCTCGCCGCGATGGTCGACGGGTTAGGGGCCTCGGGCACCGGTTCCGGCGCCGGCGCATCGGGCGTCCGCCGTACCGAAGGCACTGAAGACACCGGTGTGAAGAACGGCTCGAACCTGTCCTCGGTGCTCTCCATCATGGAGATGTCCTGGGGCGACGTCGGCCTGCTGCTCTCGATGCCACGCCAGGGCCTCGGCAACTCCGCGATCGCCTCGGTCGCCTCCGACGAACAACTCCGCCGCTTCGAAGGTGTCTGGGCGGCCATGGCCATCACCGAACCGGAGTGCGGCTCGGACTCCGCCAGCATCCGCACCACCGCCCGCCGCGACGGCGACGACTACATCATCGACGGCGAGAAGATCTTCGTCACCGCCGGCGGCCGCTGCGACGCCGTCGTCGTCTGGGCCACCCTCGACAAGTCGGCCGGCCGCGCCGCGATCAAATCCTTCGTGGTCCCCAAAGACACCCCCGGCGTCACCGTCGAACGCCTGGAACACAAGCTCGGCATCCGCGCCTCCGACACCGCCACCATCCGCTTCGAGAACTGCCGGGTCCCCGCCGCCAACCTCCTGGGCTCACCCGACATCGACCCCGGCAAAGGCTTCGCCGGCGTCATGCAGACCTTCGACAACACCCGCCCCCTGGTCGCCGCCATGGCCGTAGGCGTAGCCCGAGCCTCCCTCGAACTCACCAGAGACCTCCTGGCCGAAGCCGGCATCGAGATCGACTACGACCGCCCCACCCACCTCCAACCAGCCGCCGCAGCCACCTACCTCCAACTGGAAGCCGACTGGGAAGCCGCCCACCTCCTCGCCCTCCAAGCCGCCTGGATGGCCGACAACGCCCGCCCCAACTCCCTCGAAGCCTCCATAGCCAAAGCCAAAGCCGGCCGAACCGCCAACGACATCACCCTCCGCTGCGTAGAACTCACCGGCACCCTCGGCTACTCCGAGAACCACCTCCTGGAGAAGTGGTCCCGAGACAGCAAGATCCTCGACATCTTCGAAGGCACCCAACAAATCCAGCAACTGATCATCGCTCGTCGGTTGCTGGGAAAGACCTCGGCCGAGCTGAAATAACCTTGTACGTAAGGGAATCGGGGCTGCCCTGTCAGGATCATCAGAGCAGCCCCGGACCCAGATCAGGGTCCTCGTATCCCGGCCCGTTTTCTGCTCTGCTCCGTCGCTGCTCCGTGAGCCGCAAACCGAGTCGCTCAAGCCGGCGATCCACGGCCTGACGAGCCCGGTCGTACGACGACGGCAGCATATGGGTGTACATCTGCAGAGTGAACCCCGGATCGTGGTGCCCGAGGTACTCGGAGAGCTCTTTGATGTTGACGCCGTCGGCCAGCGTGATGCTGGCGAAGTAGTGACGCAAGCATGCATCCCGGCGGTGTAGTCAGCCTTGTAGTGCTTGCGCCCCCGCTGGTCCTTCGTCGGTGGAGGAATGACGCCCGCGGCGACGATGGCCGGCTTCCAGATCAGCAGGTTGTACAGATCGGCCCGGAGCGCCCCGTTGTGAAGTAGGGCGGACGCAGAGCATCTGTGAGGCCGACGCACCGGCTCTGCGCGTCGCGGCCATGCAGGGGGTCACCGAGCGACCGAGGTCTCAACCTCGGGTACTGGCACTCGCGGTTGCTCGGCGGAGCTCAGGTCCCGATCACTGAGCGCACCTGGGCGACGCGGTGGGCCAGGTCGCCGGCCGGGATGTCGACGAGGTCGTAGCCGAAGAGGCGGTAGCTCTCTTCGTGGATCTTTTCGAAGGTCAGCGAGTCCTGGAAGCTGATCCGGCGGGCTGCGGTTGGCTGGACAAACCCTAGGTTTCGAACGAAGAGCACTTGTTGCTCGTAGATCCGCTCCGAGGTGACTCGTTCGAGTTCGTCCGACAGGGCTGCAGATACCGGCCAGCCCAGGTAGGTCGTGAGGGCGTGAGTGCAGACCGGAGACCGGTCGAACACCTGAATGGTTCCGGACGTCTCGAGCTGGCGTCGGCGCTGTAGGGCGACGATGTCGTCGATGAAGGATGCGCGTGACCATGGCTCGGACTCGCCTAGGGCCTGCGCTTGTGCGATGACCGTAGTCGCTGCCTCGTTGACTGTGTGACAGCCGATCTCCTCCAGACACTGGAGTATTGAGGTCTTACCGCTGCCGGGTGTGCCGGTCAGAACGTATCGCTGCATGTGAGAACTCCTCCGTACCCACTCAGTCATCAAAGCCGCCCGCGCGGCGTAGGACCTGCTGCAAAGGCTCCCACGGACAGGTCCTTCGTCGCTGCACAGATCAATCCACGCTTCCCTGGGCAAACGCTGGGCGCCGACGCGTTCCCTCATCGCTCCCTCATCCGGGCTGAATGGCACTGTGGCGCACTCGGAGGATGGAAGAACCGGCTGACACGGGGGATTCGTGGCCTATGAGGACATATGACGGCGCGTCTGCCCAGACGACGAGCGCGGCGGAGGAACTGCGGGACAGGTTGTCGAGGCCGCTGTTCAACCCGGTGCTGAAGACCGTGGTTGGGGACGGCAGTCTGGACTATGAGGTGTACGTACGCACCAAGGAGTTGCTGTCGCTGCAAACTTCTGCGGAGTTGCTGACGGATCCGGACGAGTTGATGTTCCAGGTCGTTCACCAGGCGCAGGAGGTCTGGCTCAAACTCCTGTCCCACGAGCTGACCGAGATCGTCGGCGACCTCGACCGTGACGACTTGTGGGAAGTAGCCGCGCGGCTCGAGCGCGTGAACCGGATCACCGCTTGTCTTGCCAACGAGATCAGGGTTCTGGAGACGCTCACTCCGGACACCTATCAGGTCATCCGTCGCAGTCTCGGCAACGGCAGTGGTCAGGAGTCGCCTGGCTTCAATACAACCCAGACGGCGGCCCAGTACGTCGCGGAGGCGCTCGATCGGATGCTGGCTCGGAGGAACATCCGGATCAGTGACGTCTACCAAGCCGCCGGGCCGACTGATCTGAAACGGATCTGCGAACTGCTGCTGGACTTCGACGAGCGGTACCAACTGTGGTTGATCGCCCATTTCATGCTTGTACGGCGGACGATCGGCGTCGGCCGGGATGTCAAGGCACTGGACGGGGTCTCGACCCGGATCCTGATCGGCCGGATGACCAAGCCACTGTTCCACGCGCTCTGGCGAGTCCGGGAAGAGCTCACCGCGGAGTGGAGCAGGGAAGGTGGCCATCAGCCGGGCTCGGATCGGAGCGTGCAGCAGGCATGAACCAATCGATCCGGGCCGAGTTCCCGCTGCTGGCAGACTCCGTCTATCTGAACAGCAACTCGACCGGCGCCACGCCCCGCGGCGTGGAGCAAGTCCTGCAGAACTACTGGCAGACGTTGAGCACTTGGCGTGACTCAGCCTGGGGCGGATGGCTGGCTGAGCTCAACGGCTACGTCGAGGCACTCGCGTCGTTCATCGGGGCCCCCGCGGGAACCGTGGTGACCGACACGAACGTCAGCACGCTGCTCGGCAGGATCGGCACCTGTTTCGACTTCCGCGGCGAGCGGAACAGAGTCGTCACCACCGACCTGGAGTTTCCCACTGTTCCGTTCTTCTGGCGTGGCTTCGCCCGCTACGGAGCTGAACTCGTGGTCACCGGGACCGGCGGACCCGTTTTCGACATCGAGGCGGTGGAGGATGTGATTGACGAGCGCACCCGGCTCGTCTGTGTATCCCATGGCAGCTACACGACCGGCGCGCTTCTCGATCTGGAACGAGTCGTCACTCGCGCCCACCAGTACGGCGCTCTGGTCGTGGTCGATGTCTTCCAGACCATCGGGGCAGTACCGCTTGACGTCGTCGCGCTCCAGGCAGATTTCGTCCTGGGTGGCGCGCACAAATGGATGTGTGGCGCTCATACGGCGTTTCTGTACGTGCGCCAGGAACTGATCGAGAGTTTGTACCCCGCGGCCACCGGGTGGTTCGCCGGCGCGGACCCCCTCTCATTCCAGGAGACAGGGTGGGCACCTGATGCCAGACGGTTCTCGGGCGGTACTCCGATCCCGATCACCGCCATGATGTCGCGGGTCGGGCTGGACCTGCTTGCCGAAATCGGTGCCGAGAAAATCCGGGCACATTCTCTGCGCTGCACCGACCAGCTGATCAGGCGCGCCGACGCAGCCGGGATCGAGGTGCGCACGCCGCGGACCCCAGAGCACCGCGGCGGCATGGTGAATCTCTGTTTCCCCGGCGACCGGACAGCGGCCGCGGACCTGGCAAGCCGTGGTCTGATCTGTAGCTGGCGGAACGGACTGCGAGTCGCCCCGCACATCTACAACACCATTGACGAGATCGACCTGTTCATGGACGCTCTGGCAGAGGTACGACGATGACGCCGAGAGCACTGATGAGCCTGCTGTTCAACGGAACCAAGGCAATCGACGTACTACAGACTGCGCTGGACCTCGGACTACTCGACGCCCTGGAGCCCGGCCCAGTCAGGCTCGGCGATCTCAGTGAGCGGTTCGAACTGGTACCGCTGCGCCTGTACAAGCTCCTCGACTGCTTGGAGTGCATCGGCCTGGTCGAACGGGTGTCCCAGACACCAGGCGAGCTCTGCGATGTCGGGTACCGCGCGATCGCCGGGACCAGACTTGCCGCATTGGAGGTTCTCGGACCAACTTCGATCGAACGCGACCGCGACCGGTACCCCTGGGCCAGCCTGCATGGCCGGCTGGCTGAGACCCTCCGCGGCGACTTCAGCATGCCGGGCGAAGCCTTCAGTTGGCCGCCCGCCGACGAAACACAGGTGACCGCCTTCGAGCGGAGTATGGCGGCAGGGCTCGGGCCGTTCATCGAGACCTTCCAGGCCAATGCCGAACGGCTCTGGAGAGATCGGGGCAACCTACGACTGCTGGACGTCGGAGGCGGCGACGGCACGCTGGCCGCCCGGCTGTTGCCTGGGGCACCAGGCGTGATGATCGACGTCTACAACCTGCCCGCCGTACAACCTCTGGTGAACAAAGTCCGCGATGAGCATGATTGCGCCGACCGGCTGGGGTTCGTCGGAGGCGACTTCCTCGCGGAGCCGTTGCCCACGGCATACGACGCTATGTCATTCGTTCGGGTTCTGCACGACTGGCCGGCGCCGGTAGCTCTCACGCTACTCCAGAAGACCTTCGATGCACTCGACACCGGCGGCCGAGTGATGATCTGCGAGGAGTTCCGGAACGCTGACCGTCTCGCCAAGCAGTTCTTCTGGTCATATTTCCTGATCGGCGTCGACAGTTGCTCCAGCATGCTCCGCGACGTGGAACAGTACGCCGACATGCTGATGGCCGTTGGTTTCGCCGACATCGAAGTACTCCCCGGACCTGTCGAAATCATCGTCGCCACGAAGCCATCAGCATGAATTTAGGGTTCGAGCCAGACCCGGGCCTGCTCGACGGCCTCGGAACGGGTGTGAACTCCGAGTCTGGCGAGGACTGCCGCTACGTGGTTGCTCGCAGTACGCACGGAGACGACGAGGCGGTCCGCGATCTCGGCGTCAGTCAGGCCCTGGTTCAGCAGCCTGAGCACCTCGAGTTGACGCGCTGTCAGACCGGCGGGGTTCTGCCGGGAGGTGAGGGCTCGACCACGCGGAATGGTGGTGGCGCCTTGCTCGCGCAGCAGACGTCGAGTGACCTTGGCCAAGGAGGTGGCGTTGATGGAGCCAAGTACGTCGAGTGCCTCGAGCAGATCAGCTGGATCCGGGCTCTCGGTCAGGGCCAACGCGTACTCGTAGCGGTAGCCTGCGGTGCGCCATCGATCGGCGGCTTCGCGCCAGCGTCCACTGGTCAGCAAGTCGAAGGGACTGTCCGTCTCGGGGGCCGCTACCTCGTGACCTGCCTTGGTGAGCCAGTACCCAAGCTCCGGCCAGGGCCAGCCGGTTCGGATTCGGCGTTGCCGGGCCTGGGCGTACGGGGCTGCAGCGATGTCTATGACCGCAGCAGCATCACCGCGCAGCCATGCCTCTTCAGCCGCGGCGGCCGCTGCGTGGCCGATCCATAGCTGTTCACCGATCCGATGGCTGAGCTCCAAGGCGGAGGCAAGAAGCTCACCGGCTGTTGGATCCCCGGTTCTGGTCTTGATACGTCCGAGCGTGACGAGTGCAGGGCAGCGGAAGAGTGTCTGGGCACCAACGGCTTGCTCGGCAGACCGGACGGCTTCGCTCCAGCGTCCTCGTGAGGTCTCGGCCACCGCTCGGAGGACGTGGAGCATGTCGAGCCAGCCGAACTGCTCTGCTCGTTCCGCCAGTTCCAGGCCGGCCGTGATGAACTGCTCTGCATCCGCCGCCCGGAACTGATCGAGCAGGTTCCAGGCGATGTTGACATAGATCCGGCAGGCATCCTCCTTGGCGCCTACATCGAGGGCGACCTGCAGTCCTTCTTCCAGGGTCTGCATCGAGTCCGGCATTCCCAGCTGCCACAGGGAGGCGCCCAGGTTTGTGAGCGCGTGTGCCAGGGTTGCGGGGTCCTCGGTCTGCCTGGACATGGCAACGGCACGCTCAGCGGTCGGCATCGCCTTGGTCGGGTTGTAGGCGAGGATGTCCAGCTGAGCTTGGTTGCTGTAGGCCCGGGCCAGTGATCGGGACGGTCCCAGCGGCTCAAGGACTCCGATCGCCTCTTCCGCCACTTGTTCAGCGGTCAGCCGATCTCCTCCCCACCAGTGCATTCGCGAGAGCCAACGCAGCCCTTCGCCGACGGCGACGTGATCTCCGAGCGATCTGCGCAGGTCGATCGCGCGCCGCTGTGCGGCTACCGCCTCGTCGCTCGCACCGATGGTGTACGACTCGATGGCGTACTCCTGCAACAGTTGAGAACGCTCGATGGGAGGGAACGCATCGGCGTACAGGAGGGCCGCTTGATAGTGGGCGACGGCCTGTCTGTGCGCACCACCGCTAGCCGCATCTCGAGCGGCTGCTGGGGCGAAGCGGACGATCGCCTGTTGATCGCCCGCGGCGACCGCGTGGTGGACGATTCGCGCGACATCGGCATCGCTGCGAGCGACCAGCGCGGTGAGAACGTTCTGATTGAGTTCCATGTAACGCACGACTGGTAGCGAATCCGCAATGGCCCGCCGGGTGAGCTCATGCCGGAAGGAAACTCGTCGCGGTGTCACCTCGAGTAGTCCAGCCTCCTCAGCATCCGCAAGCGCCCTGATGCCGCCAACCACGATTTCGTCCAGCAGCCAACGGTCGATGACCGTCGGTACGACGGCAAGCTGCTGGACGGCGGAATGGACTTCAGGCGACAGCCTTTGCAGCCGGTCCCGTACGGAGTCAACGACTGTGCTTGGTACTTCAGTAGCGGTGCCTGATGCGAGTACCTCGCTGACAAAGAACGGATTGCCGGCTGTCGCGGCAAAGACGGCCGCCGCATCGAGTGAACTGTTCGCCGCGAGTTCGGCGACGCCGTCGGGTGTCAGCCGGTTGAGGGGTAGCCGTCGGCAAACGTCGCTCCCGCCGGTCACCCCCAAGAAATGCAGCAGAGGGCCGAGGGACAGGTCGTCGTCGCGATAGGTGAGCATGAGCACCACGGGCAGTTGTTCGATTCGCCGTACCAGGTATCGCAAGACATCCAGTGTGGCTTCGTCGGCCCAATGGATGTCTTCAACAGCGAGCAGGGTGGGGCGGCGGCTGTCTCGAAGCTCCGCCAGGAGCGCGGTCAGGAGCCGATCCCGGTCGGTGCCGATTTCCAGCTCAGTGGCCAGACCTGCGCTCACCTTGTCGGCCAGGTCACGGAACGGACCGAGAGTCCGCGCGGTCTGCAGATCGTCGCAGTGACCAACCAGTGTCCGCCCTTCCGGGGGCATCCACGCAGCCATCGCTTCTACCAGCCTTGACTTGCCGATCCCCGCCTCGCCCGAGATGAGCACCACGGATCCGCTGCCGGACGCGGCCAGGCGGACCGCGGCGGTGAGCTCATCAAGCTCACGCTCACGCTCGACGATCCGGCGATTCACCTGCCGATGATCTCACGCCGAACAGTGTCAGGACCGCAGGTTCCCTCCGGCGACATCTGTACGTTCCGCTCCCTGGCACTGGATGGAACGCCACATCTGAGGAAAGGTTGCGTCGATGTTCTTGGAGGAGTTATGTCTCGTACCTCACGTCGAGGCACTCGGACTTGCCTCGCGCTTGCGGCCGCAGTGTTCGCGGGGGTAGTGGTCGCCGCGCCGGCCTCGGCTGCACCGTCGTCCGTCGAGGTGGAGGTCCACACCGACATCGCCTATGCACCGGCGCAGCCCAGTACCAGCCGAGGTCATCTGCTGGATCTCTATGTGCCTGGCAAGTACGGCGGGACGAAGCGGCCGCTGCTCATCTTCACGGGTGGTAGCGGTTGGCTCGAGGACGATGGAAAGGAAGTTGCCCAGGACATCGCGCCGTACTTCAATGCTGCCGGGTACGTCGTGGCGGGGGTATCGACTCGATCGAGTGTGCAGGCCACGTTCCCTGCGCAGGTGCATGACATCAAGGCCGCCATTCGCTGGTTGCGAGCGAATGCTCTCACGTACGGGATCGACTCTTCGCGCTTTGCGGTGATGGGGGACTCGTCCGGAGGCTGGACAGCTGCGATGGCGGGGGTTACCGGCGACGTGCGGCATTTGGAGGGCACTGTGGGGGTAACCGGTGTGTCGAGCAAAGTTCAGGCCGTCGTGGATTTGTACGGTCCCGCCGATTTCCTCCAGATGGACGAGCGCATGCTGCCGGGTGCATGCGCCGCGTTCAATCAGATCTTCGGCTTGAGCAATTGCCACAACGACCCGCGGTCGCCGGAGTCGCTGCTCGTTGGGTGCGCCATTCAAGAGTGCCCTGACCGCGTCCGCGCGGCCAACCCGATCGCCTACGTCTCTCGCAACGATCCACCGTTCCTCATCGCACATGGCCAAGATGACACGATCGTTCCGCACCACCAGAGTGAACTGCTGTTCCGGGCGCTGAAAGGCGCCTGCGTCTCGGCGACGTTCTACTCCGTGCCCGGCGTCGGCCATAGCCCAGAAATCGTCTCTCCGGACAACCAGCCTGCCGCGGTTACTTCGACGCGAAACTGCCGTGTCGTTGATCCGCACAGGCAGCCGAGCCAGCCGACGTTCGACACAATCCGTGCGTTCCTCGACCGGGCACTCGGCTGACTCCTCGCCTGTTCACTGCGCCGCTGATCACAAATTTGAGTAGCCGTTACTCAGGCGGACCTCGGCCAGAATCGGCACGGTGGAACCTCGACCGGAGAGCAGGAGTGGCTCGGGGAACGTAGTGGAGATGGTGATGGCTGCTGGCCTGACTGACGACCTGACGGCGATGCTCGCAAGAGGCTTCGACGCCCTTGTGTCCGAGGGGGATCTGCTGATCAGCAGACGACTCTTCGAGGCGGCGTACCAGACCGCGCTGACGACCGGTGACCATCAGGCGATTGGGTTGGCAGCCATAGGCGGAAGTGGGCTGTGGGGCAACGAAGTTCGGGACGCACAGGGCTCGGCGAAGGTCCGGGCCAGGCTACGCAGGGCGCTCTCGATGGTTGATCCGCAGTCAACGCTCGGCTTGAGGCTGAGAGCAAGACTCGCCGGTGAGGATGACTATCGGACCGGCGACAGCGCGAAGGTTCTGGCCGTCCTCGACGAGGCTCGGCACCGGCCGGATTCGGAGGCGTTGGCGGACATTCTCAACGTCGCACACCATTGTCTGCTGGGACCTGATCACCGAGTCTTGCGGCGAGAGCTCGCTGCCGAGCTTCTCGAGCAGAGTAGCCACACCATGCGCCGCGGAGACCTACTGATGGGCATGCTGTGGAAGACGGTCGACTTGTTCCTGGATGGTGATCTACGGGCCGAGCGCAACCTCCTGGAAGTGCGACACCTTCTGGAGCAGAGGGGCCACCTGGCTATCGGCTTTGTGCTGGACGCGATGGACTGCATGCTTGCGATCCGGAGCGGCGATCTGGACCACGCCGAGAATCTGGCTCAGGTCTGTGCGCAGCGTGGCAGGGATGCCGGCGATGCGGACGCAACGGGTTGGTTCGCCGCGCAGATGGTGGCGATCAGGTGGTATCAGGGTCGCATCGCAGAGTTGCTGCCGATGTTGCAGGAGGTGGTGCATTCACCGACCCTCAGCGTCACTGATCATTCGTTGTTCGCTGCCGTTGCTGTGTCGGCGGCAGCCGCCGGTGATGTCTCCAGCGCAGAATCTGCGCTGGCAAAACTGACTGGCCGCGATCTTGCGGATCTGCCACGCTCCAGCAGTTGGCTGGTGATGATGAACGGTGTTGTCGAGGCGGCGCACCTACTGAAGGACAGCCGAACCTCAGCGCGTGCGTACGAGCTGCTCAGCCCTTTCGCGGATCTCCCGATGGTGGCCAGTCTCGGAGTCGCCTGTTTCGGATCGGTCCATCACGCCCTCGGTGTCGCCGCACTCACGATGGGCGACGTGGACAAGGCGATTGCTCACTTCGCGACGGCCGCCGAGCAGAACCTTGCCCTGGCGCACTGGCCGGCCGTAGCCGCGTCACGACAGCGGCATGCTCTTGCGAAAGCGACAGCAGACGTCGAGGGCAGCCAGATCTCCGATCTCACCTGTATCAGATACGGGCAGGCATGGAAGATCGAGTCGGGTGATCGAAGCATCCTCCTCGCCCACAGTGTTGGCATGCTGCATCTGGCAGTTCTGATTGCCAACCCGGGCCGGGAGATCTACTCCGCTGATCTCGTCGCTGGGTTGTCTGAGCTCAGTCGGGCCGATGCCGGTACGGCGCTCTCGTCACAGCCGTTCCTTGACCGAGTGGCTGTTCAGAACTACCGGACGAGGCTGGCGGATCTGCGGATCGAGATCGAACAGCTTGAGTCGAAGAACGAGTTCGACGAAGTGGCGCGGGTGAAAGCCGAGCAGGCCTGGATCATGAGCGAGCTGTCTGCTGTTACAGGGATCGGTGGAGCTGTACGCCGCTTTCCCGACGGTCACGAGCGGGCTCGTATCGCCGTAGGCAAGGCCATTCGCCGGGCGCTGGCCCGGGTGACCGAGTCGGATGCGGAGATCGGTGCCTACCTGCGCCGGACCATTCATACCGGAGTCCGCTGCTCCTACCGGCCGACCTGATGCTGCGGGTTAATATTCAACGAAAGGTTCCGGATCCACCGGGGCGGCTCACCTGATCGGCGGCAGGCGCAGTGGAAACTGCTGTGGTGCGTAAGACGCTTACGACACCATGAGTGGACACGGCCCGCAATTGGGGTTCAGGATCCTCGGGCCGCTCGAGGTCCTGCGTGACGGCATGCGCGTGGAACCGCGCGGCGCCAAACTGCGCACGCTCCTCATCGACCTGCTGCTGCACCGAAAGCAGTACCGAACTGGTCCACAACTGATCGACGATCTCTGGGCCGGACACCCGCCGGCCACCGCGCCCGGGATCTTGCGGAACTACTTGTCGCAACTGCGGGAACTGCTCGGGCCGGAAGTGCTGATCCGGCGTGGGGCCGGGTACGGCGTCGACATTCGCGCCGAGGAACTGGACAGCGAGCATTTCGAGCAGCTCTCGGTGCGGGCGCGAATCGCGGATCGCGATGGCGACCTCGCCGCGGTCCTCGACTCGACGACGGCAGCGCTGGCTTTGTGGCGTGGTCAGGCGCTGAGCGACGTCGTCGCTACAGAGTTCGCTCAGCCGCATATCGCTCGGCTGGAAGAGCTACGGCAAGCGACAACCGAGCTGCACCTGGAAGCGACGATCGCGACGGGTCGACCGCAGGAGGCGATCGCTCCGCTGGAGGAATTGGTGGTCGTCGAACCGATGCGCGAGCGGCTCTGGTGGCTGCTGATGCTTGCGCAGTACCGGTGCGGCCGACAGACGGACGCCCTACGCTCCTACCAGCGTGCACGGGCCGAGCTGGCAGCCCAGCTCGGCGTCGATCCCGGTCATGAGCTCCGCCAACTCGAAGTGGCGATCCTCAACCAGCGCCCTGAGCTCGACGACCTGCTCCGCCGCACCCCGGCACCGGCCGTCGTCTCGGGGTTACCGATCTCCGGTGTGCGTCCACTCCATCGCTACCGAAGTGCGCTGGTAGGACGGCAGGCCGAGTTGGACATCCTGGCCGTCCGTGTCGAGGCCGGAGCGGTGCTGACCCTGACCGGGATCGGGGGCGCAGGCAAGACGCGGCTAGCCATCGAGCTGGCGGAACGGCTGCGTCGCCTCTGGCCCGATGGGGTGGCGTTTGTGGATCTCGCGCCCGTGATCGACGAGGGGATGGTTGCCGCTGCCGCGCTGCTCGCTTTGGGGCTTGACGAGGAGCCGATCCGGCCTCCGCTCGACACCGTTGTCCGTGCGCTGCGGGATCGCAGGTTGTTGCTCGTGGTTGACAATTGCGAGCATCTGAGTGACGCGGTCGGGCGGCTCACCGGCGCCGTGGTCGACGCTGCACCAGGCTGCGCGGTGCTGGCCACCAGCCGCACGCCGCTAGGAATCCCCGGTGAGCGGATCTGGCCTGTGAGGCCGCTGGAGACCGACAACGAGCGGTCAGACGCGGTGCAACTGCTGGTGGAGCGCGCCGTTGCGGTGAATCCAGCTTTTCGCAGCGACGATCACACCGTCGAACTGGCTCGGCGGCTTGGTGGCCTGCCCTTGGCGATCGAGATGGTCGCGCCGTGGACTCGCACGCTGTCGACGCTCGATATAGCGGATCGGCTCGAACAGTTGGTCGCGATCGGTGATCACACCAGACCGGAACGACAGCAGCGGATGGCGGCGGTCTTCGAGTGGAGCGACCGCCGCCTGGATGCGGACACCCGTCGGGTCTACCACCGGCTCGGCGTGTTCGTCGGCGACTTCGACCTCGCTGCCGCCGAAGCAGTCGTCCCGGCCGACGACGCAGGGCGGCCGGCCGTACTGGTGTCGCTCGGCCAACTGGTCGATCACTCGTTGGTCATGGCGGAGACGTCGAGCGGACGGGCCCGATACCGGCTGCTGGAGCCGGTCCGGCAGTTCGCGGCAGACAGACTCGTCGATGACGGAGACGACCTTGCCGTTCGTGATCGCCACCTGCGGTACTACCGGTCGGTCGCGCTCGGGGTCGGCAAACACGCAGCCGGGCCGGAGGCAACGACCTGGCTCGGCCGCGCCGACCAGGAGATCGCCAATCTGCGCGCCGCGCACGACCATGCGCTACGGACAAGGCGCGCAGACGATGCCACGATCATGGCCGGTGGGTTGTATTGGTACTGGTGGATCCGGGCTTCTAGCACCGAAGGGATTGACCGCCTGCGACGTTCCCTCGAACTTCGGCCTGGCCCCGGCCCGCGTGCTCGCGCCCGAATCGGCCTGGCGTCGTTGCTCATCCAGGCCGACCGGCACGATGAAGCTGCGGAACAAGCCGAGGCGGCGCTCGAGGACGCACGCCTCATCAATGACCCGCGGCTCGAGGCACTCGCGGTCGGCACCGTCGGTCGGATCGCGGCCGATCGCGGTCAGTACGACGTGGCTGAGACAATGCTGCGGAGTGCCCAGATCCAATTCGAGGCATTGGGCCACCGTGGGGGAACGGCATGGTGCCTGTTCGTCCGTTACGTCGCCGCCGCATCGCCCGTTGCCCGTGCCCAAAAGCTACCCGGTCTGCGACGGGCCCATCGGATCTATACCGAGGACGGCATGCGGTGGGGCCAAACGTGGACGAGAAGCATGCTGGGCCTGGCCGCGATCCGGGAGGAACGGCTCGACGATGCGGCCCTCGAGCTGACTGCGGCGAATCGCCTCATCGACGAGGACGGTCTGCGCGACGAGCTCGCGGTCTACGCGAAATCCTTTCTGGGCGTGGTCAGCGCCAGGTCGGGACAGTTGCGGCTCACCGCCGATCTCCTCGCACAGTCCTTGACGATCGCGGAGGGATTTCCCGACCGGAGGCCGTTCGCTGCCTGGCGCTGGGCACTTGCTGAGGCCGCCGCTGCCGCTGGGGCCTCTGAGTTGGTCGCGCGCTCGCTCGGTGCCGGACACCGTCGTACCGATCCAACCGGGAACATGGTCGACGCTGTGCGACTCGCCGCTCTTCGCGCAGCGGTGGTCTCGGCGTTGGGCGAAGAACGCGCTGAAGTGCTGGCCAGTAGCGGGGCCCACGAGCAAGATCACCACCTGCTGGCTGCGCTCGAAGCCGCGCTGAGCAGCCGCTGAACAACGACTGAACGGTTCGCGGGCACGCTGATCACTGTGACTGCTGGACGCCGTGGGGTGGCACTGACCCCAATGGAAACCCGCGAAGACATCATCAGGCGCACTGCTGTGCTGGCAGACGACCTGGGCTACGAGGCGTTCGCCCTGCCGGAGGCATGGGGCATCGACTCAACCGTCCTGCTCACCCAGATCGGTCTGCAGACCCGACGGATCACGCTGGTGGCCGGTGTCCTGTCCGTTTGGGGCCGTACGCCAGCCACGCTCGCAATGACCGCGACCACGCTCTACCGCGCGAGTGACGGCCGATTCGTGCTGGGGCTAGGAACCAGCACAGCCCCGCTGGTCGAAGGATTCCATCGCATCCCGTTCGAGCATCCCGCTGCGCGGCTGCGCGAGGTCACCAGCGAGGTACGCCGCCTCGTCAACGGAGGACGCGCCCAGCACAACCCCGAACTGACGGCTCGCCCGCTCGCACTGGGTGTTCCGGCGATCCCCGACCTACCGATCTGGATCGCCGCAATCGGCGAACGCACCATCGAGGTGGCAGCGGACCTTGCCGACGGCTGGTTCCCGCTCTTCCAAACCCGTGCAAGCATCGCTGATCGGGCTGCACGATTCACCCGCCCGGTCACCGTGGCGGCCGGTCCGTTGACCGTCGCCGCGGCCGACCCTGAAGCCGCGCGGTCCGCAGTCGCCAGCGGCCTCGCCTGGTACCTGTGCGCGATGGGATCCGACTACGCCGCATCCGCAACCAGGCAAGGCCACGGTGCAGCGGTGCAAGCTGTGATGGCTGCGAACCCGAGGCCCAGCGTCCTTGGAGGCGTCGTCCCGCTGCAGGCCCAGGCGTTGCTCGACGAGTTCGGCGTCTGGGGAACTCCGGACAACGTCCGATTGGCGCTCGCGGACTGGGACGAGGCCGCCGACATTGTCATGCTCGGGCTGCCGCCAGGCCTGCCCTGGGCGCAGATCGAGGCGACCCTGCACGCGGCGGCACCAGGCAGTCACGAGCGGTCAGCTCGACTACTGGATCAGTCGGCCGGGGCCGCCTTGCCGGCGGAGAGCCCGTGACTGTGCAGGAGGGGCGCCATACGTCGGCACTGGAGTTTCTGGATGATGGCCCGACCTCCGAGCGGGATCGTCCGTTGCTCGAGCGGGTGTATGAACTTGCCGTACTGGCCGAGTCAGCGCGGCAAGCAATGACTGGTCGTGGCCAAGTGGTCCTGGTGTCGGGTGAAGCAGGGATCGGCAAGTCGAGACTGGTTGAGGCTGCCCGCGAGCAGCTCTCCGGTCGGTGGCAGGTGCTGATCGGACACTGCGATGACCTGGCGATCGCGCGTGTCCTCGGTCCGTTTCATGACTTGGTGGGCAGCGTTGGGTCCGAGCTGACCAATGCACTTCGAGCTGGGGCGGATCGCGATGAGGTTCTTTCCGCTCTCAGAGCTGAGCTGAGCTGGAGCGGACGGCCGACCCTGCTGGTGATCGAGGATGTGCAATGGGCTGATGACGCGTCGATCGATGCGCTGCAGTATCTGGTGCGCAGACTAGGTGATCTTCCGGTTGTCCTCGTACTGACGTATCGCGACGGGGAACTCGCCGCCGGTCATCCGGTACGGCGATTGGTCGGGTCTGCATCCGGTGTCGAAGGCACCCGGCATCTGCCACTCCGTGCGCTGAGCATTGCCGCCATACGTGAACTCTGCAGATCGAGCGTGCTCGATGCACGACAGGTGTATGACCTGACCGGCGGCAACCCGTTCTACGTCAGCGAGGTGTTGGCGGCCGGGTCGACGAGTGGGGTGCCACGGAGAGTCGCGGACACTGTGCTGTCCCGGATTCGGGATCTCGACAGAGTCAGCCGAGAGGTTATCGAGCAGTTGGCGTTGGTTCCCGCAGCCCTGGACAAGCAACTCGCCGATCGGTTGGTTGGTGACACAGCTGCGCTGATGGCCGCGGAGGAGCGAGGACTTCTTGAGGTGACGGCGAGCACCATCTCGTTTCCCTACGAGCTGGTGCGCCGCGCGATCGCCGACAGCATTCCTGCAGTACGTCGCTCGCGTCTCCACGGTGAGGTACTCAAGGCACTTCTCGAGCGTACGGACGCAGACCTACAACAGATCATGTATCACGCACGGGAGTCCGGCGACGGAGATGTCATCCTGCGGTATGGCGGATCTGCGGCGCAGGCAGCTACCCACCGAGAAGCGGCCGGCCATTACGGCCTGATGCTCGAGTACGCATCAGCGCTCCCGGCGGCTGCGCTGGCCGGCTTGCTCGAGTCGTATGCAAACGAGTGTTACATCGTCGGTGACGGACAACCGGGGATCGAAGCCATCCGGCGGGCAATCGACCTGCGACAGGAACTTGATGACCCAACAGCCGTGGGCGAAGACCTCTGGTTGTTGTCGCGGCTGTACCGGTCGTACGGAGTCTTCCAGGCGGCGACATCATCGGCTGTCAGTGCGGTCGCAGTTCTCGAACCGCTCGGAGCGTCGCGGTCACTGGCCCGCGGCTATGCCAATCTCGCAGGCATGCACCTGGCGAGCCTTCAGCCGTCAGACGCATTGCGGTTCGCCGAACGGGCGGTCGCGATGGCGCGTTTGACGGTTGACGAAGCCGTCCTGCCCGAGGCGTTGAACGCACTTGGATCTGTTGCCTGGGATCTGCCTGACGTCGATGCGCAATCGCTCTTGAAGGAGGGGCTCGAGGTCGCCGTTGCGACCGGCCATGTCGATGCCGCATGCCATGCATTCGCCATTCTCGGGCGGGGCCTGGCCGACAGATTCAGGCTCGACGAAGCGGAGTCGTATGTTCATGCCGGCCTGGAACTCGCGCAGGTCTCGGGCCATCTCGGCTGGCTGGCTCCGCTGCGCACGGAGCTTGCGATGATCGAGGCCAGCGGCGGCGCGTGGGACAACGCGGTGAGTCTGGCTGAGGAGATTTCGGCGGATCAGCCGGCCCAGCAGCGGTCCGCACTGACCGTGCTGGGGCGTGTCGCCGCCAGGCGCGGAAGTCGGGACAGCATCGAATTGCTCGCCTCGGCGGCTCGATCGGCACGTGACCTGGGGGACATGCGCAGCGTTGCTTCCGTGGCTGCTGCTGAGGCGGAAGCCGCGTGGCTCCGGGGTGATACCGCCGAAGTAGTGAGGATCGCCAGTACGCCGTTCCAGCAGGCTGTCGAGGAGCAGGCCGCCACGGTATGGCCCGAACTGGGGTACTGGCTGACGTGTGCCGGACGACAGGTGGAGATGCCAGCATCGGACAACCCGTATGCGCTCCTGGCCAGCGGTCGTTGGCAAGAAGCAGCAGGTATCTGGCTGGCCGGCGGGTGCCGATACGAGTACGCCATGGCGCTGTGCGAGAGCTCGGAAGCCAAGCAGTTGCTGCTGGCGCTCGATGACTTGACCTCGCTAGGCGGCAGACCGTTGGCAGCGATCGCTCGCCGCCGCCTACGGGATCTTGGAGTGTCACAGATTCCACGTGGGCGGCCGTCCTCAACGCGAGACAATCCGGCGGGTCTTACGTCGCGTCAACTCGAGGTCTTGCAGCTATTGGTTGACGGGCTGGCCGACCAGGAGATCGCCGAGCAGTTGGTGATCTCCGTACGCACGGCCAGCAACCACGTCGCCGCCGTACTGGACAAGCTCGGAGTCCACAGCAGATCAGAGGCAGCAAGGCTCGGAGTACCGCTCCTCCTGACGCCAACCGCCCGCTCACGCTAACGATCGGGGCCGAACTCGTCGTCGAGTCCGGCCCTTAGCCCTGCAACAACCTTGGCCCGGGCCCGCAGCTTCGTGGCCGTGTGGGCGGCGCGGTCGAGTGCTGCCAAGTGCCTTGCGACGGCCAGCGCGTCGTCGGCGAGGTTGGCTGGTTGCGCGACGCGATCAAGGATGCCGGCCGCGACTGCGAGATCCGGTGAGTAGGACTCGGCCAGGTTCACGACGCGGTCGAAGTGCGGTGGTGGCAGGCGGTATCGGCAGATCTCGACCGCGGCAAGGGGCAGAGTCAGGCCGATCGCGACCTCGTTGGCGGTCAGTTTGAACGGTCCCTGCGCGCCCACTCGGTAGTCGCCGCTGAGCGCGAGGAACAGCCCCATCGCGATGGCATGTCCGCTCACGGCGATCACCACAGGAGCGGGAAAGGTCAGCAGCCGCTCCGCCACTGTGAACCCTGCGCGGAGCATGGTCACGGCATCGGCTCCGCCACTACCGAGCGTCCTGAGATCGAAGCCGGCCGAAAAGTAGCCGCCGGTGCCCGTGAGCACCACGGTGGCCTCATCTGTTCGAGCCCGGTCCAGTGCCTCGTCGAGCTCTGCCAGCATCGTCGAGGACAGGGCATTCACCTTGCCGTCGTTCATCGTGATCGTCGCAACAGCATCGTGGAGCCGATAGCTGACGGCTGACCCGCTCGTCATGGGTATCCCTTCAGCGGATCGGTGCGTTGGGGACTGTGATGGCGAGGGAGTTGCTGAGATCTGAAACGCGGCCGGCGGAATCGATCGCGGCGATGGTGATGGCATGAGTGCTGCCGGGTTCCAGGACGCAGTCCAGGTTGACCAGGTCCCAGATCCGGAGGCTGGTTGCGCCGGTCAACGTGAACAAGCCGAGATTCGACGAATAGACCTTGTAGACAACCGCTTGAGTGTGAACGCTCGGCGTCCACTCGAGGCTGTGCAGCACGCCATTGACGAACACTGGGCGGAGATTGGCCGGTGCAGTTGGAGACGGCCCCGGCACCGAGGCTGTGGTGACGTTCAGGCGGACATCCGGAGCGCGGTTGCCCCGCGCGTCGAAGGTGGACAGGGTCGCGAGGTACGTCGTACCCGGGCGAAGGTCCTGGAAGACATGCGTCGTGCGGCTACCTGTGTCGTCGGAGTGGTGCGGCGTGTCCAGCGAGACGTGATAGCCCACCCCGCCGAAGTTGTCGTGAGCCGCGTCCCAGGCCAGGGACAGCGTATTTGCGGATGACGATGTCACCCGAAGATTGGCAGGCGTCGATGGCGGCTGGGTATCGCCTGCAGCGACTGCGGTGGCTGACGTGGCGAAGGCAAAACACAGAAGTGAGGCGAGTACGGCGATCAGAGAACGCGGGCGGATGAGCATGAGACGGACCTCCTCGTGAGCGGGGATTCCGCACCCAGTATCCGCACGCTGCTGGGAAGACGCTGGGAGGAATTCCGGACGCACCGGCGCACCCGGATTCGTTCGGAGGCAGGCCGGGCTCATTCGAATTCAGCAGTCGGGAAAGGTGTGCGTTTGCTCTGTGTGCGGAGACGGCGGTAGAAGTCATCCATAGTGATGGAAGTCGCGGCGTGCCGATCGATGATCCTGGCCATTTCAGGCGACACGCCATCGGGCTTCCGGCCCGGGATCCAGTCGCTGAGGAAGGTGTCGTGCTCGGATTCGCTCCGGATGCCGTCGGGCAAGTGGTAGCGGAGCAGATGGGCCGCGGCGTAGACGCGGTCGTAGCAGAGGTGTCGTGAGAGGAACTCGGACTCGGCTGCCGACAGGTCGAAGCCGCGGTACAGGGCAAGGCCGAAGTCAGCGAAGTACAGCTCCTGACCATCGGTGAGAAGATTGTTGAAGTGGGCATCGAAGTGGACCAGACCCTGGGCGCTCATGAAGTCGGCGCCGCTCATAAGGGCATTGTCCAGCCACTCGTACGACGCAGGGTCTGGGTGCTTGTTCAGCCAGCCGTCGAGTGTCGATGGTACGAACTCCAAGAAGACGACCAAGTTGTGCGAGGACCCGCCGATTGCCTCCAACCGTCGACGGACAGCCTCTGAGCCCTCCCAGTGCGCGACCATCGGATCGATGCCGCCGAACCCATCGGCGAAACCTTCCGGCGCCGAATCGGGCTGGATCCGCCAGTGATACATCAAGGGGAAGCCCGTGAACTCGTTCGCGAGCACCCAGTTGGTGGTCATGGTGTGCACGGCCAGTTCACGCCACGCCCCGAACCCGGCCGAGCCCACGCCGTACTGGTAAAACAGCGGAAGCTCGAACAGATTCGCCGTCGACCGTACGTTGCCCGGTTGTAACTCCAGATCCGTCAGCGGGATCCGTTTGACGAAGACTCGTGTCCCGTCGACATCCACCTCCGCCAACCTACCGCCGATGCCGGACTCCAGCGGATGTCCGGCGGCAACGACAGACCTGAGTTGCTGATCGCTCAGTAGCGACAGCTTCGTGGACACGGCGGCGTAAGCGGCACGTCGTGCTGCAAGACGGGGCGTCACCGGTCGAAGAGCTGGGCGGCTCGGCTGACGGCGTCGGCGCGGTTGCGGACGGCCAGTTTGTCCAGTACCGCGGCCACGTGATTGTTGGCCGTGCGCACGGAGATCGCCAGTCGTGAGGCGATTTCGGCGTCCGTCAATCCCTCCACGAGCAGTTGCAGGACCTCGAATTGACGTGGCGTCAGGCCTGCGGGATTCTGTCGCGGTGTCCGGGCCGAATCATGACGGATGCCCAGAGCACGCAGCCGTTGCCGCACAATTCTGGCAAGTGGCTTCGCTCCCAGGGTATCCAATTCCTCCACTGCTGCGACTAGCTGCTCGGGACTCCCACTCTCTGACAGAGCCAGCGCCGTTTCGTAGCGGCACCCGGCTCCTTGCCAGAGAGTGGCCGCCTCCAGCCAGTTGCCTACAGCAAGCAGTTGGTACGGGCCTCCGGTCTCGCTCATCTCGACCGGATGACCTGACTTTGTCAGCCAATAGCCAAGCTCCGGCCAGACGGTCCAGAGGTCCTCGTGGTAGGCCTTGCTGAAGGTGTCCCGCACGAGATCAGGCACGGCAACCCCTCTCAACCAGGCGGACTCAGCGGCTATCCCTGCCGCCCAACCCAAGTATCGTAGGTCCCCGATCTGGCGGCTGAGCACAAGGGCCGCGTCCGCGTGTTCGATGGCCGTGCTGTCGCCGCGTCTGTTGCCCACTCGCCCCAGAACGCCCAGCGCCATGCACCGATTCAGGCGCGAACTGGCCGGCATGATGGTCTTCGCTACCTGGACGGCACTGTCCCACGCTCCCCGACTGAGTTCGATCTTCGCCCGATGAACCCGCAAAGCGTTCAGCCATCCGTTCGCATCCGCCTTTGCTGCCAGCTTCAGCCCAGCCAGAACATGATGCTCGGCGTCATCGAACCGGAATCTGTCGATCAGCCGGGCTGCAATGTTGTCGTAGGCGCGGCAGGCAGCATCGGCCTCGCCTGCTTCGAGTGCCAGTTGCAGGCTGATCTCCATCAGCTTCTGGCCGTCGTCGTCGCCGAGCCCCCACCTGCACTCACCCAGATTGTTGAGAGCGAACGACAACGTGGACTTGTCTCCGCTGGCATGGGCCAGTTCAACGGCACGCTCAGCAGCCGGTACGGCGCTGGCCCAGCGATGAGCGAGCGTGTCGAGCTGTGCTTGGTGGCTGTAGGCAAGGGCGAGCAGGCGGGCCTCACTCAGCGGCTCGAGAACAGCTACTGCTTCTCGGGCCGAGACCTCGGCTGCCCGGCGGTCCCCATGCTGCCAGTGCATCCGGGACAACCAGCGCAGACCAGCACCGACGGCAGGTTCGTCCTTCAGCGTCCGGCGAAGGTCGATCGCTTGCTGTTGGGCCACCACAGCCGCCACCCCGGCATCGATCGTGTAGCACTCGATCGCGTACTCCTCGAGCAGTCCGGCGCGCTCGACCGACGGGACCAGGTCGGCGTGCTCGAGTACCAATCGATAATGACCGACCGCCTCTCGGTGTGCCCCGTCAGATGCAGCATCTCGTGCCGCAGCTGATCCGTATTTGATGGCCGCGGTATGGTCGCCGGCCGCGGAAGCGTGATAGGCGATCTGACCCGCATCGGCGCCGTCGCACCGTACCAAGGCGCCGAGTGCTCGTTCGTTGAGCATGAGCCGTCGCGAGCCGGGTAGCGCGCCGGCGATTGCCTGGCGAGTCAACTCATGCCGAAACGACACCCCGGCTGGGGTTACCGTCAGCAAGCCTCGCTCCTCAGCCTCGGCCAGGTCCGTCGTACTGCCGTCGGCGAGTTGCTCGACCAACCGGCGGTCGACTGCGCCAGGTAGGACCGCGAGCTGCTCGACCGCTGCGAGGGCTCCAGGGGACAGATTGCGGATCCTGCTCTGCACGGCGTCAACCACGGTGTCCGGTACTCCGTGCGTCGCGCCGTGGGTCAGCATTTCGCTGACGAAGAACGGATTGCCTGCTGTCGCCGCGAACACCTCGTCCGGATTCGATGAACTGCCGACGCAAAGCTGTCGGACGGCCTCGAGCGTCAGCCGGCGCAGCGGAAGGTGCCGAGTTCTGACACTTTCGGATGAGGCAGCGAGTAGCCGACGTACCGGATGGCCGGCTGCCAGGTCATCGCAATACGTCATCAGCAGTACGGCGGGCAGAGCCGCGATCCGACGTACGAGGTAATGCAAGATGTCGAGTGTGGCTTCATCAGCCCAGTGGACATCGTCGATCGCCAGCACAGTCGGGAGGTACCCACGACTGAACTCAGACCGCAAGGCGACAAACAGTTGCTCTCGATCGGTGTTCCGTCGGACAGCCGTAGCCAGATCCGAGCTGACATCGCACTCGATGTCGTGGAACGGCGCGAGAGCCCGACGCCTTGTCAGGTCGTCGCAGCGCCCCACCAGCATGCGGCCTCCCGTTGGTATCCGGCGTCGTGCTTCGTCGATCACGGTCGATCGTCCGATCCCGGCCTCACCAGAAACCAGAACTACACTGCCTCTACCCGCAGCGGCCGCAGCGGCTGCATGACCGATAGCAGACAGCTCTCGCTCCCGCTCAAGCACCGGCCGATTCGTTTCCCTGACCATGCCAGTGACACGGAGCACGCGTACCAGCGGTTCAAAGAGGCCTGAAAGACACAGAACTTTGTGGCCTGTGGCCCACTGCCGTCCCGGTGCGCAGCCGTCTGTCATGAGGACGGAGACTGGCGCGCGGTTCCGAATCCAGTGGGCGTAGTCACGCCAACTTGTCGGTTAGAGCCGGGTGTGATCGATCTCCAACGTGATGCCGACGAGATCACCGTGATCCTTTCCTTCCCTCACCCGGGCCGGCACCGCCAGTAGCCAACCAGCGGTCTTGTCCCGCCAGACACTGGTCGCCCAGGTGTGCCCATCGACTGTGGCGACTACTGGAACGCGCCCGAACGGACTGATCATGTCGGGTGCGTACTCCGCCGGTATTGGAGCGAACACCCAGCCGCTCGGTCCCTGCCAGCGGACGAGGGCGGTTGTGAATTCGGTCAAAGCTGGGTTGAGTGGGCTAGCTCGCCGGACTCGGCCCACAACATCTCGCCGACCAGGGAGTGCATCTCCGCGAGCAGCGGTAGCTCGGCTGCGTGCTTCATGAGCTGTTCTGGTCCATCTGGCTCGCTCCAGATCAAAATGTCCAACCAGACATCATCATCGAGCCGCACCAGCTCCGCCCGTACCAGTGCCTGGCACGCGGCCTGAGCCTGAGCGATGGCCGCCGGCCGTACCTGGAGCAGGTGCGCCACATTCTCCGGGTCGATCTTTGCCCGGAACACCTGTACTACGTTCGGCACGTCTGTTCTCCTCTGCGAGTCGTGATGCTGAGGCAGGTTGTGTCACGGACTCCTTCGGGCAGTCTGTGGTTGTGCTGAGGCTCGGGGGCGGCGCTCAGGCCGACATCTCGAGGCCGTCGGCTAGTCGCCGACGTTGGCAAGGCACAGTACGAAGCCCTTGTTGCTGGTGCCCTCCCAATAGACCTGGGCCACGTCCTTGAAGGCGCCGCAGGTACTCAGGGTCGCGTCTTCGCGGGGCTTGTCAGCCACTCGGCCGACGACCTTGAACTCGGCCTGAGGGTCGTTGCAGTCCACTTGTTCGAGGCCGTTGGAGCCAGACGCCCTGACGCAGTCGCCGACCTCGGCGTTAGCTGCGTTGTTCCTCGCGAGGTAGAGGACTCCTCCGATGACGAGGAGGATGACGATCACCGCGGTGGCGTTGGTGATCCGCTGTCTCTGGCTCAGCTTCGTCGCTGGGCCGTCCGTCGGGCTGCCTGATATCTCTTGGCTGGTCATTACGAAATCTCCCTGGCTGTGTGCGTCGAGTTGGCGACGATCGGAACATTCGTCCGTTCGAGTGGAGTGAGAATCAGGTGAGTTCCCGTGCCCTCAGAGCACCCACACGGAACCAGAAGCAGCCGCTGGCGCAATGAGTCCAGCCGCAGGCGGCAGAGATCGCGCGCAGGAAGGCAGCTGGGGGAGTGATGAGAACGCGGTACGGCGTACTGGGTCCGCTCGAGGTCTGGCAGGGCGAGCGCCTCCTGCCGATCGGCGGACCGCAGCAGAAGGCCTTGCTCGCGATCCTGCTGATGAACGCGAACAAGGTTGTTTCGACCGACCGGCTGGTCGAGTACCTGTGGGGTCCGCGGCCTCCGTCGACCGCCAGGAGTCTTTTGCAGGGTTGCATCTCACAGCTGAGGCGCGCCCTTCGGCCCGACGGCGCTTCGGTGGTTGAGCATCCGCTGGCTACCCGTCCGCCGGGCTATGCCTTCCGAGTCGAGGAAGGGCAACTGGACCTCCTGGTCTTCGAGCAGCTCGTCCGCACGGCCGCCGGCGTCGCCGATGCCGCACGTCGTACGCAGCTGTTCGCCGACGCCCTCAGATGCTGGCGGGGCCCGGTCCTCGACGGATTGGATCTGCCGGCTTGCCGCGAGCAGATCGCCCAGCTGGATGAGCGCCGGGTTTATGCGGTGGAGCAGAAGATCGAGGCGGATCTCGCGCAAGGTGCGAGGGTCGACATGATCGGCGAACTCAAGATGGAGATCCGCCGTCAGCCTCTCCGGGAACGCCTTTGGGGTGTTCTGATGGCCACGCTCTACGCTCTGGATCGGCAGGCAGAGGCTCTGGCCGCGTATCGGGATCTGCGGGTGTGCTTGATCGAGCAGCTAGGCATCGAGCCAGGTCCGACTCTTCAGGAGCTGCACCGCCAGGTGCTCGTCGGAGCCTCTGTAGACGATCTCGTGATACCGGTAGGCAGGCGCCCAGCCGGCCGCCTACTGCCAAGCCCGCCCGCCGCTCATCCGGCCCAGTTGCCAGCGGCACCAACCACCTTCGTAGGCCGCAGACGACATCTTGAGCGGCTCAACGATCTCCTGGTGGACGCGTCGATCACGATGGCGCTAGCCGTTGTCAGTGGGACTGCAGGCGTGGGCAAGACGGCGCTCACCTTGTACTGGGCGCATCAGGTCAAGGAGCAGTTCCCGGCCGGACAGTTGTATGTCGACCTTCGGGGCTACGGGTTGTCTTCACGCTTGCGTCCGATCGAAGCCGTGGCCGGGTTCCTGAGCGCCCTGGGAGTTTCGCCCGAACGAATACCGGTCGAGCTGGATCACGCGGCTGCGCTCTACCGGTCGTTGGTGGCTGGTCAGCGATTTCTGATTCTGCTCGACAACGCCTACGACGCGGCGCAGGTACGGCCCTTGCTGCCGGCGACGCCTGGCTGTCTCGTGCTCGTCAATGGTCGGGGTCGGCTGGACGGGCTCGTCGCGCGAGATGGCGGACAGCTCATGACCCTGGATGTCCTGGATGCGGCAGAGGCCACGGCACTTCTGACCCGCGTTGTCGGGGAGGTCCGGGTCGAAGCCGAACCGGAGGCCGTAGTTGAGCTGGTGAGGCTCTGTGCCCGTCTCCCGTTGGCCTTGCAGATCACGGGGGCCAACCTGATCCGCCGGCCACAGCGTCGGCTCGCAGACCAGGTCAAGGAGCTCCGCACCGGCGAGCTGGACGCGCTGGTCATCGATGACGAAGGCCAATCGGCAGTCCGCGCTGTATTCGCCCAATCGTATGGCGCACTCGAGCCTGAAGCCCGCCGGATGTTCAGTCTGCTCGGCCTGGTGCCAGGGCCGGGCTTCGACGCCGCCGCAGCCGCCGCACTCGCTGAGGTTCCGCTGCCTCTAGCGCGGACGAGTCTGAACCGGCTGGTCGGCTCCCACCTGCTCGACGAGACCGAGCCGGACCGATTCGCCTTCCATGAGTTGCTTCGGCTCTACGCGCGGGAACAAGCCCACCTGAACCATGACACGCTTGAACGGAATCTGGCGCATCAGCGGTATATACGCTGGATGTTCGAGATGGCAGACGCCGCAACGCGGCTTCTGTGTCCGCAACTACTCCGCATTCCCTCGGACAGCCGATCTCCAGAGCGCCATCAGGATCCTGCGGCCGCACTGGCATGGCTGAATACCGAGCGGCTGAACCTCGTTGCCATCGCGACCGTTCCGACATCCGGTGATGACCGGGCGATGGCATGGATGGTCGCGGACGCGCTCAGAGGCTATTTCTGGCTGCGACGGCACCGCGTCGACTGGTTGGCGGTCGCGAGCGCCGGACTGGCCGCGGCCGAGGCGGAGGGTGACCTGCAGGCCCAGGCCGCTGCAGAGTTCAGTCTGGGCATGGCCAAGCTGTGCCTCAACGAACACGCGGAGGCGATGGAGCATCAAAGCCGGGCACTCCAGTTGTGTGAAGCCGCCGAGTGGGAAGAGGGTTGCGCCAATGCACTCGGCAATCTCGGCGTTCTGCACTTCGAGATCGGTGAGATCGAGACGGGGTTGGAACTTCACGAGCAGGCTCTGATGCTGAACCGCCGGACAGGCTCGCAGCGCGGCGAGGCTGTCAATCGGGAGAACCTCGCGCAAGTGCATCTTGCGGCCGGCCGGCTCCGAGAGGCAGGACGGCACCTGTGGCGAGCACTCGTCCTGCATCACCAGACCGACTACGCAAGCGGGAGCACTCTCGAGCAGCTCGGGATCTTGTTCGGACGTCGCGCGGAGCACTGCCATGCCGTGAACGCCCTCCGCCGTGCCTTTGACCAGTATCGAACCATTGGCAACGTGAACGGGCAGGCGATGACTCTGGCGGCTCTCGCCGTGGTCCGCACCCAATCCGGGTCGGCCGACGAGGGACTCGAAGAGGCGCAGCGAGCCTACGAGCTCGTACAGGAAACGGGCGACCGCGTGACCGAGGCCTGTGTGCTGATTCGGCTCGCATCGGTCCAGATGGATCTCGGCCGGTACGCCGAGGCGGCTGAGAACCACAGCGAGGCGCTGAGCCTCGCGACCCAGACCGGTGCAAGGATGCCGCAGACCGAGGCACTGCTCGGTCTGTCGGACGTGCACCTGGCCCTCGGTGAGCCCATCCAGTCCCGCAGCTACGCAAAGCAGGCGTTGCTGCTCGCCGACAACATCGGGTACCAGGGCCTGTACGGTCAGGCACTGGCGCAGATTGCGGCCGTACACCGTGATCTGGGTGACGGCATCGAGTCTGCGAAGCACGCCCGCCGCGCCTATGCGGTCGGTATGGAGACTGGTGATGAGCTCCTTCGACGCCGGGCGCTCGGACTTCTCGGGTCGCTGGAAGACACCGCATTGCCACCAGAGTAGGTAATCGTCTGCGGACGGCAGATCTGAGTAGGCAATCCTTGGATCTGAGTAGTCTCCACTCACGATCTATGACGTCGTTTCGCCGTAGAAATCTCTCAGGACAAGGAGAGGAATGACTATGGCGATCAACGAGGAAAGCTTGACGCAGTTTCTGGGCCGGTTCGTGGCTGACCTGGGCGCGACAGTTGCCGCAGGCAATGTTGTGATTGGTGATCGGCTTGGGCTGTACCGGGCCATGATGGCCGGCCCGGTGAGCCCCGAGGAGCTGGCTTCCAGGACCGGGACGGCGCGGCGGTATGTGGAGGAGTGGCTCCGCGGTCAGGCCGCCGGAGGGTACGTCGAGTACAACGCAGAGACCGGGCAGTACTGGTTGACCGAGGAGCAGTCGTTCGTGCTCACCGATCCGGAAGGCCCGGTGTTCGCGCCGGGAGCCTTCGAGCTCGCGGTGGGTGCCTTGCGTGCCCAGGACAGAATCATCGAGGCATTCCGGACCGGAGACGGTGTTGGCTGGCACGAGCACCATACCGATGTCTTCACCGGCTGCGAGCGGGCGTTCAAGCCCTGGTACCGCGGCAGCTTGATCGACGCCTGGTTGCCGGCCCTGAACGACGACGTTGTGCAGAAGCTGAAGGCAGGCGCGTTGGTTGCGGACGTCGGATGCGGGCATGGAGCATCGACGGTGATGATGGCCGAAGCTTTTCCGAACTCGACCTTCCGAGGGGTGGACGGTCATCCCGCATCGATCGACCAAGCTCGTGAGCGCGCCAAGGACAACGATCTGGACGGCCGGGTCACGTTCGACGTGGCAGTTGCGCAGGACTTTGGCAAGCTCGGTCCCGAGTTCGACCTGGTCACCACCTTCGACAGCCTTCACGACATGGGGGATCCACTCGGCGCGGCCCGCCACATCCGCGAGTCGCTGACCCCGGATGGCACCTGGATGATCGTCGAGCCTTATGCCGGCGACGAGGTCTCCGACAACCTGAACCCTGTCGGCCGCGTGTACTACTCGTTCTCGTCGTTTCTCTGCGTTCCGAACGCGCTGTCGCAGGAAGGCGGCTATTCGCTGGGTGCCCAGGCCGGTGAGCGACCGATCCACAGCTTGGTCCTGGACGCGGGCTTCACGAGGTTCCGGCGGGTCGCCGAGACACCGTTCAACATCGTGTACGAGGCCCGGCCGTGACACCGGTGACCCAACGCTTCACGGCCGCGATCTACGACCCCTTCTTGTGGATGGGCGAACAACGCGGCATGCGCCACCGCCGAGCGGCGTTGTTGAGCAACGGCAGCGGACGGGTGCTTGAGATCGGTGCGGGCACGGGCCTCAACCTGGCGCACTATCCCAGTGAGGTGGACGAACTGATCCTCACCGAACCGGTTCCCGCGATGTACGAACGCCTGTGCCGCAGGGCAAGGGGAGACCGGAGAGCAACGGTGCTGGCTGCTGCCGGCGACTCGCTTCCGGTTGAAACCGGGAGCGTCGACGTCGTGACCTCCACGCTCGTTCTGTGCACTGTGCCCGAAGTCGACCCGGTCCTCGCGGAGGTCGCCAGGGTGCTGAAGCCAGGCGGCCGTCTGCTGTTCTGCGAGCACGTGCGCTCTGAAGGCCACCGAGCTGGACGTCATCAGGACCGGTGGGCCGGCGCCTGGGCGAGGTTCGCCCAGGGATGTCGCTGTAACCGAGACCTCCTGGCAGCGCTCCAACGACATTTTCGCGTCGAGCACGTGCAGCACGAGCAGTGGATGGGCATGCCGAGGCTCGTCCAACCCTTGATCTTGGGCACGGCTCACCAGCTCGGGTGAGCACGAGTCGGAACCACATTGAAGCGAAATTTCTGGGGGGCGCAAGATGATCGAACTGTGCGATGTCGTGATAGAGACCAACGAAGAAGGAATCGCAGGACGCAACCGGGTGCAGCAGGTGCCGATCGACCCGCAGGTCACGGCAATGAGCGCGAGTTCCCGGCTCGCCAGGGGGGACTGGCACGGAGCCACTGGGGAGCTTGGCAGGCTGACCAGCGGGGATGGTCCTCTTGCTGTTGAGCTCTCCTGGCGTGCCGGTCTCGCGGCGTGTCAGCTGGGAGACCTCAAGACGGCGGAGCGGGTGCTGGGGCGCGGCCGCCGCGGTACAGGCGAACTCGCGAATGAGGCGATCCATGCTGCCTGCACGGCGACTGTCCACGCGGCCAGAGGTCGGCACGCTGAAGCCCTGGAAATGGCCGAGCACGCGACACAGTTGGCGGCTAAGGCATCCTCGCTGCAGGCGACTGCCGCAAGTCATACGGTGCTGAGCGAGGTGGCGGCGAAGGCTGCCGACTGGCGCGGGGCTGAGAGCAACTACCTAGTAGCCGTCGCGGCGGCCGAGCAGTCGCGCGACATCATCAACCTGATCCGGCTAGGGATCGGGCGTGGTGCACAGCTCACCGCGCAAGGGCTGCCGGCTGAGGCCCTCGAGGAACTGGGACAAGCGCTCGCCCTCGTCGATCAGTCGGGCTATGTCGTCCTCCGGCCTTGGGCGCTCACCGAGATCGGAGATGCCCATGTGCTGCGAAGCGAGTACGACGAGGCGTCTCGGCGGTACGGTGCAGCCCGCGACGGCTACCGTTCAATGAACTCTGCCGAGGTTGCCCGGCCAATGGCAGGACTCGGCTTGATCTACAGGTTGCAGGGTCAGGTCGAACAAGCCCGAGCTGCCTATGAGGACGCGATCCGGACCGCCCAGGCCGGGGGTTGGCGGGACACGGTGATGTTAGCGTCTGCTGGCTTGGCCCGCGTTCGGGCAGCTGACGACCTCGGCGCCGCGGCTGCGATGGCCGAACTTGCCACCGACGATGGTCCCAACCAGGTCGGTGCTCTTCTGGCGCGGGGCTGGATCGGCCTCCTGAAGGGTGACCATACTGGTGCGGAGGTCCAGGCAAAGTCAGCCGCAGAGGCTGCACGGTGCCGTTGGGACCAGGCGGGACTGGCTGAGGCGCTGGAACTG
The DNA here is from genome assembly GCF_004348455.1 of Kribbella albertanoniae. GTDB lineage: Bacteria > Actinomycetota > Actinomycetes > Propionibacteriales > Kribbellaceae > Kribbella > Kribbella albertanoniae. Next base: position 79,686 of record NZ_SMKA01000006.1, read on the forward strand.
ATGGCGTGTGTGCGCCCGGACCTGGCCGCCCGGCGGCTTGCGGAGGCTGCTGCGATCTGGACCGACGTCGGCAATGCCTTCGGGGTTGCACGGGCCGGTCTGTTGGCGGCAACGCTGCGCGCCGACAGAGCAGGGGCGCTTGGAGAAGCCGAAAAGCTTCGCCAGTTGGGCGCCCGGCGAGAGTGGACCGGAATCGCCGATGGCCTGGCGGTAGCCAGGCTAGCGCCGGCCTTGCGGATCGATGCTCTCGGCAAGTTTCAGGTCGTACGCGAAGGAGCTGTGGTGGCGGCCACGGAGTGGCAGTCGAAAAAGGCGCGCGACGTCCTCAAGATTCTGTTGTCGCGGCGAGGCGGCCCTATCACGCGTGACGAGTTGCACTCGTTGCTGTGGCCAGAAGACGCGCACCTGGCGTCCAACCGGCTTTCGGTAGTTCTCACGGTGCTCCGCACCGTCTTGGACGGTTCGCGCGCCGATCGAATCAGCAACCCTGCGGTGGTATCTGATCGCAACATTGTCCGGCTGGACCTGACAGTCGTTGATACAGACGTGGAGCGGTACATCGAGACCGCCTCGGCTGCACTCGAGTCATGGCGCCGGCAAGGCTCCGATGCTCTCGTCTCCCTGCAGTCGGCCGTGTCGGCGTACACCGGAGTCTTCTGCGCAGAGGATACCTACGAGTCCTGGGCAGAGCCGATGCGCGATGAACTGTCCGCGTTGCACGCATCGGTGCTTCGCGCGCTGGGTGCTGCGGCCGAAGCAACCGACGAGGTCGATCTGGCTGTCTGGTCGTTTCTTGCACTGCTTCGACAGGATCCGTACGACGAGTCGACGTACCTCGATCTCATTACGCTGCTGCAGGAATCCGGTCGGTACGGCGACGCGCGCCGCCATTACCGGCAGTACATCGAGCGCATGGAAGAGATCGACGTGCGGCCGACGCCCTTCCCAGCTGGGATGAGCGTCGGCGACGGTCCGCGAAGGCGCCGTGTGGTGGCTGCCGGCTGACGCTGATGTGTCAGCTCGCAGTTGTCGTCCCCTGGATGGAGTATGACGAGCCACTCCGCGCCCTGGGGCATACCGAGGAGCGTAAGCATGAAGAACTCCCTTCCAGAAGTATGTGCTCGGGACGTAGTCATCGTGCGCCGAGGCGATGGGGAACTCCTGGGCACGGCGGCTAACAGGCTGCGCACATCTTTCCCGAAGCCGGCTGTGACGGAATGGGAGACGGCGCCTTGAAGTGCAGTCTCGGCCCGGGCGACCACGCAAGGGCCGGACCGTGCCACCTGGCGCCGTTGTGGGCGGCGAGCCGGCTCCCCTCCGCCCCGGGCGGCGGTCGTCCACCCGCTGGGGCCGCCCGACCGACGCAGACCCCACCTGCTCGCTCGGTCGAGTGGCGGCCCCAGCGGCACCGGCCGACTGTTGAGATACTGGAGGTTCGTTCATGACCGTGCATCCTGACCTTGAGTCCCTTACCCAACGTCAGCGGGTGACTTGGGCAGCTGGCGACTTCGGCCGGATCGGCTCGCTTGTCGTGCTGCCGCCAGAACTCCTGTGCGAGGCTCTGGACATCCATCCTGACGAAAAGGTTCTCGATGTCGGCGCAGGCAACGGTGCCGCCTCCTTGGCGGCAGCGCGGCGATGGGCTGATGTCACCGCACTGGACTTCGTCGAGCACCTGCTCGAGTCGGCCCGGAAGGCGGCCGCTGTCCAGAACCTTCGGCTTCGAACGAAAGTCGGCGACGCACAAGCCCTGCCGTTCAAGGATGGCAGCTTCGACGTCGTGCTTTCGACGTACGGCGCGATGTTCGCTCCTGACCAGCAGCGAACGGCTGATGAACTGGTTCGCGTCTGCAGGAGCGGCGGCCGGATCGGTATGACCAACTGGACGCCGGACTCTTTGGTGGATGGGATCTTCAAGACCGTTGCGGCGCACGTTCCACGCCCGGCCGGTCTACGCTCGGCCAGTGAGTGGGGCACGCGCCGGCGACTCGAAGAATTGTTCGGCGATCGGATCAGCGCGCTACAGATCCTCGACCGTGAGTTCGTCTTCCGGTTCCCGTCGGACGAGTACATGCTGGAGTACTACCGTGCCTGGTACGGCCCAACCCTGGAGGCCTTTGACGCGCTGGACCGTGAGGGCCAGGCAAGACTGTCTGCCGACCTCTTGGACCTGTACCGTCGGCACAACCGTGCGACGGACGGCACCTTGGTTGCGACCAGCCACTACGCCGAAGTCGTCGCCGTCGTGGCCTAGTGTTTCACCAGCAATGCTTCAGACCCGACCGGTATGAAGCCGGCGGCGAGGAACGCGCGCAGGGACGCGGCGTTACCTGGCGTCACCTGCGCCCACACATGCGAGCCAACCGGTACCAGAGCACGCGCAGCACGAGCCAATGTCCTGCCGCGCCCTATGCCCCTGGCTTCCTCAGGAACCTCAACAGCACACTCGAGGCGCCCGGCGACACCACGGCCAACGAGTACGAGCCCACCCGCGGCATGACCGAACACTCGCACTTCATCCCGATGCAGCTGGGCGCGCCTAACCCGCGGATGCTCGGGATCTGCGAGGTCGACCAACACCGACAACAACTCCTCCCGCTCGTCGTCAGCGGCTAAGGCCGGGGCAAGCAGCAGCGCGTCAATCGCATTCACCCGCCGCCCAGTAGCTTTCTCCAGCGCCGACAGAAAAGGCGGGTTCAGAGGAGCGGATGGATCCTGGCTCGGTAGCAGGCTGTGAACCCACGCGGAGGAGACGTCGGCTGCGACGACGATGTGAGCAGTCAGACCGACGACGCAGGAGTCCCGCTCGGACGGGGCCGCGACAACGCTGACGCTGAGATCCGGCGCAGGGAACACGCCCAGTTCGACATTGCGAAGGATGCTTCCGAGAGTGGCCGTCACCGGCTCGATTGATGCGCTGTGTTCATCCACGCCCCTATTGTCCCAAGGCGGCCTACCAGCAGCCTGTGAGCTCGCTTTGGGCCAAGCCCCTTTGGTGGTTCGGGGTCTGACGGAGGCGAGTGGCGGTGTCCCCGGTCCGCCGCCACTCACCTTTCAGGGGTGGCTCACGGGCAGCCGGACTGCTTTTCGACCTTGCACGTGTCGGTTCCGGCGTCGCCGAGACCGGTGTCGAAGCCGGCGTCGCCGATCAGGATGTCGTTGCCCGCGCCGCCGCGGAGAACGTCGTCGCCGCCGCGGCCCTCGATGAGGTCGTCCCCCGAGGATCCGTCGAGGTCGTTGGCGCTGTCGCTGCCGATCAGGGTGTCGGCCGCGACTCCACCGAGCAGGTTCTCGACGTCGGCGCGGATGTCGTCCTTCTCACCCGGAGCACCATCGTTCGCGACGTTGTCGATGCTGAGGCTCAATGGTGTGTAGCGCAGCATGTAGTGGGCTGCGTCGATGCCAGGCCCTCCGGACATCACGTCGGCGCCGGCATCACCGATGAGGATGTCGTCACCGTCCAGTGCCAGCAGCTTGTCGTTTCCTGGACCGCCGTCCATCCGGTTGGGCGCCGCGCTACCGACCAACAGGTCGCTGCCCTGACCGCCAGTCAGGTTCTCCACGTCGGAGTGAATGTTGCTGTTTTCACCCGCGGCGCCATCATTCGCGAGGTCGTCGAGACGGATCTCCAGGTCGGCGATCGCGCCGTAGGTCACTCGGTCATTTCCGGGGCCGCCGACCACATCATCGGTGCCACCCAGTACCTGAGCGACGTCATCGCCTGGTCCAAGGTCGATCCACTCCGGCGAAGCGCTCCCGTTGACGGTGTCGCTACCGGAACCGGCCACCAGCCGGGCCGGAAAATCGGTGCGGTGATTGATCGAGTCGTTGCCATCACCAGTCTCGACAATCACCTCGGTGACTGCCTTCAGTGGACACTCGACCCGGCTGCTGGTCCCGACGGTCACGCACGGCGCGCTTGTGACGAAGTCCCGTCCGAGTTCGTCCACCACGACCCTGGGCGGTCGATCTGCCGGAAATGCCGTCACGTAGATCGTCGGATGGTCGTCCTGCGGTCCGCCGAGAACCCGCAGTACCCCGTCCTCGAGGGTCACCTTGATCGGGGTCGTCACACCGGCCGCCGGTGAGTGGACCGCCAGCGCGATCAGTACGCCGACGACCACTGTCGATAGCTTGAATCTCCGTGCATTCCTTGTCATGGCCATTCCTCGAAGGTTGCACGTCAGCCTGGGCAATTGATGGGGATCCGTGCCGTTCCCTCAGACCTGCGTCGTAGCCTCGCCGGTCTGGGGCGCGGCACGGGACCGGCCGGCCCTGGTGTTGGAGCAGACGTCACTGGTGACGCAGGGGATCGCAGTCGACCGGCTTGTCTTCAGGGTCGATGATGCAGCTGTTTGTCCCCGGTCCTCCGTCTGCGATGTCGCGTGGTCCGCCGTCGCGGACGATGAGACGGTCGTCGCCGGCGCCGCCCGTGAGGGCATTGCCCACCACGGCGCTGTCGGGTGCGGCGATGCGCAGTCTGTCGTTGCCGTCCCCACCGTGGATGGCTTCCACAGTCTGGCGGACGTTGTCCTTCTCGGTCCCGGCACCGCCGCCGTCGTCGAACTGGCCGTTGTTGTCGGCGGTGATGTCATCGGGCCGTCCGGAGTACGACACGGAATCCGTCCCGTCACCGCCCTCGAAGAAGTCGGAGTCTGTACCGCTCCCGCCTTCGAGGAAGTCATCGCCCTCGGCCCCGAACAGCTCATCGCTTCCTGGGCCGCCGTTGAGAGAGTCACTGCCAAGTCCGCCGGTCAAGGCGTCGTCGCCCAGGTCGCCGAACAGGCGGTCGCGTCCGGGACCGCCGTCCAGGTTGTTGTCGCTGTGGCTCCCCGCCAGCACGTCATCCGACGAACCACCGATCACGTTCTCGACATCCGTGTGTACGTTGTCGCGCTCGCCGGCCGCGCCGTCGTCCTGAATGTTGTCGATGCTCACCACGATTGGTGTCTCCCGGCTTCGATAGTCGGCGAAGTCGACGCCGTCGCCCCCAGTGAACTCGTCCGCGCCTGCCCCACCTTCAAGGAAGTCGGACGCCCGCCCGCCCTTCAGCACATCGTTGCCCTGTCCACCGAACAGATGTCCGGTAGTCGCGTTCGGTCCGAGGACGAGGACATCGTCGCCCGGGCCGCCGATCAACCTGCCTGTCAGCACCTCGAACTCATCGGCGGCGTCGAAGGTGATCTCGTCGTTGAGGTCGCCGGCGTCGATGACGACCTGGAAGATGGCCCTGGCCGGGCAGACCACTGTCTGCGGATCGACTGCATCGCAGGTCGCCGAAGCCCGCACTGTGTCGCGAGAGTCGTGAATGATCAGCCGGTTCAACTGCTGGGTGACGGAGATACTGTTCACCCGTCCAGGCTGTGCTCTGACAGTCAACATGCCCAGATTGGGGTTGGCCTCGACACTCGTCACGGCATGAGCCGCTCCACCCAGACCTCCGACGGCAGCGAACGTGGCCGGTGTCACCAGCGCCACACCTGTTGCCAAGCGCAACAACCTACGCCACCGCGAAATACGGCGTACCGATTGATCAATTCTGGGATCTTGCATGCTTCTTCTCCCTCGTCCGGTGAGTGCTATACGGTTCCGACGTACTGGCTGACGTGGTAGGCCGTCGTCCGCCCGGCGAGGGTGCGCCTCCAGGTCGAGACGAGCAGGTGCAGCTCGTTCGGCTTCGAGCTGGACCAGGGGTGGATGAATCCGCCGTACAGACCCGGCTCTTGAGCCCAGGTGACCTGGGCTCTTTCCGCGGACCACGTGCAGTTCGGGCCGGCAGCGGTGCGGGTGACGATCGTGTTGGTCGCGGCGTTCAGGTAGGACATCACCCATGTCCCGTCGCTGAGCCGACGGACTGAGGGCTCGCCGAATCGGCCGGTCAGGATCGGCGTGCAGGCGCGGTTCCAGTACCAGTTACGGCCGTTCCAGCCCCAGCCCTCGTACTCGGCAGGGTGGAGCATCCGATCCCAACGGACTCGACGCAGCATCATCCCACCGTCCTGCCGGCCGGCCGCGACCGAGAAGACATAGACCCAGTCGCCGTCGCGCTGCATCGTCCAGAGCTGGTACGGATCGGAGTTGTCCGCGTTGTTCCACCACTTGAGGTTGGTGCGGACGAAATCCTTGCCGTTGTCCGAGTAGGCCAGCCCCGAGTAGTTCGTCTTCCACAGTGAGTTCCGCGGGCCCGGGGCGCGATGCTCCACACTTGAGTATGAGATCAGCTGGTGGCCGTCCTCGGGGAAGCTGATGCCGTCAGTGGGAACGGCGGCTACCTCCCAGACGCCGTCGATACCGAGCCCGTTCTGGCCGCTGTGCATGACGGCAGGGGCCAGACCGTTGCCGCGGAGGCCGATGGCACCGTTGAACACCAAACCATCCTTGGCCGCCGGATGGACCGTCGACTTCAGAATGACCGGCGAACGCCAGCCCGCGCCGGACTCGGGTCGCGCCGCACTGAAGGTGTGGCCGAACAGGTACCCGACCGAGCCGTTCGCGAATGCGTAGGGGATGCCAAGTTCTGTCCCGGCCACCTGCCACCGGCTCGCAGTGTCCAGATCGGTGCCGGTGAGCCGCTTCCGCCACGCTGCAGCGCCCTGTGCTCTGGCCACCCCAGGAGCCGCAACCGCCACCCCGACTCCAGCCATCGTTGCGAGAAACGCCCGACGCCTCAGCTCCATCTGCTGACCCTTCCGTTGATACTCCGAGACCACACGGCTCTGGCCAGCCTCGCCGTACACGGTGGGCATGCACTGGGGAACAGGCAGGCCATGGCCTCCTAAGGGCATTGCTGGTTCCTGAACTTGTCAGGCTTCGACCAGAACCACCTCGTACTGATCTGCGGTGGGTGGGACGCCGGTGTCGAACTTTGCGTTGACGGCACCGAGGGTGTTGCCGAACAGGGCAGCCGTGGCTGGGACCTGGAAGAGGGGACTCGTGATGGTTTTCTTGGCCACGCCGCTGGACAGATCGCTGTTCAGCGTGATTCGGGTGATCACGTTGGAGAAGGCTTGCACCGTCCATAAGCGGCTGCCGGAGAGCACGATTCCATCGACGCCCGGCACGCTCACACCGGTGATGTGCGCACTACTCCCGCTGGTGGGATTGACCGTGTAGAGCTCGCCGTTGCCGGTATGAGCGACGATCAAAGAACTTCCGTCGTCCGTGGCGGCAATGCCGTTGAGATTGACGTCGTCGCCGATGTCGGCTGCTGGTCCGCTGAGCGTCAATGTCCTGGCCGGTCCGAAGCCTCCCTTGGAGTTGATCGGGACGAAGTGCAGCCTGGCGTGCAGAGTGTCCGTGAACCAGGCGCCCTGAGGTGTGAGCGCCACGTCGTTGACCAGTGAGGTTCCGGGGTCACCGAGTTGAAAGCTGGCTACGGTCGCGCCCGAGTTGGTGTCATAGGCGTATGCCTGGCCGGTGAATCCGCCGGCCACGAAGAGCAGATCGTGCCGGGTGTTGACGGCCATCCCAACGGCCTGTCTGCCGATCGGTACGTCGATGAACCGGGCTGCTGTCCGGTTCTCGACGTCACCGCGGAAGATGTCGCCGGTGAAAAGGTCCCCGGCGAAGAAGGTGGTGCCTTCTCCGGCGGCGATACCCTCGGCGGAAGTGGCACCGGGAAGCACGATCGACTTCAGCACCGATGCGGGCGAGGCGTGTGCGTCAGCCGGCGGCGCAAAGGTGCTCGTGCCGGCAAGCAGCATCAAGGGCAGTGCGGCGGACCACAGCACGCGGGACATCAGCGGGCGTCTTCCGGCAACGTCGTACATCAGTTGTCCTCCATTGAGTTCGAAGAGTGACCGTGCCTCGATCGCGCGGCAGGCTCCAACGGTGAGTCAGCCAGGAACATGAGTCGCTTGTGGCACGACTTCAAGGTCGGATGATCGGTCGCGACGACGTCCGTCAAGAGCGTGATTGCCTCTCGTAGGGATGTGATTGCCTGGCTGACCAGGCCGAGCTCGGTCTGTGCACAGGCAAGGTTGTGGAGGGTGATGGCGAGATCGGGGTGATCCGGACGGAGCGCAAGCCGTTTGATCTCCGCCGAGCGATCCAGGTTCGCGGCTGCCGATTGGAAGTCGCCTGCGCGGTGCTCGAGCGAGCCAAGGTTGTGCAGAGCGACCGCCACCTCGTAGTGCTCTGGGCCGTACCGCCGTTCGAACACGGCGATCACGTCGGCAAGCAGCTCGTGTGCCTCGTCGGTCTGATGCAGGTCGACGAGGATGGCTGCGAGCGCGGCACGGTCTGCCGCGAGATCCAGTGGGTTGGTGGCCGCCGATCTTTCCCGAAGCGCGATGCCTTCTCGTGCGACGGATTCGGCGGCCACTGCATCTCCACGAGCGTGAGCGAGGCCGGCGATGTTGTGCAGGAGGCTTGCTCGCAGCTCCACTTGGCCGTCCTCGCGCTCGTTCACGATCCGCAACGCCCGACGATAGGCGGACTCGGCCTCGTCGAAGTCGCCGCGGTACTTGCCGATGACACCGATGTCGTTCAGCAATGGCACGAGCTGCAACGGATCTACCGTCGGTCCCTGTTCCGCGAGGGCGAGCGCACGGTGAAACTCGTGGCGAGCCTCGGCGAACTGGCCCTTCTCGCGCAATTGCGAACCCCGGAGGCGGGCATCTGCGGCCTCTGGTGGAAGCCGAGTCTGGTCGGGCATAGTGGTTCGCTGGGTTAGAGAAGCACCTGGTTGTGATTGCTGACGACCCGGTCGCTGGCATCGGCCTGGGCGACAGTGGCCGAACCCGCGAGCACTCCGGCGAGCAGGGCAACCGCACCCAGCGTCGCTGCGATCAACTTCTTCCAACCAACGCGTGACCTTGCACCCATCGTTGTTCTCCCATCATTCCTTGGGCGAAGGCCGACCTTCCCCCAACTGCCCGCAACTGCACCAACAGAACCCACGGCTGCCCTGTGGGTGGGATGAGTCTCTGGCTGCCAGACGTCTGACTGGCGACTCACAGCTGGCGCAAAGGACACCAGAAGCCTTGTGGGGCGAGATGGTGCGAGCACATTTGATTGGTAGGGGAGGAGCTGAGGATGGGTGAGCGTCAGCGGGTCGAGAAGCTGTTCCGGCGAGGGCGGGAACATGAGATGCGGCATGAGGTTGCTCCTGCTCGCCGCTACTTGGATCAGGCGCTGGCGGAAGCCGCGGCGGCGGGATTCACGGATTTGGTGCTCAGCGTCCATCTGACGCTCGGTGTTGTCAGCCACAAGGCGGATGACCTTGTGGCGGCGCGGCCTCATCTCGAGACGGCTCTTGCTATGGCGCTAGAAGCTGGGAACGCCAAGATGGAGGCTTACGCGCGGCAGGAACTCGGCTTCCTTCTGCTTGGCGAGGGGAAGCCTGAGGCGGCACGTACTGAGTTCCTCCGCGTGTTGGGCCTGGCGCCGGCGGTCGGCATCGTGAACCTGACCGGGAACGGGCTCAGCGGGCTAGGGGTGGCCCTCCTTGCTCTTGGCCGGACGAAGGAGTCCATTCCGTTTCTCCTCGGTGCCCTTGGTATCCGCACCGAGATCGAGGATGTCGAGCAACAACATCTCGACCTGGTACATCTGGCTCATGCCGCGCTTCTGCTCGGGAACGGACCGGTGGCTGCTCGTGTAGTCGGCCTCCTGACAGGTAGCCCGGAGACGAGCTCCGGACTATATGCCCACGACCGCCGGACCTTCGACACGCTCGTCTGCGAGTTGGGTGCCGGCCCGGCAGCGGTGGGATTCGACGAAGCCCGCACCCTTGTTGCTTCCCTCGCCGTGAAATAGTCCCAGCGCATCCACCGCCTATCCTTTCTTGCAGCCGTCGTGTGTCTGGCCGCGGTGCTGGTCCAGCCAATGGTGCATCACGGCGTAGAACTGTTCGGGCTCGTCCAGCCACGGGAAGTGCCCGCTGTTGTCGAAGACGACGACGTCGGCGCTCTTCATCCGGCGGGCGATCCGGCGCGACTGTGCCGGAGAGCAGACTGGGTCATGTTCTCCGGTGAGAAGGAGTGTCGGTGCCTTCACTTGGTCGAGCCGGTCGATCACGCTCCAGGTCCGCATCAGCGAGACTGTGGCGTGGAAGGTGGCAACATCGGCCACGGCCCCCGCGGTCAGGCGACTGAAACCGCTCGGATCGAAGCGGTGAACGTAGTACGGCAGGATCTCACGGAACATTGCCGCGAACTTCTCGTCGGTGTCGGCTTCGGTGACCATCTTGCCGATCATCGCCGCTAACGCCGGCGATGGTGGCGGCCCAGAATCCTCATCGATTCGGTCGGCATCACCGCGCTGCCCCGCAGTGGTGCCAGCAAGCACCAAACCCGAGACCAGATCGGGATGGCGTACCGCGAGCTCCTGGGCGACGAACCCTCCGAAGGAATGGCCGAAAACCAGCACCTGCTCGGCACCGAGCTGTCTGGCCAACTCCGCCGCGTCGTCGGCCAGCTGAGGCATGGTCAGCGTGTTCAGCGGCGGCCGGCCAGAACGCCCGGTACCACGCTGGTCGAAGTACACGAGCCGGAGCCGCTCGCCCAACGGATCCAGTACGCGGTACATCGTGTGATCGGTGCCCATGCCGCCATGCAGTACCAGACACACCGAACCTTGACCGACCTCGTGATAGGACAACGTCGTGCCGTTGACCGCCGCGATCATCGGCATACCCCGATCGTCCCCAGCTGTAGCCAGCCCGGCACCGTCCTGTGTTCTACATGCCTCATGATCGAGTCTCCTTCACCGCGTCGAGTGGATCAGTACTTCTCGAGTGCCGGCGGGGTGCCCGGGGAGCCGGACTTGCCGAGGGTCTCGTCGTAGATGGCCTTCCAGGTGCCGTCGGTCGCGGACTTCTCCAGGATGGTGTTCACCTGGTCGCGCAGCGCCTTGTCGTCCTTGGGCAGGCCGATGCCGTACTTCTCGGTGCTGAACGGCTTGCCGACCACGCGGAGCTGGTCGGGTGCGGTGGCCGCGTAGCCCTTGAGGATGGCGTCGTCGGTGGTGACGGCGTCGACCTTCTTGTCGAGCAGTTGGGAGACGCACTCGGAGTAGGTCTTGAACTCGGAGATGTTGCTGGCTTCGGTGAGCTGCTCGTCCTTGACCCGCTGGATCGGGGTCGAGCCGGTCGCGGAGCAGACCTTCTTGCTCTTGAGGGCGGTCTTGCCGGCGTCCATGGAGGTGTCGGCCTTGTTGACCAGGAGGTCCTGGCCGGCGACGAAGTACGGGCCGGCGAAGGAGACCAGGGCTTTGCGCTTGTCGGTGATCGAGTAGGTGCCGACGTAGTAGTCGATCTCGCCGCCGCCGATGGCCGTCTCGCGGTTGGCGGACGGGATCTCCTTGTATTCGATCTTGTCCGGGTCGAAGCCCAGGTTCGCCGAGACCATCCGGGCGACCTCGATGTCGAAGCCGCAGCGCTTGCCGTCGGCGTCCTTGTAGCCGAGGTTCGGCTGGTCGGCCTTGACGCCGACGATGAGGTTGCCGCGGGTCTTGATCTTGGCGAACGCGGGGCTGCCGGCCACGTCTACGCCGGTGGCGGTCTCGAACTTGTGCGGGGTGCCGCAGGAGTCGGACGCGGTGTTGCCGCCGCCTCCGGCCGCGGGTTCTTCCTTACCGCAGGCGGTCGCAGTCAGCGCGAGCGCCGCGACGCCGAGTCCGGCGACGAGGTGACGCATTCTCATTTCAGGTTCCCCTTCAGGTGCAGCCGTTCAGCTGCTTCGATTGCTGAGTTCTGGCCGACGGTAGGTTCCGAGGCTTCTTGTTGAGTGAAGGTTGCCTGTGTGCGGCGACGCCAGTAACGCGATGACCGCTAGATGTCATCGAGACCGGTCGCGACGCCGGTCGCGGTGGTCGACAGTGCCGAGTCGTCCTGGGCATCCGCTGGAGGCGCCGGACCCATGGCCGCCGAAAGGCTGCGCTCAGGGAAGCACCACGGGGACGTGGCTGGATGGGTTCGACTGTTGCCGAGAGTTGGGAGAGGTTCGTGATGTCGGAGACACCGGCCGCCACGCCAAGCGGAAAGCTGAGCCGGGAGCAGAAGATCACCAATGTCGTCGGGCTGGGGATCGTGCTCATCATCCTGGCAGCAGCGCTCTACTTCGCCCGTGACAACGGAGTGAATGCTGAGGTCGGCGAGTGCGTGAAGGGCACCGGATCGAACGACATCAAGCAGGTCGCCTGCGACAACCCGGAGGCGCAGTACGAGGTCGTCGGAAAGATGAAGGACAAGGATCAGAGCGAGGCAACGCTCGCCTCCTGCCGGGATTTTGCCGGTGCCACCGACGTGCACTGGGAGAAGAACAGCACGGGCTCCTTCCTCCGCTGCCTCGCCGGCGTGACCCAGTAGTTCGTCCACCCACAGCCTGCCTTCAGGTGACTCGAATCGACAGCTGGACAGTTGTTTCCAGCCGTCGCCCGGGCCCAGTTCTTACTGTCTCGGGCTGACATCTGGATCGAGAGAGTGGGGGTCATATGAAGGTGGGGCGTCGAGCGTTCCTGGGGACAGCATCAGGTGCCGGACTAGCAGTGCTGATGCCGCAGATTGCGGTGGCACAACCTGCAGGAGATGCGGTCCTGCGGGCGCGCCTGACCGGGTTGGGAACTCGTGCGGCGCTGCGGTGGGGCGTGGTCGGGTCCGAGCTGGGGATCCCGTACGCCGTCGACCGTCGGGAGGTGCGGTTCCTGTTCGGCGATACATTCGGGACACCGTGGCCGCAGACGGGTCGCGAGTCCACACCGGCAGTCATGCTGAGTTCGCATGCCCAGCCCGGCGACATCATGTTCGACAGCGGCCGCTCGGCGGGCAGCATCGCGAGTGGACGCGCCGGTCTCGGCGTCGACGGGATCTGGGAGGAGACCGTTCTGCCGACCGACGGGATCTGTCTCCCGGACGGACGCCACGTGATCTCGTACGTGAGCGTCTCAAGGCGGGAAGGCGCGTCGTACCGAACAAGCTACGCAGGCTTGGCGTTGTCGAACCACGGCACCGACTTCCGTAGAACCAGCACCAAGTGGTGGAACAACCCGACCCAGGACGACCCGTTCCAGCTGTCCACCATGCAACGCGACGACGACTGGGTCTACGTGTTCTCGGTGCCTTCTGGGCGGAGCACCGGCGCGATGATGCTGCGCCGAGTTCGGTGCGACCGAATCCTGGACCCAGCGATGTACGAGGGCTGGAACGCCCACGACGGCACCTGGGGCAGGCCGTGCACCCCAATCCTCCGCGGTGCCTTCGGCGAGCCGTCAGTACGCCGCCTGATCGGCGGCTGCTGGGTCATGTCGTACCTGAACTCCACGAGGAACCACATCGTGACCAGGACGGCCACCCACCCAACGGGCCCGTGGTCGCACGAGAAGGTCCAACTCACACCAGCCCAGGAGCCCGGCCTGTACGGCGGCTTCATCCATCCGTGGTCGACGCCCGACAGCCTTCATCTCATCGTGTCGGCCCGGCACTCGGTTGCCGGTGTGTCAACGGCGTACCGCGTGAGTCAGTACATCGGCTCGGCCTGATCCCAAGGAGTACCTCATGATCCCGAACCTCGGCATGCCTCAGGGCGGCGAGTGGCTGGTCATCCTCGCCATCGTCATCCTCCTCTTCGGCTCGGCCAAGCTCCCCGGCCTGGTTCGCCAGCTCGCCCGATCCAAAAAGATCTGGGAGGAGGAAGTTGTCACCAAAGGTCAGGAAGTACGTGAACTGGCCGCCGAAGTGACTGACACGTTCGATCTGCAGAAGCCGGCGACCGCGCCGGCGGCTCAAGCGGCGCCGCCGAAAACCCACATCTAGTTCGAACTGCACCCGAAGCCTGATGCGGCGAAATGGTGCGCTGACCCATCTGAAAGATTCGAAGCGGAGCTGATCTGCATGGTCGCGATTTTTGCCGGGAACGGTCTCGGCTTGTTCAATGCGTCCCCGAAGGTGCTGGGACCGGCCGGTGTGCACGGACTTGGGGCGTTGGGGCAAGCCGGCGGTACGGCGTTCGTGAACGCTGCGAACGGGAACCTGGTGCTGAAGGGTTTCGACGAACGTCTTTCCGGCAGAGGGACGGATCTGCGGCATCTGCGGACGTACAACTCGCGGGGTGGGTTGGACGACGGTGATCAGGACGGCTGGCGCTGGGACGGCGAGCGCCGCGTGGCGCTGTCGGGGGAGAACAGCAAGCCGGGGAGTACGGTCACCCGCACCGACGCCGACGGCCATCTGACTGTCTATGCGTGGAACGACCCTCGGTACACCAGTCCGGAGGGCTCGGGCGCCCATGACAGCATCCAGTTCGACTCCGGCCCGAAGCAGTGGGTCTGGACCGACGGGTCGACGCGGCTGGTCGAGAAGTATGCCGACAGCGGCCGGCTGCTCAGCCAGCAAGATGCCAGCGGCAACATCATCACCTATGCCTACGACGCCTCGGGCCGTCTGGCCGAGGTCATCGATGCCTCCAGCAACCAGCGTCTCCTGCTGACTTATGCCTCCTTCGGCACCAACACCCGCCTCCAGAAGGCCGAAACTCGAGCCTTGGGCGTCGACACCACGGGTCAGCCGACGGGCACGCTCGATGCTGCGGTCAAGCAGGTCGAGTATGGGTATGACTCGGCTGGGCGTCTGACGTCGGTCCAGGCCGACCTCACTCCGTCGACCATCGGTGATCAGGCGACGTACGCGACGACGTACACCTATGACGGGACAAGCTCCAGAATCACTAGTGTTTCCCACAGTGACGGGACCCGTGCGAACTTCGACTACGAGAACGAGAGGATCAAGCGGGTCACCGACGCGAGCGGTGTCCAGGTGTTCACGTATGTCCAGCTGGCCGGTGGGGTTGTCGAGGCCAACGTCACCGTTGATGTCGGCGACGGCAGCCCGAAGCTGTGGACGTATGTCAGTGACGCCAAGGGCCAGCTGGTGGAGATCAAGACACCTCCGCCGGCCGCCGGTGCTGCACGGCTGTCGACGCGGTTCAGCTACGACAACGACGGCAACGTCAAACAGATCATCGATGCACGTTCCAACACGATCGACTACGAGTACGACGGTGCGGGCAACCGCAGACTCGAACGCGACACCCGCGGCAACACCGTGGTTCGCACATTCGACGTACGAAACCAGGTAATCACCGAGACCCGACACGGTGTGCCCGATCCGGACGGCCCCGGTCCGCAGTTGCCGGGTGCACCGGTGACGAATCGCTTTGCCTACGACCCGCAGGCCCGCCTTCGGTTCGCGGTAAGCGCTGAGGGCGTTGTCGTCGAGAACCGGTACGCCACAGCCGGCAACGGCAAGGGTCTGCTCAGCCAGACCGTGCGGTACGCCGGGGCCCGCTTCAACGTCGGCCCGCTGACACCACAGCAGGCGCTGACCGAGGGCGAGCTGGCGACGTGGGCCGGCCAGCAGGACAAGACCCAGGTCGAACTGACCGAGTACACCTATGACCTGCGCGGCGATCTCAGCAAGGTGACCGCCTTCGCGACGACGAATGCTACAGGCGCCGGCGTACTCGATGCGGCGGCCGAGGTCACCGAGTTCGTCTACGACGCGCATGGCGACCTCTTGGGATCCGTCGCGCGCCGCGCTGCCGGACGCGTCCGCCGGGCCACCAAGTCCACCTTCGTTCGCGACGGGCTCGGCCGGGTCATCACGTTCGTCGGCGCAGCCGGCACCGTCTCGACGTCGTACGACGATGCCGCCAACAAGGTGACGGTGACAACGGCATCAGGCCTGGCGGAGAGCAGCTCCTTCGACGATCGCGGCCGACTGGTCGGCGTGACCCGCAGCGGCGACGGAACCAACCGTACGACCAGGAGCGTGTACGACGCGGCCGGGCGGCTCCGCATGGTTGAGGACGCGCTGGGTGGGCGGCGATTCCTCTTCTACGATGCGGCCGACCGGATCCGCTTCACTGTGGATGCGACGGGCGCGGTCGTCGGTCTGGAGTACAACGCCAATGGTCAGGAGATTGCCCGGACCAGTTATCGCAAGCTCGCGGACACGAGTGGCTGGTACAACGCGGGCACTGTTACCAAGGATGCGCTGACTGTTGGGGGCGCGGGTTCAGATGTCGTGGTTGACGCCCTCAGGGACCGGGTGGTCCGTAACGACTACGACGACACCAATCGCCTCGCGACGTCGACCGATGCGATCGGGACAGCGTCGACGACGGCCTACGACGGCAGGTCACTCGTCAGGCAGCACCAGATCGGCAATCGCGTCTCGCGGTTCTTCTACGATCGCGATGATCGCCAGGTCGGTGTCGTGGATCCGTTGGGGTTCCTGACCGAGTTCAGGTACGACGCCGCCGGTCGACCGGCGGAGACGATCCGCTACCTCCATCGGATCGCGACTCTCGCGAATGCGTCCCAGCCGGTGTGGATCGGGATCACGAACCAGATCGCGTTCGCCGGGAAGCAGTTCGAGTACCGGATGCCGGCGTACGATCCGGATGGCGACGAACTGGTGTACAGCTTCGTCGGTACGCCGCCGTCCTGGCTGACTCTCGACACGACGTCGGGCATCGCGATTCTCCGCGGGAAGCCGCCGGTCGCGATCACGTCGTACGACGTGACGGTGAAGGCCGACGACCAGCGGGCCAAGTCCGCCACTGCGTCACTCACGATCACGGTCGGCAACACCCCGCCGACGTGGACCGCGCTGCCCGACAGTACGGCGCCGAAGGGCAATCCGGAGTACCGCATCGTCCTGCCGCCGGCTACCGATGTCGAATCGGCCGCTGCGCAACTGTCCTACTCGATGGTGTCGCCGCTGCCGGCCGGGTTGTCGTTCACGGCGACGGAGCGCAGAATCAGCGGCACTCCCACGACGCCCGGCGTCTACACGCTGACCGCCCGCGTGACCGATCATCACGGTCTGTCTACCGACCGATCGTTCACAATCACAGTGACCCACAACGGACCGACCTGGGCAGGGATCCCGAACCAGACGACGTTCCGGTTTCAGAGCTACAGCTTTCCAGTGCCCCCGGCAACGGAACCGGACGGTCGGCCACTCGTCTACAGCGTCGTGGCGAAGCCGGCCTGGCTGACGTTCAACCCGGTGACGCGTGAACTGAAGGGCACGGCGGGCGACACGAAGCTCGAGACGGTCGTACTGCGCGCCGAGGATCCGGAGGGCCGGGCCGCGAACCTGCAGTTCAGTATCGATGTGCGGAAGTCGCCGGTCGAGTTCAACGGCGACACCAACCGCCCACCGACACCCACGAAGACAGCGAACCTGGCTGCGGCACCCGGCGACGACACACTCGCGGATTGGCGGCCGGCCGATACCGCGGCCTTGCGTAGTTACCTGTACTACGACGGTCAGGGCCGTGTGGTCGGTGCGGTTGACGAGCAGGGCTTCCTGACCGAGTCGGCGTACAACGCCGAGACGAACATTCGCCAGGAGATCCGCTATCGCACGCCCGTTGCGGTGCTGTCGACCGACACTCTGGCCACCTTGAAGGCCAAAGCCGGGACCGCGAAGCTGATCTCGACCGTCGAGTTCGACGATCTCGGCCGGATCAGTCGCACAGTGGCCCCAGACGGCACGGTCACGCGACCTGAGTACGACGGCGCGGGCAGGCTGGTTCGCGAGGTGCGCGCCGACGGGTCCGATGAGTCGCGGGCAGGGCGGATCCGGCTCAACGCGTTCGGTGAGGAGACCGGCGTACTGCGTGGCGAGGGCGACGCGACCTTACCGGCGAATCCGACCAAGGCTGCCATCGATGCTGCGGTTCTGGCCCGCGGTGCGCGGATGGACTACGACAGCCTGGGCCGCCGGACAAAGGCCCTCGGGCCGACCCACCGGACGACGCTGTCGTTCTACGACGCCGAGAACCGGCTGACCCACACAATCAACGGGGCGTTGGAGGTCGCTGAGACGACGTACGACGCGAACGGCCAGATGGCCTCAGTTCGTCGCTACGCGAACCCGATGCTTGTGGAGAACATGCTCGACCTGTCCGGCGGCCCGGCGACTCAGTTGGCCGGCAAGCTTCCGGCCACTGATACGAGGGATCAGCTCACCACCTACGAGTACGACCGCCGTGGTCTGTTGGTCAAGCAGACCGATGCGGAGGGGTTCATCACCCACCGGACGTACACCCAGTTCGGGCAGTTGGAGACCGAGACCCGTGAGATCAGCAAAGTCGCTGGTGTCACACGCTCGGTGACGAACCGTTTCGACTACGACCTGCGCGGTGGTCTGCGCTCGCAGACGGCCGATGCCGGCGGGATCAACCTCAGCCAGGGAACGTCGTACGACGGCCAGGGTCGGCCCATCCGCTCGGTCGACGGCGCGGGGAAGATCACGACGGCGGCGTACGGCGACGGCGGACGATCGATGAGCGTCACCGATCCGCTGGGACGTACGACGCGTTCGGAGTTCGACCTGCTGGGCCGGGTTGCGCGCCAGGTCGATGCGTCGGAGGCGGAGACGACGTACACGTACGACGATGCCACCCGGACGGCGACCGTGACGTCACCGGAGGAAATTCAGGTCTCGACCCGGAAGACCCGGCATGGTGAGGTCGCCGAGGTGACCGATGGATCCGGCGGCAAGACCAAGTACGAGTACAACCAGGACGGACAGCTGTTGAAGGTGTTCGACGAGACCAACATCTTGGTCCGGGAGAACACCTACGATCCCAGCGGCCGGCTCGAGACGACGACCGACGGACGCGGGATGGTGGTCCGGTTCGGCTACGACGACGCCGATCGGGTCAGGGAACGGAAGGTGGTCTCGGACAACAACCTGACCACGGAACACCAGTTCAACAGCCTTGGGCAGACTGTCACCGTCGTCGAAGGCAAGGGGACGATCGCCCAACTGGTGACCAGCTATACCTACGATCGGATGGGCCGTCTCAAGCAGGTTGTGGTCGACCCGGACGGCCTGAGGTTGCTGACGCGCTACGACTACAACGGGCTCGGCGAAGCGGTCACGATCCAGCGTGGCACGCTGGAAACCCCGAACCAGCAGGTGACGAAGTTCGAGTTCGACAACCTGGGTCGCAAGACGAAGCAGATCGAGGCACCGAGTGCCGTCCTGGGTCCGGGGCCCGCCAGTGCCCGCGACCTGACAACGGAGTACCGCTACGACGGCGCCGGCCGCATCAGCCGAACAATCGATGCTGATGGCAACAGCAGCTGGACCGTGTACGACGCGGCCGGTCAGATCACGCATCTGATCAACGCCGAGGGCGAGGTGACGCATCACCGCTACGACGTGAACGGGCGCCTGCTCGAGGCTCGCCGCTACGTCAATAGGCTCCCGGCAGCGACGCTGGCCGGCTTCGGTGATATCGCCGGCGCTGTCCTGCCTGCGTCGGATGTGAACGACCAGCGCAGCATCCTGTCGTACGACAAGGACGGCCGGCTGCGATTCACCGTGACTGCGGTCCGGGACGACAAGTGGGCGATCAGCGAGAACCGGTACGACCCCAACGGCAATGTCATCGAGACCCGGCGCTACGACAAGTTCCTGCTCGAGGCGCGAGTGACTGCCCTGGACACCGCTGCGTCACCGGGGCTTTCGGTGGCTGAGATCAACGCTGAGCTGACGGCGCTCGGGTACGGCGGTGACGAAACGCTGACCAAGATTCAGCGGACCAGGTTCGCGTATCACGCGAACAACCGGATGCGGTTCACCGTTGATGCGCAGGGGGCGGTCAGCGAGAACGTCTACGATCCGATGGGCGCATTGGTGGCGACCGTGCGTTATGCGGTGAAGCCGGTGCTGACGGCGTACACCCAGAACGCGATCAGCGCCGCGGTGGATCGGAAGAACCGGAACAACCGAGTGACTCGGTTCTCCTACGACTCCCAGGGGCGACTGCGATACACGCTGCGAGTCTCCGCGAACGACGCTGAGGGCGACGCCACTCAGCATGTTGTCGCTGAGCAGACCTATGACCCAGTCGGTCGGCCCGGCCAAACCATTCAGTACACGACCCGAGTCGGCGTACTGGCCAACTATCAGGTCGCTACCATCGCAGCCGCGGTGGTGACCAGCTCCGAGGACCGGCGACAGGTCTCCGTGTACGACGTCGCGGGCCGGCCGATCTACACCGTCCGCGTCCTCGCAGCCGGTGCCCAGGGCAAGCATGTGGTGTCCAAGACCGACTACGACGCGCTCGGGCGCGTCACCCAGACGACGGCGTACGCGCTCGAGATAGGGTTGGCGAACTTCGCCAAGGCAACTCTCGACGCCGCGACCAACACAAACAAGACCGCCAAGGACCGCACGACCACGTTCGTGTACGACGTCCTGGGCCGGCAGCGGTTCGTAGTCGCCCCCGATGGAGCGCTCAGCGAGACGATCTACGACGCGATGAGCCGTCCGAAAGAACGACGTCGCTATCACCTCCTGGTCGATGCGGCGACGCCCCGCACCGAGGCCGCCCTGGTCCAGCGCCGGGGGAGCCGTGCGCTCGGTGACGGAACGACCCGAGGTGAGCGATTCGGCTACGACAAGGCTGGGCGTCTGCGTACCACCACGGATGCCAAGGGCACCGCCGAAGTCAGCGTGTACAACGGGGTAGGGGACCGGACCAGCCATACCGACCGGAACGCGGCTGTTTGTACCTACGTGTACGACAGGCTCGGCCGGGTCCGCCGAAAGATCAATCCGGCGATCGAGGTCCAGTTGACCGGTCAGAGCGTGCAAACGCTGGCGTTGGAGGACGTGACGTCGTACGACGCACTCGGCAATCTCGACAGCACCACTGAGAGGGCCAACACGGTCGACTCCAGGACGACCGACTTCGATTTCGACAACGTGGGCCGGCTGACCACCACATCGTTGCCTGGCTTCTTCGCCGACCCGACGGCCGCCGGTGCGGATCCGGCCCTGGTCGGCCGCGTGTACAAGGACAACGCGCCAGGTCGCTTCCGTCGTACTGTCACGCTGACCTACGACGTGTTCGGCGGTATCGTGCGCACCCAGACCAAGACTGGTCTGACCACGACCCAGTCGGAGTACAAGACCTACGACCTGCTCGGGCGCGTGGTACACGACATCGATGCGCTCAACAACGTCACATCACTCAGCTATACGGTCTTCGATGAGCAGGAGAGCATTACCCGGCACAGCATCAGCGTTACCGGCACGCCGGCCAACGGGAGCCACTGGACCGCCGCAGAAATCGCCCCGAAGCTCACCGCCGACGCCGACTCGCGAACCGTCACGACGATGTATGACAACGCGGGTCGCAAGAGCGAGGTCAAGGAACCGTCGACAGGCTACTTCCACGGCGACCGTGCAGAGCGGAAGAACGCTACGTCGGTGACTTTGACGACCGACCAGGCGACGATCGGATACGCCTACAACGCCTTCGGCCAGGTACGGCGCGAGTCCCGCAAGCTCGACACGACGAGGTGGCAGGACACCTGGCGGTACTACGACACCGTGGGCCGCGAAACCCGCACCGTCGACGCCCTCGGTCAGCACGCAACCAAGGCGTACGACCCGTTCGGGAATCTGACTCGCATCGTCGAGTTCGAAGCGCCAGGCCTCCAAGGCGGCGACGGCCTCAACGAGCCAGGTGTGAACGACGGGGACCGCGACCGAATCATCGAGTTCAAGTACGACGTCCTCGACCGGCGCACTGAGATCCGCCGCCTGGGCGCCCACTACACGCAACTGGACGGCGACAAGTACGTCGACGTCGAGAACCCCCGTGACCTGGCAACGGCAATGCAGACATTCACCTACGAGCCGACGGGCAAGGTTCAGACTCAGAAGGACGGCTTGGGGAACATCACCCAGCTGTTCTACAACGCCCTCGGTCAGCTCACGCGGACCGTCGAACCGGCCCGCGTCTACGCGGCGCAGAATACGATCGACCCGTTCCGCAACGCCTCCGCGGGCGGCGTCGCAACAGTCTTGCTGACCCCGGACGCGTTCGGTAACGTCGCCAAGCAGTCGCGGATCGCCAGCACCATCGGAGAGACGCTGGTCACTCAGCACTCCTACGACGCGGCCGGAAACTTCATCAGCACGACGGATGCCAAGGGCAACGTCAGCCGACGGCAAGTGGACTACGCCGGCCGTGTCGCCAAGGAGATTCAGCCGATCAGCGTCGCGCAGGGTGGCGATTTCACCTACTCCCACGATCTGGAGCGGCGCTACTTCTATGACGTAACAGGCCGCCAAACCCACACGCTGGACGTCTTTGGTGATGGTCCTGTGCGGCAGCAGGCCGGTGTGCAGTCCCTGTTCAACGCTTTCGGTGAGGTGACCGAGGAACGCAGGGTCTGGGGCCTGGCGTCGACCCCGCTGTCGGCGCTGTCCAAGGCGAAGACTGCTGTCCACAAGTACGACAAAGCCGGTCATGTCATCGAGACGACGGACGGAGACGGCAGGAACTCCTTCGACTACAACATTGCCGGTCAGGTGACCAGACACGAACAGCGTGGTCAGCACCCCAACACCCCGAAGGAGCAGTTCCGCGTCACCGAGACCGGCTACGACGAACTCGGCCGTCCTCAGATCCAGCGCCTGCCGGCCTTCACGGCACTGGTGAGCGGTGCGGCCACCCTGGTCACGCCGCTGGTCACTCAAGATCACGATCGCTGGGGGAACATCACCGTACGAGAAGAAGGCAGATTCGTTCGCAACGACACGGGCGTCGTGCTCGGCCAGGCATCGACCACACGCTATGAGTACAACGCGGACAGTCAGCTCACTGCCGAACGGTTGCCGCGAGCCATGGTTGCGAATGGCTTGTCCGAGAGCCAGGTCGATGTCCGCCACGAACTCCGCTACGACATCGTCGGCCGCGTCGTTCAGGAGTTCGACATCTCGAGCCTGCCTGCGACGCCGCAGTTCTGGCAGGTCGAGCGAGCACGCAGCAAGAAGTACGACGCCGTTGGGCAGGTGATCTCCGAAACTGACGGCACTGGAGTCACCACTCAGTACGCGTACGACGCTCACGGCAACCGTGTCGCGGTCCGCAACGGCCTGGGCATCATTCACTTCGATACCTTCGACCCGAACGGCAACGTCCTCACGCAGGGCGTCCTGAGACAGGCCGGCGGTGCGGTGTACGACGGCGGCACCGGGCAGACACCTGTTCGCGTCGTGTTCAACGACTATCGCTACGACCAGGCCAACCGCCGAGTGGGCACTGGGGAAGCGAAGAACGGTGACGGCAGCGCGATGGTGCGATCTTTGACCAAGATCGACGATCGAGGCTTCGCCCGTATCAACGTGAACGCAGGCATCCGGACGACATCCGAGTACAGCGTCCTCGGCCACAAGATCCGCGAAACCGATGCGAACGGTCAGGCCCACGATTGGGTCTACAACCTGCAGCCGGATCCGGACGTCTCCGATCCGCTGGCCCCCCACATCCATAAGTTCGGACGGCTCCAGAGCAGCACTGTCGGCGGGAACAACACGACGTCGTACAACTACAACAACTTCGGCGAGCTCTCGGGCGAGGCTTACACTGTGCCGGGCGTATCCGGCGACTCACCGGAGCCCCGTCGTATCCGGACCTTCCATGAGAACGGTCTGCTGAAGCGAGTATCGGAGACTCTGGCCGCCGGCGCAGGCTCTGAGGACGAGGGGTCGTGGTCGACGAACGACACGACCGACTACGTGTATACGCCGCTCGGTCAGCTGACAAAGGAGAGCTTCAAGCACACCGGCAAGAAGACGATCAAGAAGACCGTAGGAGCACCTCCCAACCAGGAGGTTGTGTACGAGCAGAAGCCGTTGCCTACGGTCGAGCGGATCACCATGACCACCTACGACGTCCGTGGCAGGCTGGGCACTGTCTCCAGCACGCCCGGAATCCCACCGGATGTCGACTCCCTGCGACGTGGTGCGGTGGAGCTCGGGTTCGGCTACGACGAGCTGAGCAATCGGCGCCGGGTGAAGGCGAACTTCACCCGGCCTGGCTCGACCACCGCGGAGCAGGAGCGCATTCTTTTCTACGACTACGACGCCGAAGGCAGGATGACGGTCGTAGAGGGCCTGGGAGCGAATGGGACGGTCGTCGCGGGACGCCAGGGCACGACGATCAAGTACGACAAGATCGGCCGGCGTCTGCAGGCGGAGAAGTTCGTCGATACCGGCCAGGGAACGACCGCCAAGGGCATCGGTGTCAGCTTTGCCTACTTCCGGGAGGAAGGATACGGCTACGACGACCGCAACTTCCTGATCGCGGTGTCGCAACGCATCAACAAGCGCGAGTACAAACCTTTCGTTGTCAGCACCCCTCCCGATCAGATCCCGCTGGAGGAATCGAGCGCTTGGACGAACGCCGAGATCCGGCAGGTCGATGGCCGCGGCGCCTTGCTGAAGAACGACATCTTCACAGCCATCATCTCCACTGGGGCCAAGGCGAATGAGGTCACGACGACGAAGCCCAAGGCGACTGTGGAGAGGACCTACTACGACCACGGGCAGCTCAAGGATCAGAAGACGACCGATCACACCGGCCTGCTGCCTGATTCGAACTCCCACCATGATTACGACGCCGCAGGCGTCCTCACGTTCCACACCTTCCATCAGACCAAGAACCCGGGCAACTCCAGCTCGAAGGAGTTCACCAACCAGTACACGCATGACTACCTCCTGCGGTTCGGCGGCTACAAGGAAAGGCTCGTCACTGTCGTCTCGAGCGATCCGGATCTGCGGAGCGGGGAAACGATCAATCGTTACGACCCGAGCGGTCGTCTGGTGCAGCAGAACATCACCCAGCCCGGCGGCGTGATCAAGGAACGTGGTCTCCTCTACGACGTCGACGACCACGTGCTGGCCAAGGACGAGTTCAGCACCATCGGAGCGGCTGGCCGTGGAGCACAGGACTTCACCTACGCCCAAGGCAACCTGGTTGCAGTCGTCGGAAGCGGCGTACTCAAAACCGAGGAGTTCACCAGCGTCTTCACGCCGATCAGCGCCTCCTACCCGGCGCCGAATCCGGGCAGCCACGTGGTCAGCGCCGGCGACTCGCTGGCCACCATCGCCCAGCTTTACTTCGGCGACAGTTCGCTCTGGCACCTCATCGCCGACGAGAACAACGTCGCTCAATCACCCGCCGATGCCTTGCCCACCACCGAGGAAGGCAAGACCTACCGAATCCCGAACGTAGTCGGCAACGTCCACAACACTGCCACGACGTTCATGCCTTACAACCTCACCGCCATCATCGGGGACAGCACGCCGTACCCTCG
>NZ_SMKA01000070.1 GCF_004348455.1 Kribbella albertanoniae
CCGCCGTACAGACCGGCCGCACCACCACCGCCGTACGAGACCCGGCGCATCGCCACCGCCGAACGAGACCCGGCGCATCACCACCGCCATACAGAGCCGGCGCACCGCCACCACCACTGCCGCCGTACAGACCGGCAATGGGGACGGATATCCCCCGAAGTGGTCCCTTCTCCGTTCATATGACGAGGGGAGAAGGGGCAATCTGAAGGGAGGGGATCCGTTGAAAGTGCCGGATGGAGTGGCTGGGCTCAGGGTGGGGCGCGGGTGCGGTGGGAAGGGCGGGTGTTCATGTTTGGGATGTGGACCGGACCACCGCGTGACAGGTCTTGTGGGTAGCGTTCGGGGTGTCATGACTGAACAGCCTGAGGTTGAGATGCATTCGCACGATCGTCCGACGCTGCTGGTGACGTTGACCGGTACGGACCGGCCGGGGCTGACGTCTGCCGTGCTGTCGACGCTGGCCACGCGGGGGCTCGAGGTCATCGACGCGGAGCAGGTCGTGCTGCGAGGGCGGCTGATCCTCGGTGTGCTGCTGTCGGCACCGCGTGATCACAAGAACCTGAAGGAAGAGCTCAAGCTGCTCGCCGCCGCTCTCGACATCGACATCTCGGTGAAGAAGGGTGTCGGCGACAACGAACCCCGGCGCAAGGGCCGCAGCCAGGTGACCGTGATCGGGCATCCGCTGTCGGCGGTCGGGCTCGCGGCGATCGCCGGGCGGATCGCGGACACCGGGGCGAACATCGACCGGATCAGCCGGATGGCGCGGTACCCGGTGACGGCGATGGAGATTGCGGTGTCGGGTGCGGAGCCGGAGACGCTGCGGACGGTGCTGGCGCAGGAAGGTGTTCGCCAGGGGCTGGACGTCGCCGTACAGGATGGTGGGTTGTACCGGCGGGCCAAGCGGCTGATCGTGATGGACGTCGACTCCACGCTGATCCAGGGCGAGGTGATCGAGATGCTCGCCGGGCACGCCGGCCGGCTGGAGGAAGTTGCCCGGGTCACCGATCAGGCGATGCGGGGCGAGCTGGACTTCGCCGAGTCGCTCGAGCATCGGGTCAAGGCGCTGGCCGGGTTGCCGGCGTCCGCGCTTGATGACGTGTACGACGCGATCCAGTTCGCACCGGGTGCGCGCACGCTCGTGCGGACGCTGAAGCGGCTCGGGTACCAGTTCGCGATCGTGAGCGGTGGGTTCAGCCAGATCACCGACAAGCTCGCCGCCGAGCTCGGCATCGACTACGCGAAGGCGAACGAGCTGGAGATCGTCGACGGCAAACTCACCGGCCGCGTGATCGGCGAGATCGTCGACCGCGCCGGCAAGGCCGTCGCCCTGCGCCAGTTCGCCGAGCGCTCGAACACGCCGCTCTCGCAGACGGTCGCGATCGGCGACGGCGCCAACGACCTAGACATGCTCGCCGCCGCCGGCCTCGGCGTCGCCTTCAACGCCAAACCAGTAGTCCAGGCCGCCGCCGACACCCACGTCAGCGTCCCCTACCTCGACACGATCCTCTACCTCCTCGGCATCAGCCGCGAAGAAGTAGAAACCGCCGACGCCGACCAACCCGCCTGACCCACCACCCCGCCGTACGGCGACCTTGAGCACCCACCAACCACGATCGCCGTCGCAGCACGGTCGAACCGTGCACAAGGTCGCGCCACGCGGCACCTTGGGCACCCATCGACCACGATCGGCGCCGCTGAGTGGTCGAAGCGTGCACAAGGCTGACAATCGGGCGGGCCGGTTTCCGGCCGGACGCGTCGACGCTCGCGTACGACGGCGACGTACTGGTCGGTGTGGTGATCGCGCTCGACGGCGACGAGGGGTACGTCGAACAGCTCGCGGTCGGCGTGGACCACCGGAACCGGGGAATCGCGCGGGCGATGCTGGACCGGACCGCCGCGGAGTTCCACCGGCTGGGCCGGACCAAGCTGACTCTCTGGACGCACTCCGGGACCGGTGCGCTCGCGATGTACGAACACCTCGGTCTCAGCGTTCGGCGCAGCACGACTGTTCATCGGCTCATGCTCTGAACTGTTGACAGCGACCGTGAGAGCGCTCACATTTGGCTCAACTTGTTGGCCTCAACCCGCCCCGGAGGTCGCCGTGCGCTCCCGCCGTCTTTTCACCGCATCACTCGCCGCCCCACTCCTCATCGCCGCGTCGCTGACTGTCGTCGCGCAGGCAAGTGCGCCACCGCCACCGGCTGGGTGGTCGACCGTCTGGGTTGACGACTTCAACGGGCCGGCGAACACGCTGCCGTCCGGTGCGAACTGGATCATCGACACCGGCCATGGCTATCCCGGTGGCCCCGCGAACTGGGGTACCGGCGAAGTCCAGAACTACACGAACAGCACCAACAACATCGGCCTCGACGGCGCCGGCAACCTGCGGATCACCCCGCGTCGCGACGGTGCCGGCAACTGGACGTCGGCCCGGATCGAGACCCAGCGCAGCAACTTCAAGCCGCCGGCCGGCGGGGTGCTCGCGATGGAGAGCCGCATCCAGATGCCGAACGTCACCGGCAACGCCGCACTCGGCTACTGGCCGGCGTTCTGGGCGCTGGGGTCGCCGTACCGGGGCAACTACTGGAACTGGCCGGGTATCGGCGAGTTCGACATCATGGAGAACGTCAACGGGATCAACTCGGTCTGGGGCGTGCTGCACTGCGGCGTGAACCCCGGCGGCCCGTGCAACGAGACCAGCGGCCTCGGCGCTAGCCGCGCCTGCCCGGGCTCGACCTGTCAGTCCGGGTTCCACACCTACCGCTTCGAGTGGGACACAAGCATCTCGCCGCAGCAACTGCGTTGGTACGTCGATGGCCAGCAGTACCACTCGATCAGCCAGAGCCAGCTCCCAGCAGACACCTGGTCGAACATGACCTCGCATGCCGGCTACTTCATCCTGCTGAACCTGGCGATCGGCGGGGCGTTCCCGGATGCACTCAACGGCCCGACCCCACGCGCCGAGACGGTGCCCGACCGCCCAATGGTCGTCGACTACGTCGCTGTGACGCAGAAGGGCGGCGGTACGACGCCTCCGCCGACCTCTCCCCCGCCAGGTGGCGGCGGTAGCGCGTACAGCACCATTCAGGCCGAGTCCGCCCAGCAGCAGAGCGGCACCGGCGTCGAGACCACCACCGACACCGGCGGCGGCCAGAACCTGATGCAGGTCGGCAACGGCGACTGGGCGCTCTACCGAGGCATCGACTTCGGCAGCACCCCGGCCCGCCAGTTCACCGGCCGAGTGGCCTCCGGCGTCGGCGGCGGGGCCAGCGGCTTGGTCGAAGTCCGCCTGGACAGTCGCAGTAACGCACCGATCGGCACCTTCGCGATCGGCAATACCGGCGGCTGGCAGTCCTGGCGCTCGGTCCCGACCAACATCTCGTCCGTCACCGGCGTCCACGACGTCTACCTGACCTTCACCAGCGGCCAGCCGGCCGACTTCGTGAACGTCAACTGGTTCATCTTCGGTCACTGACATGGGTACGGCGAAACTTCTCGCCGCTGGAGTGGTGCTGGTCGGTGTGGCCGCCGTGATGGTGGTCCACCACCAGCCCACCAGCCAGGCGCATGTCGACCACTCGCAGCACGGTCAGGCACCGAGTACGGCCGAGGCAGCGGCCATGATGGCCGCCCAAGAAGCACCGGTTCGCGGCTCGGAGTTCCGGGCCGAGTGCCGCAGCAGTCACCGAGCCGGTGACGATCCGATCGTGTTCCCCGGCCAGTCCGGCGGGTCACACATCCACGAGTTCTTCGGCAACACCACTACCAACGCCCACTCCACGCTGCAGTCGCTGCGGCTCGGTGGCACGAACTGCGATCCGGTGTCGGACAAATCGGCGTACTGGACTCCGACGCTGTACCAGAACGGCGTACCGGTTGCGCCTGAGCGAGTGACCATCTACTACCAGGGCATCACCGACCGCACCAACGCGCAGGCCTATCCACAAGGTCTGCGGTACGTGATCGGGAATGCGCTCGCGACCAGTCCGGAGCAGAACCCGGCCGCCCGGTGGTCCTGTGTCGGCCAGAGCCAGTCCAGCCGGGACTTCCTGGTCTGTCCGCCCGGTACGAAGCTGGAGAACTACCTGGACTTCCCGACCTGCTGGGACGGGGTCCGGCTCGATTCACCGAACCACAAGGATCACATGGCGTTTCCAGCCGGTACGACGTGTCCGTCCACCCATCCGGTCGTCGTACCGCGGCTGGAGTTCCTGATCACCTACCCGGTCAACGGCACCGGACTGAGCCTGGCCGGCACCCGGAACGGGACGAATGTCACCACCGCCCCCGGCTACACGTTCCACGGCGACTTCCTGAACGTCTGGGACCCGGCCGAGCTCCAGCGGCGCGTGGACAACTGCATCCGGGCCGGCTACGTCTGCGGGACGGACGGCCAGCCGATTCAGCAATAGGCCCATCCAGCAATAAGACCGGATTGCGGTCTCCCGGGGGCCGAGCACTTATCCTTCGGCTATGTCAGAACAGTTGGGTGGGGTGAACAGTGGGCCGGGGGCCCTGTTCGCCATTGGTGGTGCCGAGGACAAGCTGAAGAAGCGCACGGTGCTGCAGGAGTTCGTCGAGGCTGCCGGTGGGTCGAAGGCGCGGATCGTGGTGGTGCCCACCGCGTCGGCGCTCGGGCAGGATGTCGTCGACGTTTACCACGCGCTGTTCGCGGCTCTCGGTGCCCAGAGTGTCGTCGGGGTCCGCCCGGAGAGCCGGGAGGACGCCGACGACCCCGCGTTCATCGCTCCGGTGCATGACGCTACCGGGATCTTCATGACCGGTGGCAACCAACTGAAGCTCGCGGGTGTTGTCACCGGTACGGCGTTCGGCCGGGCCGTCACCGCGGCTCACGCGCGCGGGGCGGCCGTGGGAGGCACGTCTGCGGGTGCGAGCATCCTGGCCGAGCACATGATCGCCTTCGGCCGGTCCGGCGCGACACCGCGACAGCGGATGAGCCAGCTGTCGAACGGACTGGGTCTGGTGCAGGGCGCGATCGTCGACCAGCACTTCGCCCAGCGGAACCGGTACGGGCGGCTGCTGTCGCTGGTTGCCCAGTCCCCCGGGCTGCTCGGGATCGGGGTGGACGAGGACACGGCTGCCGTCGTACGGGGGACTCATCTTGAGGTGGTCGGCCGTGGCGCGGTGACGATCTTCGACGGGAGCCGGATCACCTCGAACGCACACAACGCGAGCCGGTCCGAGCCGCTGCTCGCGTCGGGCGTCGTACTGCATGTGCTGCCGGCAACGGCAACGTTCGACCTGCAGGCCCGGGTGTTGTTGTCCTACGGGCCGCAGCCGCCGGCCGAGGAGATCGCCGGGCTGGAGGCCGCCGAGGCGGACCTGCGGAAGCTGGCGAAGGAGATCGCGGCCGAGGGCGTTTCACCCAAGTACTACGCGGATCGCAAGAAGCGGGCCGGGCGGCGTACTGCCAAGACCGCGCGGTCGTCGGCCGCCGGGGAGTCCAGACCGGAGGCGACCGAGCCGTTCACGGCCGGCGCCGACCTCGACTCCCCCGACAGTCAGCGACGAGACACAGGAACCTCATGACGGAAAGCACCGAAATCCACGGCACGCCCAGCCCCGACCTGAAGATCATCGAGACGCGGGTTTACCGCGGGCCGAACGTGTGGAGTTACGAGCCGGCCATTCATCTGGTCGTCGACCTGGGCTCGCTGGAGAGCTTTCCGTCGAACACGATTCCCGGGTTCACCGAGCAGCTCCTCGAGCACTTGCCCCGGCTCGACCAGCACCACTGCTCGCGCGGCCGGCGCGGCGGTTTCATCGAGCGGCTGAACGAGGGCACCTGGCTCGGCCACATCGCCGAGCACGTCGCCCTGCAACTGCAGCAGGAGGCCGGCCACGACATGCGGCGCGGCAAGACCCGCCAGGTCAAGGGCCACCCGGGGCGCTACAACATCGTCTACGCGTACGCCGACGAGGCCGTGGGACTGGCCGCCGGTGAGCTCGCCGTACGGTTCGTCAACCAGCTTGTTCAACCGGATCCTGAGTTCGACTTCACCGGCGAGCTGGAGAAGTTCATCAAGCAGGCGGAGCGTACGGCGTTCGGTCCGTCCACGCAGGCGATCGTCGACGAGGCTGTCTCCCGCGACATCCCGTGGATCCGGCTGAACAAGGCCAGCCTGGTCCAGCTCGGTCAGGGTGTGCACGCGAAGCGCATCCGGGCCACCATGACCTCCGAGACCGGATCGATCGCGGTCGACGTTGCCAGCGACAAGGATCTGACCACCCGGCTGCTTGCCTCGGCCGGTCTTCCGGTGCCGCGCTCGGAGTCGATCCGCACAGTCGACGAAGCCGTCTCGATCGCCAACAAGCTCGGCTACCCGGTCGTGTGCAAGCCGCTCGACGGCAACCACGGCCGCGGCGTCTGCCTGAACCTGCAGAACGCCGACGACGTCCGTGAGGCCTTCCCGATCGCGGCCGAGCAGTCCCGCCGTGGCTGGGTGATCGTGGAGAACATGGTGGTCGGCAAGGACTACCGGTGCCTGATCATCAACGGCCGGATGGAGGCGATCGCCGAGCGCGTCCCCGCGCATGTGGTCGGCGACGGCGTGCACACGGTGGCCGAGCTGGTCGACATCACCAACGCCGATCCGCGCCGTGGTGTCGGGCACGAGAAGATCCTGACCCGGATCACCGTGAACGCGGCCGCTCGGGAGCTGGTGCGCAGCCAGGGGTTCGAGCTGGACGACGTACCGCCGGAGGAAGTGATGGTGAAGCTCACGCTCACCGGCAACATGTCCACCGGCGGGATCTCCATCGACCGGACCTGGGAGGCACACCCGGAGAACGTCGAGATCGCCGAGGAGGCGGCCCGGATGATCGGGCTCGACATCGCCGGGATCGACTTCATCTGCCCCGACATCACCCAGCCGGTGCGCGAGACCGGCGGCGCGATCTGCGAGGTCAACGCCGCCCCGGGCTTCCGGATGCACACGAATCCGACCATCGGCGAACCGCAGTACATCGCCAAACCGGTCGTCGACATGCTGTTCCCGCCGGGTGCGACCAGCCGGATCCCGATCGTCGCCGTGACCGGCACGAACGGCAAGACCACCACCTCGCGGATGATCAGCCACGTCTTCAAGGGCATGGGCCGCAAGGTCGGTATGACGTCGACCGACGGCATCGTGATCGACGAGCGGCTGGTGATCCGGTCGGATGCGTCCGGGCCGAAGTCCGCCCGGATGGTGCTGCAGAACCCGCGCGTCGACTTCGCCGTGTTCGAGGTCGCGCGCGGTGGCATCCTGCGTGAGGGTCTCGGCTACGAGCGGAACGACATCGCCGTCGTACTGAATGTGCAGCCCGATCACCTCGGGCTCCGCGGGATCGACACGCTGGAGCAGTTGGCCGATGTGAAGGGCGTGCTGGTCGAGGCCGTGCCCCGGACCGGGTACGCCGTACTGAACGCCGATGACCCGCTGGTTCGCAAGATGCGGCGCAAGTGTTCCGGACAGGTCGTGTGGTTCAGCATGGCCGAGCCGGGCAGCGAGGTCCGCGAGTACATCGAGGGTCACTGCCGGCGGGGTGGTCGTGCCGTGGTGCTCGAGCGCTCCGACCTCGGTGACATGATCGTGGTCAAGCACGGCCGCCGTTCGATGCAGCTCGCCTGGACACACTTGCTCCCGGCAACGTTCGGTGGGCGCGCGATGATGAACGTGCAGAACGGGATGGCCGCCGCGGCTGCCGCGTTCGCGGCCGGTGCGCCGCTGCACGACATCCGGCAAGGTCTGCGGACGTTCAACACGTCGTACTACCTGTCCCCCGGCCGGCTGAACGAGATCGATGTCGACGGCCGCACGGTCATCGTCGACTACTGCCACAACGCGCCCGCGATGCGGATGCTCGGTGACTTCGTCGACCGGCTGGGCGAGAGCCTGATCGCGTCGTCCGAGCTCGGCCGACCGTCACGGATCGGTGTGATCGCAACCGCGGGCGACCGGCGGGACGAGGACATCCATGAGCTCGGGCAGATCGCGGCCCAGCACTTCGACGTTGTCATCGTCCGTGAGGACGCGCGCCTGCGCGGCCGCAAGCGTGGCGAGCTGGCCTCGCTGATCGAGGCCGGGGTCCGGAGCGCGATGGACACCGGGGCCCGGTGCCGTCAGGTCGAGATCGTCATCGACGAGCTGACTGCGATCCGGCACGCGCTCGCCCGGTCGAACCGCGGTGACCTGGTCGTCCTGTGTGTCGATCAGCACCAGACGGTTCTGGCCGAGCTGGAGTCCGTGTCGCACCTGGCCCAGGCCGGTGCGCGCTCGGGCGACGAGGGCGGCGACCCCGACTTCGTGAAGCCCGAAGAGACCGAGGACCCCTCAGACGCCTAGTGGGAACCCCAGTAAAGCCGTCGCGCCGACAACTCTTCGGGTACGCCGGAGCAGCCGCCGCAGGTGCTGCCGTCACCGGCGCCGCTACCGTTGCCCTCGACAAGCAACCTCCTCCCGCCAGCCGGCTCATCTCCCCGTACGGCGACCGTCAGCCGGGCGTCGCGGCGAGCTCTCCTCGGCACGGGGAGTTGGTGGCGTTCAACCTCAAGCCTGGTACCGATAAGGCCGCGCTTGGGCGGTTGATGAGGTTATGGTCGGCGAATGTTGTTGCGTTGGGCAACGGACAACCGGCACCCGGGGACACGGCTCCGGAGTTGGCGACTGCGAACACGGCACTGACCACGACGGTTGGTTTCGGGGCCCGGGTGTTCGAGCTGGCAGGCAACAAACCGGCCGCCCCGGACGACCTGCCGGTGATGCGGCACGACCGTTTGCAGGACGAGTGGTCGGGTGGTGACCTGCTGATCCTCGTCGGCGCGGATGACGAGCTGAGCGTCGTGCACGCCGTACGGCGGTTCGTCGCGGACGCGAAGCCGTTCGCGGTGCCGGCGTGGCGGCAGACCGGCTTCTGGAACAGCACCGGCCCGGACGGGAAGCCGGTCACCGGGCGGAACCTGTTCGGTCAGGTCGACGGCACCGGCAACCCGGCCGTCGGGACACCCGAGTTCGACGCGACCGTCTGGGCAGCCGACGGCAGCACGACCCTCGTCGTACGGCGCATCAAACTCAACCTCGACACCTGGGACGAACGCACCCGCTCGGAACAAGAACGCGCCATCGGCCGCAAACTCAGCACCGGCGCACCACTCACCGGCACCGCCGAACACGACGAACTCGACCTCGAAGCCCGCGACGCCGAAGGCCGCCCCGTCATCGCAGCCAACGCCCATGCGCGCCTCTCCCACCACTCCGAGAACGACGGCCGCCGCATCTTCCGCAAAGGCCTCAACTACGTCCACGACTCCGGTACGACGCGTGAGTCCGGCCTGATCTTCCTCAGCTACCAGGCCGATATCGCCGGCCAGTTCCTCCCGCTGCTGGCCCGCCTGGACGCAGCCGACGCCCTGAACGAGTGGACCACGACCATCGGCTCCGCCGTGTTCGCGATTCCGCCCGGCTTCCAGCCCGGCGGCTGGCTGGGGCAAAAAGTTCTCGGCTGACCTGTCACCCTGCGACGCTCGCCACAGCGTTCTAGGTGGTGAGGAGGCGATGCCGATGAGAGACCGTCCCACGGAGGCGGACTTCGACGACTTCGTACGAGCGCGCTGGAGTGCGACCGCCCGGCTGGCGTACGCACTGACCTTGGACCACCAACGGGCCGAGGATCTGGCGCAGGAGTCGTTCACCAAGCTGTGGTTCCACTGGGGCAAGGCCAGCACCGGCAGCCCGGAGGCCTACCTGCGCCGAGTCGTGACCACGACGTTCCTGTCCACCCGGCGGCGTCGCTGGTTCGGTGAACACCCGACCGAGACACCACCCGAGGTCGCGGTCGCCGCGGCCACCGGTCAGATCGACGAGCGGCTCGCACTCCGCCGCGCGATGGCGCGACTCAGCCCACGGCAACGCGCTGCCGTCTACCTCCGGTACGCCGAGGACCTGTCCGAACGCAGTGTCGCCGACCTGCTCGGCTGCTCGGTCGGCTCGGTCAAACAACACACGCGCCGCGGCCTGGACGCCCTGCGCGCCGAACTCGACTTCACGTCACCCGATGAGCTGGCCATCCTGGCCGGGAGGGGAATCGCATGACCCACGACCTCACCGACAAGTTCGCTGTACTGACCGACGACCGCCCGGAACCCCTCGACCCCGCCGCCCTCGTCCGCACCGGCATCACGCGCCGCCGCCGGCGCCGTCGTACCGGGGCTGCGCTGGTGGGCACCGCCGCGGTCACCGCGATCGCACTCACCGCGACGCCGATCGCCGGGGCGCTGCTGACGACCGATGCGCCAGTCAGCGCACCGGCCTCCAGTCAGCGGCTGCCGGACCCGTGGATGGACAAGCCGGTCCCGGGGGCGAAGGGCATGTACTACCTGTACCAGGGAAAGATCGGCAACCGCCCCTGGGGAGTCGCTGCTGTCGAAGGCGGCTGCGTGGTGATGATCCCCACACCCTCGTGGAGCAGTACCAAGGAGCCCAGACCGATCTATTCGCTGGAAAGCGCCTTCGTGGACAAGAAGCGACCCTGCGGGAAGGACCGCGGCCTGGACGACTTCGCCGGCGCCGTCGGGATCCTCGGGAAGACCAAGGCCGACAAGGACACCACCTCCGTCTTCGCGGGCGTCACCTCGGCCGACACGCGCAAGGTCCGCATCCGGGTCGGCAAGTGGAACTTCACGGTGGATACGATCGCGACCCCCGCGAGCAACAGCAAGCGCTTCTTCGTTCTCACTCTCCCCCGCCAGTTCACAGCGGACTGGTCGTTCACACCGGTTCGTTAGTGCGGCGCGAGAACAGGCGGCGCTTCGGCTCGTCGCGGTCGATCCAGTCGAGGTCGTCACCCAGTACGGCGTCGTTCGTCCGGTCGGCGAACGGGTCGGGTGGCGGCGGGACCGGGGGCAGCGCGCGGAGCTTCAGCGCGACCATGGGGATCGCGAGCAGGACGGCCACCACGAGCCAGGCGCCGTACTCCCGCAGGATCGGCTCGAACGAGTTGAAGAAGGCGTCCATCGCCGCGTCCACGGTCGGGTTGAACGCCTGACCGCTGGGCGCGCGGTCGATCGCCTGGATCGCGGCGACCACTCCGAACGAGGCGAGGTAGGTCGCGGTCAGCGGCAGCCAGAAGTACGCCGAACGCCACCCGCGCAACCAGCAGGCGACGTACAGAAGTAGTGCCAGACCGACGCCGACGAGGAGTCCGTTCAGCTGCCAGAGCCAGCGGAAGTCAGTCAGGTGGCCTGCCGGACGCAGCGCGTACCAGGCGATCGGCAGGGCGAGCGCGAACGCGGCGATCACCGAACTTCTGGTGCCCAGGGCACCGAGTAGGCCGCCGAGAGCGCTTGCCACCAGCAACGAGATCAGCAGCTCCCGTTCCTGCCAGGGATTGCCGGTCAGCCACCAGGCGCCGGTGGCAACGATCAGGACCAGCGGCAGCGTCGCGCGGACGCGGGCGACCAGCAGACCGGCCAGCACTCCCCCGGCGAATCCGCCCAGCAGCAACAGATCCAGCCGCGGCGGCACGAACATCGTCGTACCGCCCGGCAGGCCCTTCAGGTAGACGGCGGAGAAGCCACCCACGAACCAGGCGACAACAGCAGCCGGGATCGACCACAGGTAGCGCATCCTCATCCCCGTCCCGCCCCAACCGAGGGCGGTGGGGCTAGTGGTGGGCTCTCTCGACCTTCGACTTCAGATCTTCCGCTGTGTCGACGGTAGCTCCCTCGGACCGCAACCAGCCGTCAAGACTCGCCCGATCCTGCAGAGACATCACCGCGACCACGTCACCCGGCTGGGCCTGAGCGACCAGCGCCTGCGCCGCCTCGAGCTCGGTCGGGTACGCCGGTACGTCGTCGACGCCGACCGATGCGGCTCCCTCGCGGAACACCGCCTCCAGCTCGGACGGCGGCCGCCCACGCAGGTACTCGCTCTTGTGCCCGATCGCGACCCGATCGGCACCACGCGCACCGATCGCGCCCAGCGCGGAGACCATGTCGTCGGCGCGGTCACCCGGCGAACCGAGCGCGAGCAGCAACCGCCCGCCCTCGTGCCGAACGCCGTTCATGATCTCGAGCAGGGCTTCCAGGCCGGCCTCGTTGTGCGCAAGGTCGATCACCACGGTGAAGCCGCGCAGCGAGTACATGTTCATCCGGCCGGGGTTGTTCTCGTTCGGCGAGAACGAACTCAGTCCCTCGATCACCGCGGCGCGCGGCAGCCCGAGCCCGAGCGCTGCCGACGCGGCAGCCAGCGCGTTCTCCACGTTGTAGTGCGACAAGCCGGACAACGTCATCGGTACGTCGACGACCTTCAGCAGCGGTTCCGGATCGGACGCCTGGTCGAGGACTGTGATGAAGCCGTCGAGGACGGTGGTCGCGCGGCCGCCTTCGTCGAGTGCGGCGCGGATCGACGGCGAGTCGGGATCCCGCGAGAACACCCAGCACTTGGCCGGCGAGCCGAGCCGCATCGCGAACGTACGCGGATCGTCACCGTTCACCACGCACCAGCCGCGCGGGCGGGTGATGTGGGTGATGACCGCCTTCACCTCGGCGAGCTGGTCGACCGTGTCGATCCCGCCCAGGCCGAGGTGGTCCGCGGTGACGTTGGTGACGACGGAGACGTCGTTCGAGGCGACGCCGACACCGCGGCGCAGGATGCCGCCGCGGGCAGTCTCGGTGACGGCCAGCTGGATCCCCGGCTGGGACAGCACCTGCCCGGCGCCGCTCGGGCCGGAGAAGTCGCCGTACTTGACCAATTCGCCGTCGAAGTAGACGCCGTCGGTGCTCGACCAGCCGACGTGCAGCCCGGCCGCGCGCCCGATGTGGGCGATCATCCGGGAGGTCGTGGTCTTGCCGTTGGTCCCGGTGACCGCGACGACCGGCACCTTCGGCCGGATGGTCGGCGGCACGTTACCGGGCGGCTCGTTGTGCACCCGCTCGCCGACGGTCGCCATCAGCTCGGGCAGATGGTCGGCGCCGAACGCGTCCAGCACCTCGACGATCGCCGCCGCGAGCGCCCGCGCGCGCTGCTCGTGCGCCCACGGGAACGCGACCACGAGCCGGTGGTTGTCCGACTCCGGCCGGACCCGGACACCGATCCGGCCGATCCCGGCCTCGCGGGCGATCCGCCGTACGACATGGCCTGTCACCCGGATCGCGAACCGCTGCCGGAAGCCGGAGCCGATCCGCCCCGGCCGGGTGGTGCCCAGACCGACGGCCTGGCCGTACGCCTTCGCGGCCGGCGCCGGGGCGTCCACCAGCGCGGTCACGTCGAGCGTGAGCTTGACCGCCGCGCGGCTGAAGTACAGGTTGGCGCCGTCCAGGACACGGAGCTCAACCAAAGAGGTCGTGGGCACTACGCTCCCATCGCGTGGTAGCCGCCGTCGACGTGGATGATCTCGCCGGTGGTGGAGGGGAAGAAGTCACTGAGCAGGGCAACGATGGTCTTGCCGGTGGGCTCCAGGTCGGTCGGGTCCCAGCCGAGCGGGGCGCGCTCCAGCCAGGGCTCCTCGAACTTCTCGAAGCCCGGAATCGCCTTGGCAGCCAGCGTCTTGAGCGGGCCGGCCGAGACGAGGTTGCAGCGGATGCCCTGCGCGCCGAGGTCGCGGGCCAGGTACCGACTCGTTGACTCCAGCGCAGCCTTGGCCACGCCCATCCAGTCGTAGCCCGGCCAGGCCACGGTCGCGTCGAACGTCATACCGACGACGCTGCTGCCGCGCGGCATCAGCGGTGCGCAGGTGGTCGCAAGCGACTTCAGGCTGTACGCCGAGACGTGCACAGCCTGCGCGACGTCCTCCCACGGCCCCTCGAGGAACTTGCCGCCGAGGATCGTCTCCGGGTTCCCGTAGGCGATCGAGTGCACGACGCCGTCGAGACCGTCGACATGCTCCCGTACGGCGTCCGGCAGCGCGGCCAGGTGCTCCGCGTTCGTCACGTCGAGCTCGAGCACCGGCGGTTCGACCGGAAGGCGTTTCGCGATCCGCTTGGTGATGCTGAGCGCCCGGCCGAAGTTCGAGATCAGCACGGTGGCGCCCTGTTCCTGCGCCACCTTGGCCGTCGCGAAACCGATCGAGGAGTCCAGCGTGACCCCGGCGACCAGGATCCGCTTGCCGTCGAGGATGCCCACCGGCTCCCCCCTTCTGAGAATGTGTTGGTCTAGTTGCCCATGCCGATGCCGCCGTCGACCGGGATCACCGCTCCGGTGATGTACCCGGCCTCCTCGGAGGCGAGCCAGCGGACCGCGTGCGCGATCTCCTCGGTCAGGCCGAACCGGCCGAGCGGGATCTGGCCGAGGTACTGCTTCACAGTGTCTTCGGGCAGTACGGCGGTCATGTCGGTCTCGACGAATCCCGGTGCGACCACGTTGGCGGTGATCCCGCGGCTGCCGAGCTCGCGCGCGATCGACCGGGCCATCCCGACCAGACCGGACTTGCTGGCCGCGTAGTTCACCTGCCCGGCCGAGCCGAGCAGGCCGACCACCGAGGAGATGAAGACGATCCGGCCCTTGCGCAGCCGCAGCATGCCCTTCGCGGCCCGCCGGGCGACCCGGAACGAACCGGTCAGGTTGGTGTCGATGACCGAGTCCCAGTCGTCGTCGGACATCCGCAGCAGCAGGGTGTCGCGGGTGATTCCGGCGTTGGCCACCAGCACCTCGACCGGCCCGTGCGCGTCCTGGATGGTCTCGAACGCCGCGTCGACCTGCTCCTGGTCGGTGATGTCGCACTTCACACCCAGGAAGCCGTCCGGCGGTGGACTGCTGTTGTAGGTCACCGCAACCTGGTCACCGGCGTCCTTGAACGCAGTCGCGATCGCCAGCCCGATCCCCCGGTTGCCACCGGTCACCAACACAGACCTGCCCACAAGAACTCCTCACCCGTTGCCAGTCGTAGCCGAACGCTATCCTCAGGAGTCTTCGAGCCGGAAACCGACCTTCAATCCGACCTGGTAGTGGTCGATCTGGTTGTCGACGATGTGGCCGCGGATCTGGGTCACCTCGAACCAGTCCAGGTGCCGCAGGGTCTCACCGGCCCGGGTGACGGCGTTCGTGATCGCCTCGTTCACCCCCACCTTCGACGTACCGACGATCTCCGTGACTCTGTAAGTCCGATCCGTCATCAGGCTTCCTTCCGTAGCGGCGTACCGTGGTTGTTGGTGAGGAGGATAGATGTCCAAACGTCGTGAACGGTCCGGCGAAACGGTCATTTCGGTGACGAGTGCGCAGCCCGGCCGTTCCGAGGACCTCGACAGCCGCATCATCCGGTACGCCGCGATGATGGGACTGCGGGTGGCGTGTTTCGTGCTGGCCGTGTTCACTCCGTCGCCGTGGCGCTGGATGTTCGTCGTCGGCGCGGTGTTCCTGCCGTACTTCGCGGTGGTGCTGGCCAACGTCGCGAAGACCGCGACCCAGGACAGCGGCACGCCGTATGTGCCTCCGGAACGGCCTTCGTTGGAGGCCTCACCGGGCCCGGTGATCAAGGCCGAACCGGACCCCGAACCGGTGCGACAGACCGACACCGAAAAGTGATCTGTGCCGGGACTGGAAAGTTCGCCGGGTTCCGTGTCAGAATCTCCCGCGTGCGCTGAAGTTCACTGTTGGAATTCAGCCTGTTGATGCGGCGTCGGACGGCTCCCCCCGTGGCTGTCCGACGTCGCTTCATTTATGACCGGGGTGGTGGGGTGGGGAAAGCTACGAGCACAGCGGCCCGATATTTACCCCAGGCTTTTGATTATTGAGGAATCAGGAATGGCAATGCCCGAGATCTGCTCGTCCAAGGGGTGTGGCAACGCTGCCACCTGGGCGGTGCTGTGGAACAACCCGAAGATCCACACGCCGGACCGGCGCAAGACCTGGCTGGCCTGTGACGAGCACAAGGCGACCTTGTCGGACTTCCTCGACCGTCGCGGATTTCTTCGCGACGTAGAACCATTCACCGGTTCGGACGCTTAGCGAAAAAACCGATTTCCGCTTTCAGCCACCGATGGCGGACATCGGGCGCGCGGGTTGCAGGAACGACGGATCGTTGATGCCGTGGCCGGGGAGTTTCTTCCACATCGCCCGCCGCCAGCGATCTGCGAGTTCCGCATCATCGGCACCGGCGCGCATTGCCGAGCGCAGATCGGATTCGGTCCGGGCGAACAAGCAGTCGCGCACCTGACCGTCGGCGGTCAGCCGGACCCGGTCGCAGTCACCACAGAACGGCCGCGTCACGGACGCGATGATCCCGACCGTCTGCGCACCGCCACGCACGCTGAAGATCTCGGCCGGCGCACTCCCCCGGGCTGCGGCATCGGTCGGCTCGAGGCCGAACTGCTCACCGAGCCGCTCGAGGATCTCGTCCGCGGTCACCATCGTGGCCCGATCCCACCCGTGCTGCGCGTCCAGCGGCATCTGCTCGATGAACCGCAGCTCGTAGCCGTGCTCCAGGCAGAACTCCAGCAACTCCGGAGCGTGGGTGTCGTTGATCCCCCGCATCAGTACGGCGTTCACCTTGACCGGCGAGAGTCCGGCCTCCTGGGCCGCCGCCATCCCGGCCAGCACGTCCTTCAGACGGTCCCGCCGGGTCAGCTCGACGAAAGTGTCGGGCCGAATGGTGTCGAGACTCACATTCACCCGATCGAGCCCGGCTTCCTTGAGCGCGACCGCCTGCCGGGCCAACCCGATCCCGTTGGTCGTCAGCGATACCTCAGGCCGTGGCTCGAGCGCCGTCGTACGGGCGACGATGCCGACCAGGCCGCGGCGCAGCAACGGCTCGCCACCGGTGAAGCGGATCTCGTGGACGCCCAGCTGGGTGACCGCGATCCCCACCAGGCGCACGATCTCGTCGTCGGTGAGCAACTCGGGCTTGGCCAGCCAGTCGAGGCCCTCTTCCGGCATGCAGTAGGTGCAGCGCAGATTGCAACGGTCCGTGAGCGAGACGCGCAGATCCGTGGCGATCCGGCCATAGGTATCTGCCAGACCTACCTGCGTCACCTCTTCGGTCGCCGTCACGAAGCCCAGACTACGTGCCGCCGCCGCCTGCGGCTCAATACCTTCCCCACCCCACCACCCCGAACTACAGGCCATGGCTTAAGTTCGAGACGTGCGTCGATTGATGAACGTCCGGTGGCTCGGCGCCGCGCTGACGATCCTGGTCCTGGCCACGGTCTGCATTCAGCTCGGCCGCTGGCAACTGCATCGACTGCACGACCGGGAGGTCCGCAACGGCGTCACCACGTCGAACCTGGCCGCTCCACCGGCGCCGATCGACCAGATCGTCGGCCCGCAGGGCGTGGTCGGCGACCAGCACGCGTGGCGGACCGCGGTCGTGACCGGCCACTTCGACGCGAGCAAGCAGATAGTCCTGCGCTATCGGAACGTGAACGACCGGCCCGGATTCGAAATCATCACCCCGCTGGTTCTGCCGAGCGGGAAGGCGGTTCTGATCGACCGGGGCTTCCTGGCCCGGCAAGGCGCCGAACTCGCGCCGGGCAAGGTGCCCGCCGTACCGGCAGGCGAGGTGACGATCACCGGCCGGCTGCAGCGCAGTGAGCGCGGCGGAAGCACCAACGGCGGTACGCCGGACAACGGGACCGCGCGCCTGATCAACGGGCCGGCGTACGCCAAGGCTCTTGGTCTGGACCTGTACGACGGCTACCTGATGGT
This sequence comes from Kribbella albertanoniae, assembly GCF_004348455.1. Lineage (GTDB taxonomy): Bacteria > Actinomycetota > Actinomycetes > Propionibacteriales > Kribbellaceae > Kribbella > Kribbella albertanoniae. The sequence goes on from NZ_SMKA01000070.1 coordinate 17,640, forward strand.
GGACAGCCAGGTGCCGGCCAACGATCCGGCGTTCGGCAAGTTCCCCGGGCCCGAGATCGACAGCGGACCGCACTTCTTCTACGCGCTGCAGTGGTTCCTGTTCGCGATCCTCGCGGTCGGTGGGCTGATCTACTTCACCCGCCGCCCGGCCACCGACGCGGCCGGCGAGGTTGTTGCCGAGCGCAACGAAGTTCCGGAACCCGCGGCCCCTCGGGACTGACAAACGAACGCTTGCCATCGGCCCCGAACTGTCGAGGTGCGGAGGTTGCTGCCGTGAGGCAGGATGGTGCCGTGGACCTTGGACTGCGCGACCGCATCTACATCGTCACCGGTGCCAGCACCGGCCTCGGCTTCGCCACCGCGAAGGCCCTGGCCGCGGACGGCGCCCGGCTCGTCATCTCCAGCCGGAGCGAGGAGAACATCACCCGGGCCGCCGCCGAGCTCGGCGAGAACGTGGTCGGTATCCCCGTCGACAACGCCGACCCCGAAAGCGCCGAGCGGCTGGCCGCCACCGCGATCGCGAAGTGGGGTGCCCTGCACGGCGCCCTGATCAGCGTCGGTGGCCCGAAGCCCGGCACCGCGCTGGATTCCGACGAGGCCGACTGGCAGGCCGCCTTCAACAGCGTCTTCCTCGGTGGTCTGCGGATCGCGAAGTCGGTCGCCCGGGCCGGCTCGGACGGTACGTCGATCGCCTTCGTGCTGTCCTCGTCCGTCAAGTCCCCGATCCCCGGCCTGGCCATCTCGAACGGCCTGCGCCCCGGCCTCGCGATGGTCGCCAAGACCCTCGCCGACGAGCTCGGGCCGAACGGCGTCCGCGTCAACGGCCTGCTCCCCGGCCGGATCGCCACCGACCGGCTCAAGGAGCTGGACGGCAAGGGCGGCGACCCCGAGGTCGCCCGCCGCAGCGCCGAGCGCACCATCCCACTCCGCCGGTACGGCGACCCTGACGAGTTCGGCCGGGTAGCAGCCTTCGTCCTCTCCCCCGCCGCCTCCTACCTGACCGGTGCGATCATCCCGATCGACGGCGGCGCACTCCGTACGTTCTGAAGGACGAGATCTTCACAGTCTTTCTTGGTAATTACTCGCATAGATCACAGAGGCGCTGTTATCTTCTAACAACCTCATTCGCCCCCTTGGGAGGAACTGACCTATGCGACGAACCACGATCCGGACCGTCGGCGTGCTGCTTGGCACATTGGCGTTGGTGGTCACCACGACGGGCGTCGCGAACGCTGCGTCGTTCAGCTACGGCGCCTACGAGGGCGGCGGCTGGGGGTACTGGCAGCAGGACCCGGGCGCCGACCCGCGGCCGTTCCAGGGCGGGACCGCCCCGGGTGACGCGATCGCCGCGTGCGACATGGAGGCGGACGGGTGGGGTATCGAGGTCCGGCTGGACATCGGCCGTAACGGCAGCATCGACCGCAAGGTCAGCACCCGCGGTCACGCCGCCGAGTACTGCTCGGGCTGGGCCAGCGGCGACATCACCCCCGAGGGAACCCCGGTCCGGGTCTGGGTCGTGAAGGTCAACGGCACCACCGACTACCACCCGGTGTACAAGGACGGCACCGCCTAATCGTCCTTCGGGCGGTCCCGGTCCTTGGAGGGTTGGACGCGCTTGGGCTCGCCGGGCATCTTCGGATACTCCGGCGGGTACGGCAGGTCGGCCTCGCCGTGGTCGCGCTCGTGCTTGGCCGACAACTCCAGCAGCGAGTCGAGTGAGAAGGCCTGCTCGCCGACGGCGGCGTGCAGGTCGCCGACCTCGGCGAACCGGGCCGGCATCGTGAGCACATCGAAGTCGTCCGGTACGACGTCCTCCAGCTCCTCCCACCGCAGTGGCGCCGACACCCGGGCGCGCGCATTCGGCCGGACCGAGTACGCCGAGGCGATGGTCCGGTCCCGGGCCATCTGGTTGTAGTCGATGAAGATGCGCTCGCCGCGCTCCTCCTTCCACCAGTTCACCGTGACCTGGTCGGGGAGCCGCTTGGACAGCTCACGCCCGAGCGCGATCACCGCGCGCCGCGCCTGGATGAAGTCCCAGCGGGGCTCGATCGGCACGTAGACGTGCAGGCCGCGGCCGCCTGAGGTCTTCGGGAAGCCCTCCAGGCCGTGCTCGGCGAGCAACTCACGCAGCGCAGGCGCCACCGCGACCGCGCTCTTGAAGTCCGTCCCCGGCTGAGGGTCGAGGTCGATCCGGAGCTGGTCCGGGTTGTCGACGTTCGGCCGGCGGACCGGCCAGGGGTGGAACGTCAGCGTGCCCAGGTTCGCCGCCCAGGCGACCACGGCCAGCTCGGTCGGGCAGACCTCGTCGGCGGGCCGGCCGCTGGGGAACTTGATGGTTGCGGTCTCCACCCACTCGGGCGCGCCCTTGGCCACCCGCTTCTGGTAGAACGCGTCACCGCGGTTGTCGGCCCGAGTGGACAGCTTCGCGCCCTCGAACCAGCCGCCCGGCCAGCGCTCCAGCGTGGTCGGCCGGTCCCGGAGCGCGCCCAGGATGCCGTCGCCGACCGCGACGAAGTAGTTCACGATATCGAGTTTGGTCAGCCCGCGATCCGCGAAGTACGGCTTGTCCGGGTTGCTCACCCGCACCTGCCGACCGCCGATCTCGAGCTCGATTGCCTTGGTCGCCGCCATGCGGTGACGCTACCGCCCGGCACGGACAAACGTTGGGAAAACTGCGGAAAGGCAAGTTTTCGCAAACCCTGGCCACGTCCGGTAACTGGGCGGTAACGTTCACGCACTTCGTTCCTGGGGCGTGAGGCCCCCGGGACGCTTCTCGAAGGAGCGCGAGGATGAACAGATCCGCCCTGTTCGCCGCTGCCACCGCAGTTGCGACCACTACCGCCCTCGGGCTGACCTCGGCCACCACCGCCACCGGTGCGCCCACGGCAGCCCCCGTCCCCAGTCCTGCGGCTGCCGTCGCCCGGGCCAAAGCAGCCATCGGCGACAACCTCGCCGGACTCAAGGCCACCACCGCCGACGCGTTCGCCGTACGGGACGTGATCGTCGACAAGAGTGGCGCCACCCACGTCCGGATGGACCGCAGCATCGGCGGCCTGAAGGTTCTCGGCGGCGACGTCGTGGTCCACCAGGACGACGAAGGTGCCTGGCAGGGCGCCAGCGTGACGCTGACCAAGAGTGCGAACGTCGACCGGACGCCGAAGGTCAGCATCGCGACGGCGACCGGCAAGGCCCTCGCCAAGGGCCAGAAGGCCGAAGGCAAGCCCGCCCTGGTGATCGAGGCGCGCAAGGGTGCGCCGCGGCTGGCCTACCTGGTCACCACGACCGGCACCCAGGCCGACGGCACGCCGAGCCACATCACCACCACGATCGACGCCTTGACCGGCGCCAAGCTGGTCAGCGAGCAGCACATCGAGACCGCGACCGGTGACGGCCAGAGCCTGTACTCCGGCGTCGTGCCGATCGACAGCACCCCGGCCACCGGCGGCTTCACGCTGACCGACCCGGTGCGTGGCAACGGAGCGACCGGGGACGCGGGCAACAAGACCGAGTCGATCCTGTGCCAGCTGTTCGGCTTCGGCTGCATCGTCCCGACGAAGTTCAACGACGCGGACAACCACTGGGGCAACGGCACCAACGCCGACCGCGCCAGCGCCGCCGTCGACGCGCACTACGGCGCCGCGACGACGTTCGACTACTACAAGAACACCCACGGCCGGAACGGCATCTTCAACAACGGCAAGGGCGTCCCGAGCCGCGTGCACTACGGCACGAACTACGTCAACGCCTTCTGGGACGGCAAGCAGATGACGTACGGCGACGGCGACGGCGTGGTGGCCGGACCGCTGGTGTCGATCGACGTGGCCGGTCACGAGATGTCCCACGGCGTCACCTCGGCGACCGCGAACCTCACCTACTCCGGTGAGTCCGGCGGCCTGAACGAGGCCACCAGCGACATCTTCGGCGCACTGGTGGAGTTCTACTCCAACAACGCCGCAGACCCGGGTGACTACTACATCGGCGAAGAGATCATGAAGGACCGCCCGGCGCTGCGCTTCATGGACAAGCCGAGCAAGGACGGCAAGTCCGTCGACTGCTGGTCGTCCGGTGTCGGCAACCTCGACGTGCACTACTCGTCCGGTGTGGCGAACCACTTCGCCTACCTGCTGGCCGAAGGCACGGGCCCCAAGACCTTCGCCGGTCTGGCCCACGACTCGACCACCTGCAACAACACCACGCTGCAGGGCATCGGCCGGGACAAGGTCGGCAAGATCTGGTACCGCGCGCTGACCGTCTACATGACCACCAGCACCAAGTACGCCCAGGCCCGGACCGCCACGCTCAACGCGGCGACCGACCTGTACGGCGCCAGCAGCCCCGAGCGGGCCGCCGTCGCCGCCGCCTGGTCCGGAGTGAGCGTCAACTAACAGACGGTGAGTTCGCCGGTCCTGTCCCACTGGGGCGGGCAGGACCGGCGAATGATCCCCCCTGCGGATCGGCAACGGAACCTGCTGTTCACACATTGGACCTTCCGGCGGACCTGTGCGGGTGTGAGAATCCGCGACATGTCTGCCCAAACTCGACCACGGCGCCGCCTGGGCGCCCTGGTCATCACATCAGCTCTTATCGCCTCCGGCGCGGCCCTCATCGCCGCGGCTCCGGCGGGCGCCGCGTCCGCCTCGGTGGTCATCACCGAGGTGTACGGCGGTGGCGGCAACAGCGGGGCGCCGTACACGAACGACTTCATCGAGCTGACCAACAACAGCTCCGCCCCGGTCGACCTGACCGGCTGGACGATCCAGTACGCCTCTGCGGCCGGCACCTCGTGGGCCAACAAGATCACGCTGACCGGCTCGATCGCTCCCGGTGCCGTCTACCTCGCCCAGGGCGCATCCGGCGGTACCAACGGGCAGCCCCTGCCGACGCCGGACGCCACCGGCGGCGTGAACATGTCCGCCGCCTCCGGCAAGGTCGCACTGGTCTCGTCGGACACCAGCCTGACTTGCGCGACCGGCTGCGCCACCGCGCCCGGCGTGATCGACTTCGTCGGGTACGGCGCGGCCAACGACTTCGAGACCGCCGCTGCGCCCGGCACCTCCAACACCACCTCGGTCGCCCGCAAGGTGCCGACCACCGTCGCCGACAACAACGGCACCGAGTTCGCCGCCGGCGCACCGACGCCGAAGGCACTCACCACGACTCCCCCGGACCCGGATCCGGTCGACGCCAAGATCCACGACATCCAGGGTGCCGCGCACCTGTCGCCGATGGTCGGCAAGCTCGTTGGCAACGTGACCGGCGTGGTCGTCGCGAAGAGCGGTAACGGTTTCTGGTTCCAGGACCCGCAGGCGGACGACAACCCGGCGACCAGCGAGGGCCTGTTCGTCTTCACCGGCTCCGCGCCGACCGTCGCCGTGGGTGACGCGCTGAGCGTGCAGGGCACGGTGACCGAGTTCCGGCCGGGTGGCTCCGGCGGTACGACGAACCTCACCACGACCGAGCTGACGCAGCCGAAGATCACGGTCACCGGGACGGCCGCCGTACCGGCTCCGACGCTGGTCGGCCCGGGTGGGCGGGTACCGCCGTCGACTGTGATCGACAACGACTCGTCCGGTGATGTGGAGACCACCGGGACGTTCGATCCGGCCGAGGACGGCTTGGACTTCTGGGAGTCGCTCGAGGGCATGTGGACCGGCATCACCGCGCCTGAGGTGACCGGGCCGCCGACTTCCTTCCGCGAACTGCCCGTCGTACCGGCCGGGTCCGGCGTGCGGTCCGTCCGTGGCGGGATCGTGTTGCAGAAGACCGACAGCAACCCCGAGCGGATTCTGCTGGACGACCTGCTGACGCCGATTCCGGACGCCAAGACCGGTGACAAGCTGACCGGGACGGTGGCGGGTGTCGTCGACTACGCGTTCGGCAACTTCAAGCTGCTGCCGACCACGCCGCCGACCGTGATCGACGGCGGTGTGAAGCGCGAGACGACCAAGGCGTCCTCGCCGCTGCAGGTGTCGGTCGCGACCTTCAACGTGGAGAACCTGGACCCGTCCGACGGTGCAGCCAAGTTCGACGGGCTGGGGCAGGCCGTGGTCAAGAACCTCGCGTCGCCCGACATCATCGGGCTGGAAGAGGTTCAGGACAATGACGGGGCGGCCAACTCCGGTACGACGGCCTCCAACGTGACCCTGGATCTGCTGACCGCGGCGATCGTGAAGGCGGGCGGCCCGAAGTACGCCTACCGCCAGATCGACCCGGTGAACAACGCCGAGGGCGGTGAACCGGGTGGCAACATCCGGGTCGCGTTCCTCTACCGCACCGACAAGCCGGTCAGGTTCGTCGACCGGGCCGGCGGCGGTTCGACGGTCGCGACCACGATCACCACCGACCGGTGGGGCCGGCCGCACCTGAGCGCCTCCCCCGGCCGGATCGACCCGGCCAACCCCGCCTGGGCCTCGACCCGCGTCCCGCTGGCGGGCGAGTTCACCTGGCACGGGCAGAGCCTGTTCGTCGTCGTCAACCACTTCAGCTCCAAGGGCGGCGACAACCCGCTCTGGGGCCGGTTCCAGCCGCCGGTGCAGTCGAGCGCGGTCAAGCGGCACCAGCAGGCGCAGTCCGTCCGTGGCTTCGTCGACCAGATCCTGGCCAAGGACACCGGCGCGAACGTGATCGTGCTCGGTGACATCAACGACTTCGACTTCGCCGAGACCACGGACATCCTGGTCGGGTCGGGCAAGACGGCGCTGATCGACATGCCCCGGACCGTGCCGGTGAAGGAGCGCTACAGCTACGTGTTCGAGGGCAACAGCCAGATCCTCGACCAGATCCTGATCTCGCAGAACCTGCGGCCGGCCTCGTCGTACGACATCGTGCACATGAACGCCGAGTTCCCGGACCAGATCAGCGACCACGACCCCCAGGTGGTGCGGGTGATTCCGCTGCCTTCCTGGGTGCGCTGATTGCCGGAGTCTTACATGTCGGCGCCTGGACGGGATTTTCCTTGTCCGGGCGCCGATACTGGTGAAGTGACTGATTCGACCAAGCAGTACGCCGTAGCGAAGTCCGACGCGGAGTGGAAGGCGCAGCTGTCCCCCGCGGAGTTCCAGGTGCTGCGCAAGGCCGGGACGGAGCGACCCTTCACCGGCGAGTACACCGACACCAAGACCATCGGTGTCTACAAGTGCCGAGCCTGTGACGCGGAGTTGTTCCGCAGTGAGACCAAGTTCGACTCGCACTGCGGCTGGCCGTCGTTCTTCGCGCCGCTGGCCGAGGACCGGGTCGAGTACATCGAGGACACCGCCCTCGGGATGAAGCGCGTCGAGGTCCGCTGCGCGAACTGTGGCTCGCACCTCGGCCACGTGTTCGAAGGCGAGGGCTACGGTACGCCCACCGACCTCCGGTACTGCATCAACAGCGTCAGCCTGGCACTGCAGCCGGAGTAGTACCTCCAGCACCATTAGACTGCGGCTGTGCTGGATGTCCTGGGTGCTGAGCAGGCGTGGGAGGTGCCGGGGGCCTGGTTGACGGCCGTCCGGCGGAGGTTGCACGGCTGGGGACAGGACCCGCGGTCCCTGCGGCCGGTGCGGCCGGATGCGTTCGCGGGGTTCGCGAAGGGGACGCCGGCCGCGGTCTGGTTCACCCACCAGGTCGCTCCGCTGCTCGCGGGCTGGATCCCGGTACTCCACGGCGAGTACGCCGATCTTGGTGCCGAGCTGACTCGCGAGTTCCAGCGGCCGACGTACCGGATCGGTGGTGCCGCACACATCGTGCGGGTCGCGCCGACGGACTGGCCGCTGCAGGTGATCGCGGGTGCGCAGGGGTTCCGCGAGCCCAACCGGCGGCACGCAGTCGAGGTGTCCCGGGACGTGGTCGCGATGTTTGTCGACGCGCCCCCGCTGGCCGCGCGCGCTAAGGCGCTGACCGACGCGTTCGACCGAGTCCTCGCGGATCGCGAGGCGATCCATCTGCACACCTCGGCGGATTATCAGGCGATCGTGCAGTACTGGCGGACTTCTGCGCTCACGGACGCTGAGCGCGTCGTACTGCCGGAGCTGTCCGGCCCGAACGCCGCGCTGCGCTACTCGCTCAACTCGCTGCGGGACGCGCACGCGAAGCTGCTGATGACGATCCCGGACGAGTACGCCGGCGACTTCGCGCAACTGATGGCCGGGATGATCCTCGCCGGGCAGCTCACCAACCTTCCGCCCGCGGTCGCGCAGATTCTCGGTCCGGCGGCGCAGGACGTCGAGAAGGCCTTCGCCTCGGCACGCACTGGCTTCAAGCCGCAGACCTGGCTGACGGCCAACACCGAGTGGCTGGCGCGCGCCGTACGGCATGATCAGCGCGCGGCTGCTCGCACGTGGGCCGCCGCCGCGACCCGCGTCTCGATGCATCTGTCCGGCGCTCTCGGGGATGCGCCGTGGCCGGATCCGCAGATCCCTGATCTGGACGCGCTCTTCCGGCTGCTTGATCGAGACCGCCGGCCGGTGGCCGCGGTCGAGCAGGCCGAGACCTCGCTCTCGTCAGCGTGGGACAACGCCCAGTCGACCACGCCGGCGGCGAAGGCGAAGCCTGCTGAGCTGGGGCCGGTCGACTACACCAACGACCCGCTCGCCGAGCTCGACTCGCTGGTCGGCCTGGAGTCGGTGAAGGACTCGGTCCGCAAGATGGTGGCCGAGGTGAAGACCAACCTGCGCCGCCAGGAGCTCGGCCTGCCGAGCCACGAGCGGGCCCGGCACATGGTCTTCGTCGGCAAACCCGGTACGGCGAAGACGACGATCGCGCGGCTGCTGAGCCGCATCTACCACCAGCTCGGCGTACTGGAGAAGGGTCACGTGGTCGAGGTCGACCGCTCCGACCTGGTCGGCTCCAGCACCGGTACGACGGCGCCGATGACCGCGGAGAAGTTCCGGGACGCGATCGGTGGCGTGCTGTTCGTCGACGAGGCCTACACGCTGGTGCCGGAGAACAGCCCCGGTGACTACGGGCTGGAGGCGATCGCGACGATCCTGAAGCTGATGGAGGACCATCGCAACGACTGCATCGTGATCGTGGCCGGGTACCACCGCGAGATGCAGCGGTTCATGGAGTCGAACACCGGTCTGGCGTCGCGGTTCCCGAAGCTGCTGTCGTTCGCCGAGTACGACACCAACCAGCTGGTCGCGATCTTCGAGCTGCAGGCCCGGTACAAGGGGATGACCTACAGCGACGACGTCCTGGACGTGGTCCGGTCGATCATTCCGCCGTCACCGCGTGGGCACAACTTCGGCAACGGCCGCTTCATCCGGAACGTCCTCGAGGAAGCGATCTCCAACCAGGCCACCCGATTGTCCGCCCGCGATCCCGACTCCCTCACCGAGAAGGACCTCCGCGAGCTACTCCCCGAAGACGTCCGCCCGCCGATGTCCATGCGCGCCGAGGACTACCTCTTCCAAAAACCCGGCACTTAAATGGGGGTGGCGAGGGCGACCGGGTTGCCTTCGGGGTCGGCGAGGTAGGCCTGGCGTTCGCCCCAGGGCATGGTGGCGGGCTCCTGGAGGACCGGATGACCGGCCGCTCGGAACACGGCCACCTCGGCTTCGACATCGTCGACGTACACGAAGAGTTCGAAGCGTGGCGCCGTACCGACGGTGATGCCGAGCTGGGCCTCGGGCCAGCTCGTGTCGGCGATGCCCAGTGAAGATTCGCCGCGCTCGAGACCGACGTAGTGCGGGTCGCCCTCGAGCGGGAACTGGTACGTCATCTCGTAGCCGAGCAGCGCGTAGAACTCGACCGATCGCCGGACATTGCTCACGTAGAGCACCGGGAACGCCTTGCGGTGCATGTCAGGCCAGGTTGGCGATCAGCTCGCCCAGCTCGGTCCGCTTGCCGGTGTAGAACGGCACTTCCTCACGCACGTGCCGACGGGCGGTGGATGCGCGCAGGTCGCGCATCAGGTCGACCATCCGGTGCAGCTCGTCGGCCTCGAAGGCCAGCATCCACTCGTAGTCGCCGAGCGCGAACGAGGCGACCGTGTTGGCCCGCACGTCCGGGTAGCCGCGGGCCATCTTGCCGTGCTCGGCGAGCATGAAGCGGCGCTCCTCGTCGGGGAGCAGGTACCACTCGTAGGAGCGGACGAACGGATACACGCAGACGTACGCGCGCGGCTCTTCGTCGGCGAGGAAGGCCGGGATGTGGCTCTTGTTGAACTCGGCCGGCCGGTGCAGGGCCAGCTGGGACCAGACCGGCGCGAGGTGCCGGCCGAGCCGCGACCGGCGCAGCGCGTGGTACGCCTTCTGCAACGCATCCGAGGTCGGAGCGTGCCACCAGACCAGGAAGTCGGCGTCGGCGCGGAAGCCCTCGACGTCGTAGATCCCGCGGATGACCACGTCGTCGGCCGCGAGCTTGCCGACCAGCTCGGACAGCTCCGCGGTCAGCTCGTCGCGGTCCGCATCACCGAGCGGGGTCTCGACTTTGAAGACCGACCACATGGTGTAGCGGATCACATTGTTCAGCTCGCGCGCCTTCGGCTTGTCCGTCACGGGACCATTCTCTCCAATGAATCGGTGAAACCACGCACCCGGGTGGCCGCTCTCACACCCGAGGCCACGCAGGCCGCGATCCCGACACCCCGGTACGCCGCTCCTGCGACCGCCAGCCCGGGGATCTCGGCCACGGCCGCTTCGACCCGGTCGACGCGGTCAAGGTGACCGACGGCGTACTGCGGAAGGCCGCCGCCCCAGCGGGTGACGATCGAGCCGATGATCGGTCCGCGGAGGCCGATCGCCTGCTGCAGATCGGACGCGGCCAGCTGGACGAGCTCCTCGTCGGACCGCTGCAGCACGTACTCCTCGCCGAGCCGGCCGACCGAGGTCCGCAGTACGGCGAGCTCTCCGCCGGCGTCGTTCGACCACTGCCACTTGGCGTGTGAGTACGTCGAGGCCTTGATGGTCCGCTCCTCGACCGAGGGGACCAGGAAGCCGGAACCGGTCGCGTCGGCGGGCCAGTCGTCCTTGCGGACCGCGAGCGTGACGATCGCCATACTCGCGTACTCGATCGCGGCCAGCTCGGTCGATGCCGTCGGCACCAACTCGGCCAGCATCCGGCTCGCAGGCGCGGCCGGGGTCGCGACGATCACCGCATCGGCGGTCAGGTACGTCGGCGCCGGTACCGGGCCTGCTTCCAGCTCGAACCCGTCCGGGGTCCGGGTGATCCGCCGTACGGCGAGTTGTCGTTGGATCACCACGCCCCGGGCGAGCAGGTCCTGCTCCAGCGCGGTGATCAGCCGGTTCACGCCGCCCACGATCCCGGCGAACACAGGCTGACCGGCACGCTGCTGCCCGGCCTCCCGCAGCTCGGCCGTGGCGGCGAGCAGGCTCGGTGCCGTCCGGAGCTTCGCGTACAGGTCCGTTACGGCGGCGGCCAGCGAGATCTCGTTTGCCTTGCCCGCGTACACGCCGCCGAGCAGCGGATCGATCAGCTTGTCCGTCACCGCGGAACCCATGCGCTCGGCAACGAACCGCCCGATCGCGACATCCTCTTCCAGCGCCGGCGGCGGCAACTCCGCCTCCCGAGCGACCTCTGCCGCAGCCGCATCCCCCAGTACATCGGCCGCGGCGGCCGGATCGACCGGCACACCCATCACCGTCGGAGGGATCGCCCGGATCCGACCACCGACCCACAACCCCGCCGAGGTCGTCGCCGGATGCACCACGTCATCCCCGAGCCCAACAGCCTCGATCAGCTCAAGTGCCTCAGGCCGCCGAGCCAGCACCGACTCAGCCCCCAGATCAACCGGCACACCCTCGATGTCGGCGCCCGCGAGCTTCCCACCCAGCCGTGGCGACCCTTCGAGCACGGTGATCTGCGGCGGGTTCGGACCAGTCGCCAACGCATGCGCAGCCGCCAGCCCACTAATCCCGCCACCCACCACAACAACCCGAGTCACAAACCCTCCAAGCTCAACTCGTACGCCACCTGTGGTCTCTCACCGGTAGTTGTCGCCACCAGTTCAAACCCCGCCCGCTCCAACACGGTCCACGAGGCGACATTGACCTGTGCCGCTCCGGCAGTCAGCCGGCGCAGTCCGTACTCCTTCGCCGCGATCCGCACGATCGCGCGTACGGCGGCCGTCGCCAGGCCGCGCCCGGTGACGCGCTCGGCGAGGCGGTAGCCGAGCTCGGCCGACCCGTTCTCGACGTCGATCAGGTTCACTCGGCCGACCACTGCGCCAGCCGGCTCGACGAGCACGTGGAAGTGGCAGATGCCTTCCGCCTGCTCTGCGAGGCGTGCGTGCAGGATCTCCGTGAAGTGCGCGAAGAACTCGTCACCGCGGTCGGCGATCGAGGCGGCGAAGTACTTGCGGTTGTCCCGTTCGAAGGCGAGCAGGGCGTCGGCGTGATCGGCGGTCAGTCGCTCGAGAGTGACACCGTGCTCAGGCAGCAGCACGGGCCGACTTCGTCTGTACGTGCTTGACGATCCGGTTCAGCACCTCTGGATCAGCATCCGGCGGTACCCCGTGACCGAGGTTGAAGATGTGCCCGGGCGCCGCCTGCCCCTCCACCAGAATCCGGTCGATCTCCGCCTCCAGCACCTCCCAGCCCGCGTGCAGCAGGGCCGGATCGAGGTTCCCCTGCACCGGCTTCCCGCCAATTCGCCGTACCGCCTCGTCGAGCGGCACCCGCCAGTCCGCCCCGACCACGTCGGCGCCGGCGGCACTCATCAGCCCGAGAAGCTCACCGGTATTCACTCCGAAGTGGATCTTCGGTACGTCGTACGCGGACAGCGCCTCGAACACCTTCGCCGAGTGCGGCTGCACGAACCGCTCGTAGTCGCGCGGCGACAACCCGCCAGCCCACGAGTCGAACAGCTGGATCGCCGAGGCACCCGCCTCGACCTGCACAGTCAGATACGCGATCGCGACGTCGGCGAGGCGGTCGGCCAGCGCGTGCCACAGCTTCGGGTCGCTGTGCATCAGCGCCTTCGTCTTGGCGTGGTCCTTGCTCGGCCCGCCCTCGACCAGGTACGACGCCACCGTGAACGGAGCGCCCGCGAACCCGATCAGCGGCGTCTCCCCCAGCCGCGTCACCAGCTCCTGCACCGACTCCGTGATGTACGGCACGTCGGCCGGCGTCACCGGGCGGACCGCATCCACACCGGCCAGATCCCGGATCGGGTCCGCGACCACCGGCCCGACGCCGGGCTTGATCTCCACCCCGAACCCGGTCGCCTTCAACGGCGTCACGATGTCCGAGTAGAAGATCGCCGCGTCGACGCCGTAACGGCGTACCGGTTGCAGCGTTATCTCGACGACGAGGTCAGGACGCATACACGACTCGAGCATCGTGGTCCCCTCCCGGACCGCGCGGTACTCGGGCAGCGAGCGGCCGGCCTGGCGCATGAACCACACCGGAGTGTGCGGGCCGGGCTCACCACGGGCGGCGAGCAAGAAGGGGGAACGGGCAAGCGTCGAAGGCACCTCACGATGATCCCACGCTGGACCGAACGGCTTTTCCGGACCCGACTGGTTCCGGTTTCCGTCCGGCTGCGCTTCCTTACCGGCGCGTCTAAACAGGCGTCGGAGCGTAATCAGTCGTAGGCTGCGAAGCATGGGTGCCCGCAAGCAGGTCGACGCGCCACCCGCGGAGTTTGCCGAGGCCGTGACGCAGTTGCGCGGCGCCCGGTTCCGGCCAGAAGTGTTCGTCGAGGAGATGCCTGCACCGCAGCGGATCGCTCCGCACGCGGCCGCGGTCAGCGCCGATGTGACGATCGACGGTGACGATGTCGCCACCGGTCGGCTCGTCGTCCTCTACGATCCGGCCGGTAACGACGCCTGGCAGTCGACCTTCCGCTGTGTCGCGTATGTGCGCGCTGCCGTCGAACCGGAAATGGTGACGGACGCGCTGCTCGGTGGCGTGGGCTGGACCTGGCTGATGGAGGCGCTAGCGGACCGGGGTGCGGAGTACCTGGCCCCGAGCGGTACCGTCACCCGCGTGGTATCGGAGAGCTTCGGCGGCATGGCCGACGACGACGCGACGGCGGAGATCGAGATCCGTGCGTCCTGGAGCCCTGTGCCCGGACCCGGTGGACTGGTGGACGTGACCAAGCACGCCGAGGCGTGGGGCGAGACACTCTGTACGGCGGCCGGACTGCCGCCGGTTCCGCCGGGGGTGGTCGCGATGCCGACCCGGCGTGGACAGCGGGGCCGATGAGCCAGGCCGACTCCCAGCAACAGCCCGTCACCGAAGAGCAGCCACCGGAACTGCCGCTCCTCGAACTCCGCGACGGCCTGTCCGACGTCGTCGACACCGACCCCGCACTGACCGAAGTCATCGAGGCCTTCCGGGCCGGCAGCGGCTCGGTCGCCGTCGATGCCGAGCGCGCCTCTGGCTACCGCTATTCACACCGTGCGTACCTGGTGCAGCTACGCCGTGTGGGCTCCGGTTCCGCACTGGTCGACCCGATCCCGTTCGGTGATCTGTCCGCGCTCGGTGACGCGATCATCGACGCGGAGTGGATCATTCACGCCGCCAACCAGGATCTGGCCTGCCTCGCCGAGGTCGGCATGATCCCGCGCAAGGTCTTCGACACCGAGCTGGCCGGTCGCCTGCTCGGCTACCCGAAGGTCGGTCTGGCCTCACTCGTCAGCGAGGTCCTCGGCTACCGGATGCGCAAGGAGCACTCCGCGGCCGACTGGTCGACCCGACCGCTCCCCGCGCCCTGGCTCGTGTACGCCGCCTTGGACGTCGAGATGCTGATCGAGCTCCGCGACGCCATCGAGGCCGAGCTGCGCCGCGAAGGCAAGTGGGAGTGGGCCGAGCAGGAGTTCGCCGCGATCCTGTCCGCGCCACCCCGCGAGCCGAAGCCCGATCCCTGGCGCCGGACCTCGGGGATGCACCGGGTTCGCAATCGCCGCAGCCTGGCCGTCGTACGGGCGTTGTGGGAGGCCCGCGACCAGATCGCCTCGTCCGCCGACATCTCCCCCGGCCGGATCCTGCCGGACGCGGCGATCGTCGAGGCCGCCGCCGCGATGCCCGCCGACCGCGACACCCTGCAGAAGCTCACCGCGTTCAAGGGCCGCGGCGCTCACCGCCACATGCGCACCTGGTGGGAGGCGATCGACCACGCCCGCCACCTCCCGG
>NZ_SMKA01000071.1 GCF_004348455.1 Kribbella albertanoniae
CCCAGGTGCTGGATCGCTTGTAGGCGTGGGGTGTTGGCCAGTACGGCGAGTCGTCCGTGGTTGTAGGCGCGGAGCGCTGGCTCGGTTGCGTTGGGAACCAGGGCGTAGGCGAGGGCGCGGGTGGATCCGGCCGGCTGGGCAGCGGTCAGGGCGAAGACCTGTTTGGTGACTGGGGTGTCCGGATTCGAGGCTCGGATGGTGCGGCGACTGCGGATAACGTCTTGCAGGGTTGACGAAACCTCGGTCGGCGCGAGGAAGTAGTAGCCGACAGCAACGTTATTGGCGGCATAGCGCAGCCAGCGTGGGTCGCCGGATCCCGTCCAGGGGCGGCCATCTCGCCGTACACCGGTGATGGTCACGGGATCGCCGGGCGCGGCGATGCGGGTGTCGAGGGTGGTGGTGACCGGGCGGCCGGCGTCGTGGATACCCGCGGCGAGGACCACGATCTCGTCGTCGAGCAGGAACCAGGACTTCGTGGCCGACGCGTTCCGGTACGTCACGAAGTCGTCCGGGAGTTCGTCGCGGGAGGCGTGGGCGAAGTCGTCCGACTGCACCCAGCCGACTGCGCCGTACGCGTCGAGGGTCGCGCCACCGGAGTGCTTGTTGGTGCCGGTCGGGAAGTAGACGTAGGTGTTCTGCGCCTCCGACGACGGCGTGAACTCCGGCGGGCGGTTGTAGTACGCCGTGCCGTAGAGCTCGGGGATCGTCTTGCGGGTCTCGACCGGCGCAGTCACCCCGCCGAGCGCGTACGGCGAGACGGTCGTGAAGTAGTCGACGCCGTACGAGCGGGTTTGGTCCTGGCCGCTCAGGTACAGGTAGTGCGCGCCGTCGCCCTGGAACCACGGCATCAGGTTCTCGCCGCTCATGTACTCGTACTTGCTGATCCGGTCCGAGCTCCGCGCCAGGGCGAACGCATACCCCGGCCGCCGGTGGACAGTCCGATCCATCGCGTTGAACGCCGTACTGCTCGCGGCCGGGTTGAGGTCGGCCGGCACGACCGCCGGGTCGGCGCGCAGATCCGCGAACCGCGCGATACTCACCGGCGAGACGAAACTGTTCGGGTTGATCGTCGGCCGCGCGGTGAACTTGGCGAACGCCTTCAACCTTGCCGCGTCCTGCGCTCCCGCGTAGTCGGCGAGGTCGACTACGGCCTCGACGATCACCGCGACGTCGTCGTACCCGGTGCCAGGTCTTGAAACCGCACGGCCCTTGACGATCTCCATCATCCAGCCCTCGAAGATCAGCGGGGCGAACCCGTCCTCGACCCAGCCCTGGACGACGCCGATCAACTCGCCGGTCTGGGCGTACGACGTACCGGCGAGGACTTTGATCGTCTGCACGACCCGGCTGAGCAGGGCTTTGCCGTAGGAGCCCGTGTACGCGACGGACGCGTGCTGGACGAAGGAGCCGTCGGCGTAGTACCCGTCGGTGACGCCGTGCTGCAGGTTGTACGGATCGATGGTCGCGAAGACGGTGAACTGGTCGGTGAGCGCCTTCCGGATCCGGGCGTCGTCACCGAGCAAAGCGCCTTGCAGGACACGGTTCGCGGTGATGTCGACCAGGTTCGCGCCGGTGTGGAACCGGGAGTCGAGGTCGACGTCGCCGTTCTTCCCGTTGCGCAGGTAGGAGTCCATCGAGGCGACGTACGGCGTGATCAGGGTGGCGGGCGCGTCGATCAGCGCGAGCGTCTTGGAGGCGAACGTGGAGATCCCGATCTCCCAGGTGAACCAGTTGCCGTAATACCCCTTCGCCTGGTCGCCGTACCAGCCGTCGTGCAGTCGTTGCAGCCCGTCGATGACCTTCGCGCGAACCTCTGGGTTGCCCTGCAGGTCGGAGGCCGGTCCGGGCCGGCGGTACGCGAGGGCGATCTCGTAGAGGTGCTGGTACGACGCGCTCAGATTCGGATCGCTGGTCCCGAGCGGCAGGCCCGCGAACAGCTCGGTGGCCCCGGCCCGGTCCATCGCGGCCAGCCAGGTCCGCGCGGTCGTGTCCATCGCGGTCAGCTTGGCGGCGACTTCGGGTCGAGCGTTCGATTCCGCCGTACCGGCGTAGATCGCGATCGCATTGGCAAGCAACGCGTTTGGCGCGGAAGCGGTGACCGCGGTGGCTCGGGCCGGGTTCACCGCGGTCAGCAGCGCGGTGGCGGGGACGAACGACAGCAGACGGCGGCGACTGATGTACACAACAACTCCCAGGGCGATGGGAAAAACCTCACCCCAGAAGTCAACCAGCCGCAACTATCCTTCAGCAAGCGTTTACCACCCACCACCCTCACCGGTTCGCCCGCCTCGCTCGGCAATTTGAACGGACAACCCCCGACCTTGTCCCTTCTCCCCTGAAAATTTGAGGGGAGAGGGGGCCAGTTCAGGGGATATCCGGTCTCCTGTCCGCGGATCCGGCGACCAGGTGCGCGACGAGGCGTGCGGTTCCTTCGGACATTGCGGGTACGGCGCTCTGCTGCGCCGCGTGCAGGTGAGCCGGCTGTACCGCGGTCACGTACGCGGTTCGCCGTTCGGCTGGTTCCTGCGCGGGCTGGGGAGTTCTACCCGTCGTTTGCGGGAGGTACGACTCCCCAGCCCCGCCGGACAACCGCATTCAGCACCCCAACCAGCCGGATCTGCCTCAAATCACCGCGGCGGGTCAGCAGACAGGCCTCGTCACCACCGGCAGCAACCAAAGCCCGTCAGCCCCAGGCAACGTTCACCTCTGACCGCCGACCGAACCATCCGCCCAGCCAGGCACCCGCCAAGTCACACCTCGTCTGTAACGCCGCCCGCAGTTGTGAGCAACCACGGTTTCTGGCGACTGAGCGCCGTACCGGAGATGGGTTAGTCGCGGGTCAGGCGTTGGCCGGCGGTGAACCAGATGGTGATGGTGGCCAAGGCGAGTGCGCCGACTGTTACGAGTAGGGAGCCTGCGACGTTCGCGCCTTGGACGAGTGCGGCAGCGATGGCGACTGCTGGGGTGACGATTACTGCGATCGCTCCGGGGAGGATCCAGCGGCGGAGGGCTCGGCGTTCTATTCGGACGTACGACGGTAGTTGCGCGGCGAAGGCGGTGGCCAGGTGCGTGACTACTAGCGCGATGCCGGTGATGACCAGCTGCCAGTTGATCTCGGCTGGTGCTCGGACCAGCCAGCCGAGCGTCACCGCCAGCAGCAACAGCACGCCGGCCAGCGAGTCGGGCAGCACGACAGTTGCCGCCAGCAACGGAATCGCCACCAGCGGCACCAGGTCCAGCTGGTCCCACGCCGCGGTCCCCGGCACGATGATTGCCAGCGCTCCGGCGACCGCGATTGTCAGCCGTGCGACCAGCACACCGCGGCCGGTATCGCGCAACTGCGCCAACCACAGGGTCAACTTTTCAGCGACTGTCACGGGGCCCCCGTCCTGGACTGAGGAGCGCAGGGAGCCCGGTCCTGGGCCCCCCGGCCTGGACTGAGGAGCGCAGGGAGCGAAGCGACTGGAGCGACGAGGGAAGGACGGGAATCAAGGGCCCAGGACCTGCCGCGCGGAGCGTGGCTATGTGTACAGCGACTGGAGCGACGAGGGAAGGCCGGGAACCAAGGCCCCGTGACCCGCCGCGCCGGAGGCGTGGCATTCGACAGAGTCATGAGCGCATCCTTGGGGCGGAGGCTAGGCGGGCGGCGTCGCGGAGGACTTCGTCCAGGGTGCCGGAGCCTCGCCAGGGGACGGTGGGGACGCCGAGGTCGCCGAGGCGGTCGAGTTCGCGGCGGCGTTCGAGGAGGCGGAGGCGCCAGGCGAGGGGCCAGGCGCGCTTGTCGTGTTCGTCGAGGTCGAGGACCGAGACGACGTCGGGAGGCAGGGTGTCGACGGCGATGACGGTGCAGCCGGAGTGGACGAGAGTGACGACGTAGCCGAGGACGACTTGGCGGAGGAGTGGGCTCAGCACCAGGACGAGGCTGTCGGACTTGATCCGGTTCCGCTGGGCGAGTTGGTCTCGGTCGGGCTGGCGGCCTCTGCGGTCGGCGTGCACGAGTGCGTCGAGGATGCGGCGGAGGTGACCGCGTCCGCTGCCGGAGCGAACTCCGCGCACCAGGTTTCCGGTGTCGACCAGGCGGACTCGGTCGCCGTGCCTCAGGTAGTGCTCGGCGATCGAGGCGGCCGCGCGGACAGCGGTGTCGAGACTGCTCGACCGGCCGTCGATCCCTTCGCTGACCCCGATCTCGCCGCCGGTATCGAGCAGGATCACCACCTCGGTATCGCGGTCCGACCAGGTCGAGGTGACGTGCAGCTCGCGGGTCCGCGCGGACACCGACCAGTTGATCCGACGCAACCGGTCACCGGTCCGGAACGGCCGAACCCCGGCCAGCTCCGTCCCTTCGCCCGGCCGCCGTGACCGATGCAGCCCGACCAGCCCGGCCGGCCGCGGCATCGCATCCACCGCTTCGAACCCTTCCCGCAACGGCAACGTCGTCACTGACGACGCAGCGGCCGACGTCACCCGGATCCGGTAGGCGCCCAGCACCGAAGTAGCCACCACGGTCGGCTTCTCCAGCGCCCGCAATCCCCACCGCTTGGACCGAACCCCGACTTCCAACGCCACACCCTCATGTGGGCTGACAGGTTCGGCAACGGCGGCTTGGCGAGGTGAGTAGTCGAACCATTTGGACCGTGGCAGTGCCGCAACGATCAGATCGATGTCCGGATCCACCGTCCCCTGGACGCGCAGCCGGTACGTCGTTGCCTGTCCCTCGAACAGCACATCCGCATCCAGCTCGGTCTGCACCTCAGGCTCAGCGCGCGGCCGGAAGAACCGTCCCCACACCGCGATGAACGCCAGTGGCAACCCGAACACTGCAGCATCCGGCCGTCGCGCCAGCACGGCGATGACGAGCAGCACCGCCGCGACCACGATCACGCGGACGTGCGCGTGCGTCGGCTGCCACCTCATGATTCAACCGCCGCGGATGAACCGACTCCCCCGGACATGTCGCGTCTCAACGACCAGCGCCGACAACGGTGGGCGGCGTCGGCACGGCACCGAGCACGGAGCGCACCACAGTCGCCCCAGTCACGTCGTGCAGCCACAGCTCCGGCCGGACCGTGATCCGGTGCGCAAGCGCAGGCACCGCAACCGCCTTCACATCCTCCGGTACGACGTAGTCGCGGCCCTTGATCACCGCATACGCCCGGGCGGTGAGCAGCAGCGCCAGCGAACCACGTGGTGACGCACCGACCAGCACCTGCGAGTCACGCCGGGTCGCCGAAGCCAGGTCGACGCAGTACTGGCCGACAGTGTCGTCGACCGTGACAGTCTCAACGGCCTGCTGCGCGGCGAGCAGACCGGCGGCGTCGGTGACGGCCTCGACCTTCTGGTCCTCGGTCCGGCGACTCATCCGGCGCCGCAGCACCTCCCACTCCTCGGCAGCGGTCGGGTAACCGAACCCGATCCGCAGCATGAAGCGGTCGAGCTGCGCCTCCGGCAGCGGGTAGGTGCCCTCGTACTCCACCGGGTTCGCCGTGGCGAGCACGTGGAACGGCACCGGCAGCGGGAAGGTCTGCCCTTCGACCGTCACCTGATGCTCCTGCATCGACTCCAGCAGCGCGGCCTGTGTCTTCGGTGGTGTCCGGTTGATCTCGTCGGCCAGCAGCAGACCGGTGAAGATCGGGCCCGGCCGGAAGACGAACTCCGAATCCTTCTGGTCGTACACGAACGCGCCGGTCACATCGGACGGCAGCAGGTCCGGCGTGAACTGCACGCGCCGGAACTCCAGCCCCAGCGCCTGCGCGAACGATCGCGCCGCCAGGGTCTTCGCCAGCCCCGGATAGTCCTCGAGCAGCACGTGCCCGCCGGCCAGGATCCCCGCGAGGACCAGCTCGAGCGACTCACCCTTACCGACGACGGCCTGGCCGACCCGCTCCAGCACCCGCCGGCTGAGGTCGGAGACCTCCGCCAGCGCCAGCTCCCGGCCCACGCTCCCGCCCGGGGTGATGACGTCGGCGGGTCGGGTTTCGGAATCGGTCACGGTTCCTCACAGGTTCTCGATGGTCTGGATCGCGGCCTCGATCTCGGCGAGGGTCGCGATGCGCTTGTCGTCGGAGGTGATCAGGTCCCACAGTTGGTCGCCGACGAACGCCCGGGCGCGGTCCGGGTCGAGGTCGGGATCGATACCGTGCCGGTGCACGAGCCGGTCGATGGTCAGCTCCAGCAACAGCGGCTGGATCCGTCGGGCGAACGTGAACGAGCCTTCGCCGTTCCGCCGCTCGCGGCTCGACTCCTGCAACCAGGTCGCGATGAACTGCGTCCGGTTGTCGTTGCTCTGATCCCGTGCCGCCGCGAGCTCCGCGTCCTGCCGGGCGGGCCAACTGGTCTCCAGCAGTTGCGGGCCCAGTTGCCGCAAGGCCACCGAACCGAAGCCGACCGCCAGAGCAGCGGCGACGAACCACAGCGGCCGCGGAGCCATCCCAGCCGCGCCGAACGCGCCCACCAGTAGCAGGCTCGCCACGACGGTGAAACCGACATGCTGCAAGAGCACCTTGTTCAGCCGCATCGAGCGAACCGTCGGCTTCGGCGCGGGCCGCTCACCCTCGTCCAGCGGAGTCCATTTGTACGACGTCATCCGCGCACCTCCGCTCCATCCGAGGAAGCGGCAGCGGCATGTACGGCGGCCAAGTCGTCCCGCAACCGGATGAGTGCCGCCCGCGCCTCGGCCCGGGACCCCTCCCTGGAACCGTGCGTCGAGTACCGGGCCTCGCGGTACAGCTCGCCCAGCCGGATCAGATGCGGCTCGGAGATCCCACCCACGCCGAGCACGCGCACAGTGAACTCGGACGGTGTCTCAGCCGGCTCCCGCGCGACACCCGCCGACGCGGCCGCCTGCTCCAACGCAACCCAGCAAGCGATCACTGCATCGGTCGCCCGACCCGAATCGATTGCGGCCAAGCCGGTGTCGACCGCCTCCGCGAGCTTCTCCGCGGCGACCCGCTCCCAGTCCGGGTCGGACTCGGTCACCGCGGGCAACTGCACTCGCCGGATGATTCGGTAGATCAGCAGCGCCATGAACACGAGCAAGGCAGCCCCGGCCAGCCAGAGCAGCGCTTGGAACAGACCCTGGATCCAGCCCGGAACCTCCCGGGTCTTAGCCTCCTCGCCGGGCCGCTGCGAGAAGGTCGGCAGCGTCGCCGCCGTCGTGGTCCGCGTCACCGTCGGCGCCGGCTTCGGCGACAAGGTGCTGTCACTGACCGGCCGCACCGAACCACCCGCCGACGCGAACACGACGAATCCGGCGCCGGCGATCCCGAGGATCAGCACGACGACCAGCGCCAAGCTCCCGCGACGGTGCGTCAACATGCTGGGCAGGCTAGCCGATGAAAAGCGCTTTCCAAGCCCGAATTCCCCTTTGTGCCACAAGAGTGCGCACAGAATGCCGAAAGAGTGCGCACCCAGTTCCGCCACCCCTGGCAGCAACCAGTCACCCAAATCAACCCATCCGATGGGTTCCCCCACCAGCTTGCGGGTTCTGTACTCGCATGCGGGTGCAAAACCCACAAGCGGATGGGGTAACCCATGAGATGCGCGGGGTGGTGGGTGGGCTCACCGGATGGGTGGCCCGCCCACCAGTCCGTGCGCAGCCGAGCAAACGACTGCGGCTGTTAGAGGGTGATGGACCAGTTCGTGAGGGTGCCGGAGTCGCCGGGGCCGTTGTCGCCGATGCGCAGGGTCCAGGTGCCGGCGGCGGTCTCGTTGGCGGCGACGTCGTACGTCTTGCTGGCCGGCAGCGGGTGGCAACTGAAGCCGCCGCTGCGCTGCAGGTAGTACCAGCGGCCGCTCGGGGAGACCAGGCTGATGTTGAGGTCCTCGAGGCAGGTGTGGTTGCCCTCGACCTTCACCTTGACCGGGCTCGCGGTGCGTCCGGTCGCGGTCGACTTGAGTGGGCTGACCGTGGTCTGGAAGTCGCGGATCGGGTAGTCCGTGGCGTTACTGAAGGTCCGCTCAACCGGGTCAGGATCGGGGTCAGGGTCCGGATCGCCAGAACCGGTGAGCAGAGTCAGGTTCCATTTGGTGAGCGCCTCGGAGACCGGCTGGAAGATCGAGTTGTCCTGGTCACCCGTCACGCAGGACGAGTTGCCACCGGAGTGCAGACCGACCGCTTTGTCGCCGCGCAGCCACGCACCACCGGAGTCACCACCCTGAGAACAGGCCGACGTCGTCGTCAGCCCCTCGATCACGACGTTGCCGTAGTCGATCGTCTGGTTGACCGCACTGACCTTGCCGCACTCCCAGTTCGGCGCAGTGTTGCCGGAGTGGCAGACCGTGTCGCCGACGATCGCCTCGGCCGCTCCGGTGACGGTGACTGCGGGCTGACCCCAGGTGTTGACGTTCGGCGAGGTAGTCCAGCCGGCCTCGGTGACTGCGACAACACCCATGTCACCTTCGCGCGCGTTCACGCTACGGCTGCCACCGACGTTCGACGTACCGAGCTTGTTGCTCTGACCACTTGCGCCGTACGCCGCCTGGTTCGCATCGTTGGTGCAGTGGCCTGCCGTCACGAAGTGCTTGTTGCCCTGGGCATCCGTTGCCGGGAACCCGACGGAACAGTTGGATTCACCGCCCGGCCACCACGGGTCGCCCGGGTTCACCTCGCCGGCCTGCTGGCGGAACGTCGTCGCCACAGACTCCACCCGTACGCCGTCCAGTCCGCGGAAGGCATCGCTGCCCCCGCGCGCCTTGACCACGACCTGGTTCGTCACCGGGTCGATTCCCCAGCTGCGCAGGTTGTTCTGCCCACGGGCGATCTGGTCGACCTTGGCCAGCAGCCCATCCAGCTGCTGCTGGCTGCGAGTGACGTACTTCGGGCTGGCACCAGCAGCCCGAGCCTGAGCGGCGGCCGCATCGCTGGTCACGGCAACCACCAGGCGGCCGTTCTCGATCCAGCGACCGGCCTGGCCGGCACTGGACGCCAGCGCCGCCGAGACCTGGTGCGGTTCGGGCGGTGCGGCACTCGACTGGGTCGGCACAGCGACCAGGCTGCCACTCAGCAGCAGGATCGCGGGGACTCTCGTTCGCATGGTGCACTCCTCCGGTTGGGACGGTGCACCGAACCTAGGAGCGCGACCGGCAAGTGAAAATCGCCGGAACCCCTTTCACAGTTAACTAAACGGCCTTAACAGTTCACACCCAAGTCCAGCGGAACCCGTGTCGGCCAGGCCCGAAGTTCAGTACGACGTCGTGCACCTCAGGCGCGACATCGACCACGCGCGTCTGCTCCGCACCGTCGTCCAGCTGCGAGAACGCCGTACAGGTGGCCGGCAGCACGTCCGGGTCGAAGCAGAGCTCGAGCACGAACTCACGCACCGGCAGCCGGAACTTGCGCTCGTAGTTCGTCGCCGGTGGATAAGGCGCGACGTTCACCAGTTCGTGCTCGGTGATCACTGTCTCGCCCTTGCGCAGTGGGCGGTCGAAAAGCAGCTCAGCAACGAGCAGTCCGTCCTCAGGACGCCGTACCGTCCGGCCGAGCGAGCAGTGCCGGAGCGGCCAGATGTCCGGCAGCGGGCGGTCATGCTCGTCCAGATGCATGATCACCACCCACCTGTCCGGTCCGTCCGCCTCAGCACGCAGCACCTGCCGGGAGTGGTACGAACGCTCACCGCGGTCCGCACCGATGAACACCCGGTCGTGCTGACTGATGCGGGTCAGCCGCTCGTCCCAGTGGATGTCCACCTCGCGCACCGCCGCTTCAACCGCACCAGGACGAGGCCAGTACGCCGCTACGTCCGGCCGATCGGGGACAGTGCTCAGCCAGCGACCGCGCGGGCGCGGTGGCCCCAGCGACGCGGACAGGGTGCCGACGGGGACCTCCAGCACCTCCTCCAGCAGCGCGACCGCAGTAAGCGAGTCCCGGCGCTCCGGACGTGAGCGGCCGGACTGCCAGTAGCTCAAGGTGGCCATGCTGACCGACACGCCCTGCACCAGCAGCCGCTCGCGGATCCGCTCCAGGCCGAGTCCGCGCGCCTGGATGGCCGCGCGCAGCACCTCGGCAAACTCGCGCTCGCCCATGGTCGCGACCATAGGCACGCGGGGCCTCGGTGACCAGAGCGTGGACGCTTAACTGTTAACAGCAAGGGAGAAGCGATTTCGCGGGAAAGCGGGAAAATTCCCGTACTGGCGGGAAAGTCGGCCCACCCCAGCCCTGGACTGATGAAAACCGTTTTCATATACTCGCTCCATGACCGCCCACGCGAAGACCCCTCTGTCCCTGCTGGTCGGGCTGTCAACGACGCTCCGGCAGCCCGTTCTCGACGCGATGCTGGATGCGACCACGGTGGCCGTGGTGGTCGATCAGGACGACCTCGCCGAGCGCGGTGTGCTCAACTGGCGCGTGCTCGATGCGACCGGCCCGATCGACGCCGGTGAGTTCACCGTCGGCGACGACTGCGGCGCCTGCCAGCTCATCGAGTCCCTGATGCCGCTGCTGGAGACCCTGGTCGCGCGGAAGCACTGGGACCACGTCGTACTGTCCGCTCCCCCAGCCATGGAGGCGCGTCCGCTGGCGTCCACCCTGGTCGCCCTGTTGCCGGAGATCACCGTCGACACGGTCACCTGCGTAGTCGACGCCGTACTGGTGGTGGAGCAGCTGTCCGGCGACGAACTGCTCGACGAACGCGGTCTGGCGCTCGGACTGCCAGACCGGCGTAACGTGGCCGAGCTGACCGCCCGCCAGATCGAGTACGCCGATGTCTGCGTACTGGCCAACGCCCACCGCAGTAAGGCGCCGGACCGGCTGCACAACCTGCTGCTGCACCTCAACCCGCGCACCACCGTGGTCATGGCCGACGCGAGCGGCGCACCAGATGGGCCGGTGGCACGGACTGGGCTGTTCAACTTCGCAGCTGCAGAGTCGTGGGCCGGTGACCTGGCCGCGGCCGACCGGGTGCAGCCGAGCGGTGAGGGCGTGACCACTGTGCTCTGGCGGTCCACGAGGCCGCTGCACCCGGCGCGGTTGAACGAAGCACTCGAGGACATCGTCGACAACGTCGTACGGAGCAGAGGTGTGGTGTGGCTGGCTAACCGACCCACGCAGCGTGTGCGCTGGGAGTCTGCCGGTTACAGCGCCTCGCTCGGCACACTGGGCGAGTGGTCGGACACTGAGCACCTGGCCGAGTGCACAGTGGTTGCTACTGGCATGGGACTCGACCCGGCCCGCCTGCAGTCCATTCTCGACGCCTGCCTGCTGACGGAGTCCGAGCTGGCCAGTCTGGACTGGAAGGAGCTCGAGGACCCGTTCGCCGGCGTGCTACCCCAGTAGCGGCAGGCGGTCCGCGTGCTGGCCGAGCATGTCGAGGTCTGAGTCGTCCAGCGGCAGCCGGCCCGTGCCTTTGAGCACGTACGTCGTGGTGTCCCAATCGATCACGTCCCATGCCGCCGGGCCGAACAGCCCGTCCAGGGTGCGCGCAGTGACGCGAAGCGCCTCTGGATCGGGCTCCGGTGCGTCGGGAAGGTTCAGCGTCAGGTCGAGGTGGTGGACGGTTGCCTCCAGCACCAGCGTTGCGACAAAGTCCCGCACCTCCAGCACATGCCCCTGCGTCTCCACACGGCCCTCCGCAAGCGCAGCAGCCCGTACGGCGGCCTCCGACACCTCACGCCAGTGCTGCACCAGTACGCCGGGCTTGCGGTACGCCGCTGCCACACCGCGCACGAAGCTCGTGTCCTCGTCAGAACCCGGCGGGAAGTCACGCCAGTAGCTCACGAAGTCCCGGTCCGGGGCAGCCACGGCCGGGCTGGCAAAAGCGATCAGGGCGCGCTGAGCGTCGTACAGGATGTGCACTAGCAGCGGGCCGACCGGCATACCGGAGCACCTGGTCTCGCGGGCAAAGTCTGCAGTGCTCAGATCCTGCACCGTCTCGGTGAGCAGCCCGTAGGCGCGGCCCAGTGTGCTCGCCAGTCCCCGCGGCAACGCACCACGTTCGGGTGCTCTCATCCGGACCTCCTAGCCGAACTAGCCGAACTAGCCGAACTAGCTGCGTGCAATCCGCAGATGCTCAGTCGCGACGGCCTCCAGGTGACTGAGGTCGGAGGAGACCGTGGCGAACGTGTATCCCTGTTCCAAACGCAGTCTGGCGTTCTCTCCGTCGAACGTGTGGATGCCGACCGCTATTCCGGCAGCCGTAGCGGTCTTGGCGATCAGCGCGATCGCCTCCTCGAACGGACCGGCGATCTCAGGGTCGCCCGGGTAGCGAGCACCGAGAGACAGGCTCAGATCGGCCGGACCGACGTACAGGCCGTCCAGTCCGGGCGTTGCACAGATCTCGGCGACGTTCTCGAGCGCCTGGGCCGTCTCGATCATCGCCAGCACCACAGTGACCTTGTTGGCCTCGGCCGGTGCCGGATCGATCCGTAGCGCGGACCGCATCGGCCCGAACGACCGCCTGCCGAGCGGTGGGTACTTAGCCGACCGCACCGCCCGGGCCACGTCCTCGGCGGTGTCGATCAGCGGGATGATCACCCCGAAAGCACCTGCGTCCAGAGCACGCCCGATCGGCGTCGGGTCGTTCGCCTCCACCCGCACCAGCCCAGCGGACCCACCGGCATCAATCGCCAGCAGTCCGTTCAGCAACCCCTGGTAACCGATCAGACCGTGCTGGCCGTCGAGCACTACGTAGTCATAGCCCGCCCGCGCAATCCGCTCGGTCGCGGGCGGCGCATCCAGCGTCACCCAGTAGCCAACCTGCTGCTGCCGATTCCGTAAACGCTCAGCGAAGGTCACACCTACACCCTAGACCGGCGGCACTCCGTGACGCCGAGTGGAGAAGTGCCGGTCCTTGGACTGGGCGGCGCCCAGGCGGGCGATCAGGTCATTGCGCAGGTCCTCCGGCTCGACGATCGCGTCGATCACCAGGTCGGCGGCCAGCCGGAGGATGTCGATGTCGGTCTCGTACTCCTCGCGCAGTTTCGAGACGTACTCGACCCGCTCGGTCTCGTCGGCGATCTCCTGGATCTTGTTGTAGTACACGGCGTTGATCGCCGCCTCCGGCCCCATCACCGCGATCTTCGCGGTCGGCAGCGCGATACACGCGTCCGGCGAGAAGCCGGGACCGCACATCGCGTAAAGACCCGCGCCGTACGCCTTGCGCACGATCACCGAGACCGTCGGGACGGTCGCCTCCGACACCGCGGTGATCATCTTCGCGCCGTGCCGGATGATGCCGGCCCGCTCTACCTCGCTGCCGATCATGAAGCCCGGTACGTCGCACAGATAGATCAGCGGCACGTTGAACGCGTCGCACAACCAGATGAACCGGGCCGCCTTGTCCGCCGAGTCGACGAACAGTACGCCGCCCTTGACCGCCGGCTGGTTGGCCACGAACCCGACCACCTGGCCGGCCAACAGACCGAACCCGACGACCAGCTCCGGCGCGTACGCGGGCTTGATCTCGAAGAAGGTGTCCGCGTCCGTGATCGCGTCGATCACGTCATGGATGTCGAACCCGACACTCTCCTCCACCGGCACCAGGTCGCGGGTGAAATCACGGCCCGGCTCAGAGGCGTCGTACGACGGCGGTCGCGCCCGCCACGAACCGGGGAGGTAGGAGAAGTACTGCTTGGCCAGCTCGATCGCCTCGGTGTCGTCGGAGGCGAGCAGATCACCACAGCCGGAGACGCTGGTGTGCATCCGGGCGCCGCCCATCTCCTCCAGCGTCACCTTCTCACCGACGACCATCTCGGCCATCCGGGGTGAGCCCAGGTACATCGAGGCGTTGCCGTCGACCATGATCACCAGGTCGCAGAACGCCGGGATGTACGCACCGCCGGCCGCGGACGGGCCGAACAGGCAGCAGATCTGCGGCACCTTGCCGGACAGCGCGACCTGGTTGTGGAAGATCCGCCCGGCGCCGCGGCGGCCTGGGAACAGCTGCACCTGGTCGGTGATCCGGGCGCCCGCGGAGTCGATCAGCCAGAAGATCGGCAGCTCGTCGCGGAGCGCCACCTCGGTGATCCGGACGATCTTCTCGACCGTCCGCGCACCCCAGGAGCCCGCCTTCACGGTCGGGTCGTTCGCCACGATCAGCGCCGGCCGGCCGTCGACGAGCGCGCGGCCCGTGACCACGCCGTCAGCCGGCAGACCGGCGTTCAGCGCGTTGGCGAGCTGCGCCTCCTCGACGAAGCTGCCCTCGTCGACGAGCAGCGCGATCCGGTCGCGGACGTACAGCTTGTTCTGACTGTCGAGCTTGGCCTTGGCCTTCTCGGGCGGCGCCAGAGTCGCCTCGCGGGCCGTCTTCACCTCGGTCCAGTGATCCCTCATGACTGCCTTTCTACCTGTAACGTCCGAAAACACGCCGACCACGCACCACAGATCTTCGGACGCTGTGGCTCATTCGACCGGGAGACCGAGGCCTCGGGCGATCAGCATGCGCTGGACTTCCGACGTACCTTCGCCGATCTCCAGGATCTTGGCGTCGCGGTAGAAGCGGGTGACCGGGTACTCCTCCATGAAGCCGTAGCCGCCGAAGACCTGGGTCGCGATCCGGGTCGCGGTCACCGCGGACTCACTCGCATACAGCTTCGCCACTGACGCGGCCTGCTTGAACTCCTGCATCGGCGCGCCCGCATCCTTCAGCGCGGCCGCCTTGTAGACCAGCATCTCGGCCGCGTCCGCCATCACCTTCAGGTCGGCGATCTGGAACGCGACCCCCTGCTTGCGGCCGATCGGGCCACCGAACGTCTGCCGCTCACCGGCGTACTGGACGGACATGTCCAGACAGGCCCGGATACAGCCGAGCGCAACCGCGGCGATCGCCACCCGCCCGTCGTCCAGCGTGGCCAGGAACTGCGCGAAGCCCTTGCCGCGCACACCCAGCAGGTTCGCCTCCGGCACCCGGACGCCGGTCAACGCCAGCGGGTGCGTGTCGCTCGCATGCCAGCCAAGCTTGTCGTACGGCGGTTCTGCGACGAACCCCCGTGTTCCGGCCGGGACGATGATCGTGGAGATCTCCGGCTTACCGTCCTCCCGCGTCCCCGTCCGTGCGGTCACCGTCACGCACGACGTGATCGCGGAGCCCGAGTTCGTGATGAACTGCTTGGACCCGTCGATCACCCACTCGCCGTTCTCCAGCGTCGCACGCGTCTTCGTCGCACCGGCATCAGACCCGGAATCCGCCTCGGTCAGCCCGAATCCGGCCAGCTTCTCCCCGGCCACCAGCTCCGGCAGCCACCGCTGCTTCTGCTCGTCGGTCCCGTAGGTCAGGATCGGGTTGATCCCGAGCCCGACCGCCGCTTCCAGCGTGATCCCCATCGACTGGTCGACCCGGCTGATCTCCTCGATCGCCACGCACAGGCTGGTGAAGTCGGCGCCCGCACCGCCGTACTCCTCCGGCGCGGTCAGGCCGAACAGCCCGAGCTTGCCCATCTTCTGCACGACCTCCACCGGGAAGTAGTGCTTGCGGTCCCACTCCGCCGCGTGCGGCGCGATCTCCGCCTCGGCGAAGTCACGCACACTGCGCCGGAACTCGCGGTGCTCCTCGGACAACTCGAACATGACAACTCCTCTGTGCTTGACGCTTACGTAAACGTAAAGCACAGTGGGCCAGGTGCACAATATCCGGGTGCCCGCCGAAACTTGGACGATCGCCGAACTCGCCGCCGAGTACGACGTCACCCTGCGCACCATCCGCTTCTACGAGGACCGCGGCCTGCTGACCCCCGAACGCCGCGGCACCGTCCGCGTCTACCACCCGCGCGACCGCGTCCGCCTGGGCCTCATCCTCCGCGGTAAACGCCTCGGCTTCTCCCTCGACGAGATCGCCACCATCGTCGACATGTACGACGCCGAACCCGGCGAGGAAGGCCAGCTCGAGTACCTCCTGGCCCAGATCACCACCCGCCGGGCCGACCTCGAACAGCGCCGCCAGGACCTGGAACAAACCCTCCAGGACCTGGCCGACGTAGAAGCCCGCTGCCAAGCCGACCTCAAAGCCCTCCGCGACCGGGCGTAGAGCTACTCGCTCTGGTAGCCCTTCGCCTGTGTGGTGAACAGCCGGGCGTAGGTGCCACCGCCGGCGAGCAAGGACGTGTGGGTGCCGGTTTCCGTGACGGCCCCGTCGTCCAGTACGACGATCAGGTCGGCGTCGCGCAAAGTACCGAGCCGGTGCGAGATCAGTACCGAGGTGCCTCCCGCGCGCAAGGTGCTGATCCTGGCGTGCAGCTCGGCTTCGGCCTCCGGATCGAGGCCTGCGTTCGGCTCGTCGAGGATCATCAGGTCGGTGTCGGCGCGGAGGAAGGCCCGGGCCAGCGCCAACCGCTGCCACTGTCCGCCCGACAGGACGACACCGGTCCCGTCCGACCCGTCGTCCTCGGCGAACTCCCGACTGAGCATGGTGCGGTAGCCGTTCGGAAGCTTCTCGACGACCTCGTGGATATCTGCCTGTACGGCGGCCGCGGCGATCCGATCCGGATCCTCCAGCGCGGTGAGGTCGCCGAGCGCGATGTTCTCCGCCGCGGTGAGGTCATAGGACATGAAGTCCTGAAACACCGCGCCGACCCTGTCCCGTAGCCGGGCCGGATCGAGATCGCGCAGGTCGATTCCGTCCCAGGTGATTCTGCCCTTGGTCGGGTCGTACATCCGGCACAGCAGTTTGACGACAGTGGACTTGCCCGCGCCGTTCTTCCCGACCAGACCGACGGCCATACCGTACGGAATGGTGACCGTCACGCCTCGCAGCACCCACGGCAGGTCGTCGCCGTACCGGAACCAGACATCTTTGAACACGATCCCGCGGCGCAGTTCCGGCGTCGCGACCGGATGCTCCGCAACGGGCAGCTCGGGCGGAGCGCCGAGTACGACGGTGTAGTGGTTGAAGATCATCAGCTGCTCGTTCGCCTGCGCCAGTAACGACACGATGCCGGCCATCGCGACCTGCACACCCGCAACCGCGGCGACGAACAGGGCGATGTCCCCCGCGGTCAGCTCGCCGCGGCCTGCCGCGAGAATCGCCCAGACCAGCCCCGTACCGGCGACGACAGCGGCGAAGAGCTCAAGTCCACTTTGGACGAACAGTTCGCGGCGATCGAGTGCCCGCCGGGCGACGTGAATCTCCGACATCGTGCGCATCATCCTGCCGCGCAGAAAGTCGCCGGTGCCGAACAGCCGGATCTCCTTGCTGGCACGCGCGTCGGACAGCAGCATCTGGTAGAAGAGCTCGCGGCGTTCGTCCGGGCTCAGCCGCAGTGTGGTGTTCACCCGGCGTCTCGCCAGTGCCAGTTCGGCCAGAAGGGCCGGCAGCGCGGCGACCAGGACAATGCCGGCGATGAGCGGGCTGATCAGATAGAGCGACGCGAACAGGCCGAGCGCCGTGATCACGTTCCTGACCAGTTGCATGGCTGCGATGGTCAACTGCGCCGGAGCACTGTTGGCGGCTTCGGCAACCTGCAGTTGGTTGAGGAACTGCGGATCCTCGAACCGGCCGAGTCCAGGGAACCGGTTGACCGCCCGGTACAGCCGGTCCTTGGCCGCCCGGCTGACGCGTCGCTGCGCTTCCGCCGAGAAGTACTGCGAAAGCTGCGGAAGGGTCGCGGTCAGCGCGCCGAGCACAGCAAGGGCGATCGCTTTCGGAAGCAGTACGTCGATCGCGGTGCCTGCGGTCACCGAGTCGATGACCAGCTTGGTCAACCAGGTGACCGCGACCGGGAGCACTGCCCCGACCAACGCAATCCCACTCAGCAGCCCGAGCTGCGCGGGTGCCTCCCGAAAGGCCAGCGCCGCCGCCGGCCCCAACCCTCGGAGCGTGCGCCAACTGCGCCGGTCCGTCGTCATGTGGTCCGTGCGCGCATCGGCCTGGTGACCACGCCAAGTACCGCATCCCCTGTGGCGAAGCCCCAGTGCCGGGAGTCTCCGCTGTGGGTCGGATTGTCTCCGAGCAACAGCAGCCGTCCCTCCGGCACCAACGCCCCCGCGAAGTCGATGTACTCGTTCTCGTCCCAGCTGTGCCGGATGACCGGCGGTATCTGTTCGCCTGGTACGGCGGCGACGCGCTTGATCACCCAGGGGCCCACCGTCGCGAACTCGTGGGACTGCGGACGGGCAACGACGACCAGGTCACCGGTCCGGAGCGCGGTCAGGGGCGCGCGCCGTACCAGGACCCGGTCGCCGTCGTACAGGGTCGGCTCCATGCTTGGGCCTTGTACGTCGACCACCACCACCCGGCGCCGCGTCCGCACGATCAGTACGAGGGACGTGGCCGCGACGACGGCAGCGATGACGACTCTCCACAGCACAGCCGAACTCCGGTCAGGCCGGCGCAGGACTAGGCACCGCCGGGATGGGCAGCATGGACACGTCGATCGCACTCGCGGTGATCTTGCCGGCCGCGACGACGGCGTACGTCGGGAACGCGGTCACGCCGAACGCCGCAGCTATCGGTCCGGCGTAGTCCTCGACGACGACCCGCGCGCCGGCGCCGAGGACGCCGACCATCTCGGACGGATCGTCATCGCCCTCGGCGACAACGATCGCGAGCACGCTGTCCTTTCCACCAGGTACGACGGCGGCGCGGGCGGCGAACTTCGGCGCGTTCTCGATGCAGGGTGCGCAGGACACCGAGAAGAATCCGACCGTCGTCTCGCCTGCCAGCGACTCCTTGCTCACGGCAACGTTGTCCGTGCTCACCGCGGTGAACTCGTCGACCTCCGAGCCCGGAGGCCGCATCGAATCCGCGGGCGGACTCTGCAGCGCGCCGTACGGGATCTTCGCGATCGACTCCTCATGCTCCTTCAGCCGGCGAATAACACCGAACAGCAGCAACAGGTTCAGTACGCCGACAATGCCGACCACGACCACCAGCGCGGTGAGAAACGTCGTCAAGGGATCCAGCCTCTCTTCACTCTTGCTTGCCGGGCTACGACGTGGCCGTCGTAGTGCGGAACAATCCGATCAGGTCGTCCAGCCGGGCGGTCAGCGCGACGCCGATCAGCGCGGCGAAGGCGACAACGCACGCCAGTCCGAAGTCCAGCGACGACGACCCGCCGCTCAGGTCTGCAGCGATGCCGAGAACGCCGAATGCCGTGAGGGCGGCATTGCGGGCCACGTGCTGCCTACCGAGCGGCGAGTTCGACGCCCCGAAGCAACGGCAGGGCGTCGTCTGCCGCCGTCGCAGGGCGCCGACGATGGCCACCGAAAAGACGGCGATCAAACCGACGGCGACGGCGAATCCCCACCGGACCAACGCGGGCACGATCAAGGCGACCACGATGGCGATCTCGGCCGCAACAACAGCGGCAGCGAGCTGTCGCGCCCGTCCTGCCCGCGCTCCGGTCAGCCGGGCCGTCGCTGCCGCGAAGTCAGCGACGGCAGTGCGCGAGTACACCTTCGAACCGGCGGACACGGCGAACACACCGCCCAGCAGAACCCGACAGCCGAACTCGAGATACTCCACACCCGCCTCGATCCACTGGTCCCAAGATTGGACGGCGGCGTTCGTCCGAACGCCGCCGACGATCACTGCGCGTCTACGGGGCGCAGGAGGCGACGGCTACGCAGGTAGTCGTCTCCCGCTGGCACCCAGGGCCCGAATAACACACCCGGGTCCGGTACCGGCGGTTGCCATTGCAGCTACCGCACTGGCCGACAATCTCGCAGGCCCGACAGGCCGCTGCTGTGATCTTCGGCGCGAAGGCGGAGAGCAGCCCGTCGCTCATGCGCTGGATCAACTTCGTCATGGAAACCTCCAGGGTCAGGGTGCGGAACCAATCACCGAGCTGCCGAGGAGGCCTACGGTCGACACACCCCGACCAGGCGCAAACTACGAGCACCCACTGACACCCCGCTGCCCGTACTCCACCCGTACCAGGGTGTACCGACGGACTGTTAGTGCGCGGCCCGAGCAGATGAATTGCAGCGTGAAACGGGTGCTGGTGGCCGGCTGAAGTGACCTACTAACAGTTCGTCCGTACGCAAGCCGCTAACCGTCGGCGCCCACAAACGTGCGGAAGGGGCCGACCTGGATGCGTCAGACCGCTACGCGTGCGGGTTGGCGGGCTGCGTCGTAGCGGGCTAGTGCTAGACGGGCTAGGCGTAGGTCGGCGCCGAGGGGAGGTGTTACTCGGTGGGGGCCGGCTTGTTGGTGGAGGCGGTCGGAGAAGTGGCCGGGGGCCAGGAGGTAGTTGGCTACGGCTAGGCGGCCGGGGGTGGTGGCTAGGACTGCGGGGAGGCGGCGGCCTCGGCCGGCTAGGTAGCCGATGGTTACGGGGCGGTGGATGCGGGCGTGCAGGAGGGCTGCGGTGCGTTCGCAGTCGGCTTGGGCTCTGGGGTCGGTGGAGCCTGCGGCTGCCAGGACTACGTGGTCGGTGCGGGAGAGGTCGCCCAGGCGGTCTACGAGGATGTCGGCGATCAGCGCGTGCGGGCCGAGGGCGGGGGCTGCGGTGAGGCCGGGGTGGCGGGCTACCTGGTCGGCGATGTCTACGTGGACGTGGTAGCCGCTGGAGAGGAGCAGCGGCACGATCACTGCTTCGGGGGCGTCGGTCATGACGCGGTCGACGAGGCCTGGCATGGCTGGTACGTCGACGTCTACGAACCCGAGTGACATCGAAAGCTCGGGACGCAGCTGAGCCATCTGGCGCACGATGTCGTGGACGACACGGATACCCCGAGGATCCGCGGTGCCATGAGCGACGGCGATCAAGTCGGGCCTCATGAGGGCACCGTCGCTGCTTCTACGGCCAGGCGGTAGCCGCGGCGGACTACCGTGCGGACCAGTTCGGGGCGGCCTACTGCAGTGCGTAGGCGGTTGACGGTGACTTCTACTGCGTGGACGTCCTCAGCGCCTGGCAGTACGGCCAGGAGGTCAGGGCGTGACACCACATCACCACCAGCAGCCACTAGTGCGGCCAGCACAGCCCGAGGGCCTGGGCCGAGGGGCAGTACGACGCCGTCCAGTACGGCGGCGCCGCCGCGGATCACGAGTTGCCCGAACTCGGTCTCGATCGAGCGGGCGTTGTCGTCGGTGAGGCGGTCGGTGACGATGCGGATGAGGGCACCGAGACGGTAGCGGTCGGGCACCAGTGGTTCGAGACCGAGGTTGAGGAAGGGCGCGGCCGTGACTGGGCCGACGCAGGCGTTCAGCACGCGTCCGGTCCGCAGTGCCGCGACCAGGGTGTCGTACTGACCGTTCAACGCGGCAGCGTCCAGCATTGCCTGCGCACCGGGCGCCGATGTGTGCACCACGGCGTCGACTGCACCTGTGCAGACCTGTCCGATCATTCGCTCGACCATCACCGGATCCGGCGCCGGCCCCCAGCGGTAGACCTCAAGCCCGCGCACCGACGCCCCAGCGCTGCGCAGCGTGTCCATCAGCCCCGGGTCCGACAAACCATGCAACTGTACGACGATCTTCCGCCCGTTGACGCCCTGGGCGCGCAGCCACTCCACTACCTCGATTGTCGTCTCGGACCGTGCCGACCAGTGCTCCACCAGCCCCGCGGCCCGAATCGCACCTCGTGCCTTCGGACCGCGCGCCAGAATCCGCGACTGCTCCAGCGTCACCAGTAGGTCCGCAGCAAGCCCAGCGGTGTCCGCAGCCTCGATCCACCCGCGGAAACCGACCGCGGTGGTCACCACCACGTCGTTCGGCGGGTTGGCGATCACCCGCCGGGTCGCCTCGATCAGAGCGTGGTCGTCGGCGACCGGAGTGATCTGCAGGGTCGGTGCGTGCAGCACCTTCGCGCCCCGGCGTTCGAACGACGCGATGAGGTCGTCCGCCCGCCGGTGCGCGGTCACTGCGAGCGTGCAGCCGCTGAGCGGCCCCGGCTTGCTGTTAGCCGTCACCGTTCTCCCCTACCCGAACCATCCCGTCGACGATCTCCACCGGGTAGACCGGCAGCGACACCTCCGGGTCGTCCAGACACATACCGGTGCGCAGATCGAAGACCTGCTTGAACATGGGCGACGCCACCGTCGGGACGTCGCCGCGACTGCCGACGATCCCCCGTGACATCACGTTGGCCCCGCTGTACGGGTCCTGGTTGCCGATCGCAAACACGGTCCCGTCGTGCAGCCGGAACAGCGCGATCTGCACCTCCCCGACCAGCGCCGCGACACCACGGTCAGGCAGCAGTACGTCGTACCGGCAGAGCACTGTGGACTCAAAGGCAGTCATGGTCATCGCCGTACCTCCAATCGGGGACCGGCGAGCAGCACCGGCTCCAGCTGTCCGCGCTCGGCCGGTGTGGCCGGGCGCGGCTGGTTGCGCTCGACCACGTAGCGCAGGTCGGCGTCCGGCTGATCCGGAGCGTTCACGAACGACACGAACCGGGCCAGCTTGGCGGGGTCGTCCAGCGTCGCCCGCCACTCGTCGACGTACGCATCGACGTGTTCGGCCATCGCTGCGTCCAGGTCGGCACCGATGCCGAGGCTGTCGTTCAGTACGACGTCCCGCACGTGGTCGAGGCCGCCTTCGATCTCCCGGACCCACACCGAGGTCCGCTGCAGCCGGTCGCCGGTCCGGACGTAGTACATGAGGAAGCGGTCGATCGCCTGGATCAGCTCGTCTTCCGACAGGTCAGAGGCGAGCAGTTCGGCGTGCCGGGGAGTCATGCCGCCGTTGCCGCCGACGTACAGGTTCCAGCCCTTCTCCGTCGCAATCACACCGACGTCCTTGCCGCGCGCCTCGGCACACTCGCGGGCACACCCAGAAACACCGAGCTTGAGCTTGTGCGGCGACCGCAGCCCGCGGTAGCGCAGTTCCAGCGCGATAGCCATCCCCACCGAGTCCTGTACGCCGTACCGGCACCAGGTGGAGCCGACACACGACTTCACCGTGCGGAGCGCCTTGCCGTACGCGTGGCCCGATTCGAACCCTGCATCGACCAGCCGCTTCCAGATGGCCGGCAACTGCTCGATCCGGGCGCCGAACAGGTCCACGCGCTGCCCACCGGTGATTTTGGTGTACAGACCGAAGTCCCGGGCCACCTCGCCGATCGTGATGAGCCCCTCCGGCGTGATCTCGCCGCCGGGGATGCGGGGGACGACGGAGTACGTGCCGTCCTTCTGCATGTTCGCCATGACGTGGTCGTTGGTGTCCTGCAGCGGCGCCTGCTCGCTGTCGAGCACGTGACCGGCCGGGTACACGCTGGCCAGGATGGACGCCACTACCGGCTTGCAGATGTCGCAGCCACGCCCCGTGCCGTGGCGCTCGACAATCTCGCTGAACGTACGCAGCCCGGTCACCCGGACCACATCGAACAGCTCTGCCCGTGACAACGCGAAGTGCTCGCACAGTGCCTTGCTGACCTCGACGCCGGCCTTGGCCAGCTCGCTGTTCACCAGGTTCTTCACAATCGGCAGGCAGGAGCCACAGCTGGTCCCGGCCCTGGTGCGACCGCACACTGACTTCACATCGCCGCAGCCCTCGTCCCGGACCGCGCACCGGATCGTCCCGGCCGACACGTTGTTACAGGAGCAGACCGGTGCGTCGTCGGGAAGCTCCAACTGAGTTGGTCCGGCGCCTTCCGGCAGCAGGAACCCAGCCGGGTCCGCACCGAGCTCCCGGCCGACCATCGGCCGCAACCCGGAGTACGCCGACGCGTCACCGACCAGGATGCCGCCGAGCAGCGTCCTGGCGTCGTCCGACAGCACCAGCTTCTTGTAGACACCGGCCACCGGGTCGGCGTACACGATGTCCAGTGCGCCCTCAGTAGTGCCGAACGCGTCACCGAAGCTGGCCACGTCGACCCCGAGCAGCTTCAGCTTCGTCGACGTGTCAGCACCGGGGAACGTCGCCTCACCGCCCAGCAGGCGGTCGGCCACGATCTCGGCCATGGTGTTGCCGGGGGCAACCAAACCCCAGACCCGGCCCTCGATGCAGGCGACCTCACCGATCGCCCAGACCCCAGGGGTCGAGGTCCGGCAGGCCTCGTCCACCACGACGCCGCCGCGCTCACCGATCTCCAGACCGGCGGCCCGAGCCAGCTCATCGCGCGGCCGGACACCGGTCGCGAACACCACCACGTCGGCCGGCAGATCCGGCCCCTCCGCGACCGCCATCGCCCGAGCCGAGCCCTGCGAGGTGAGCTTCACCCGGGTGGTCGCCGTCGACGTGCGGACGTCCACGTCCAGGCCACGGATCAGCCGCGCGAGCGCCGACCCACCGCCTTCGTCGACCTGCAACGGCATCAGCCGCGGCGCGAACTCAACCACTGT
The DNA here is from genome assembly GCF_004348455.1 of Kribbella albertanoniae. GTDB lineage: Bacteria > Actinomycetota > Actinomycetes > Propionibacteriales > Kribbellaceae > Kribbella > Kribbella albertanoniae. The sequence continues at coordinate 24,149 of NZ_SMKA01000071.1, forward strand.
GGTGGCCGCACCGAGCGCCCGCAGCGCACCAGCGGCCTCCAGTCCGAGCAGACCGCCACCGACCACGACACCGTTGATCTGGTCCCGTTCCGACTTCAGCCGCTCGACATAGACGCGCAGTGCGGCCACATCGTCGATGGTCCGGTACACGAAACAGCCCTGCGCGTCGCTGTTCTTCACTGGCGGCACGAACGCCGACGAGCCTGTCGCCAGGACCAGTTCGTCGTATTCCAGCACTTCACCGCGTGCAGTGCTCACAGTCTTGGCAGCCGCGTCAATGGCCGTCACCTGCACGCCCTTGCGCAGCACTACCGCAGGGTCGTCCCACAGCGTCGGATCGCCTAGTGCGAGGTCGTGCGGGTCACGTCCGGAGAAGTAGCTGGTCAGTGCGACCCGGTCGTACGGGAGGCGTGGCTCTTCGGCCAGCACGGTGATCCGCCACTGGACCTCGGTGTCACGCGCGCGCAGCGCCTCCACCAGCCGGTGGGCGACCATTCCGCCACCCACTACCACTACGTGCCGGGCCTTGCTCAGCTCTGTCATCGTCGCCCTCCTGGCCGGTACTGGTTCGGTCTCGCCACGGCGGAACCGGTCAAGCAGGTCACCGACGGCACCGGTGCAACTGCCGCACCCGGTGGTCGCCCGTGTAGTGGCGGCGATGCCGGCGACACTGTCGGCACCTCCACGCCAGGCCGCCTCGAGCGCGGCCCTCGTTACTCCGTTGCACCGACAAACGGTGACTGCCTTCTTCACTGGTACGGCGGGCTCCGCAAGCAGCCCGTCCGCCACGACCGGCGTACCGCGGTCGGCCAGTAGCACCAGCTCCGCCGCAACCTCCGGCGCACCCACTGCTATCGCCGACCGCACCACACCGTCACGCAGTACGGCGCGTACCGTCCGGCTGTCGTCCTCGAGCCGGACCTCTTCACCGGTCTCGTTCTGATCGCCGAGCACCAGTACGTCGAACGCCCCGGCCGTCAGCCGAATCACGTCCGGCCGCAGCGACGCCGCCGTACCTGTCAGGTGTGCCGCCAGCACCTCCGCGTGGGACCAGGCGGACTCCACGGTTCCGGTGACCCGGCCGTCGATCTCCGCGCAGTCCCCGATCGCATGTACGGCGGGGTCGTCCGGGCTGGTCAGCGTCTCATCGACAACGATGCCGGTCCGCACAGTGAGGCCAGCGCGCTTCTTGCGCCCGACCGCCAGCTCTGTCCGCGGTTTCACCCCACAGGCCACGACCAGCAGGTCACCGAAGACCTGCCGCCCGTTCTTCAGCTGCAGGGCCCGGAATGCACCAGGTGTGTCGACCACCTCGGCATTCAGGAGCACCTCGATACCAGCACTCCGTACTGCCCGGGTGATCCGCCGTCCGGCGGCCAGCGGAACCGTCTTGTCCAGCAGGGCTTCCCCGTCGTGCACCAACGTCACCGCAACACCACGCTCGCGGAGCGCGCACGCAGTCTCGACACCGAGCACGCCCCCACCGAGTACGACGATCCGCCGGACCCGCCCGGCGGCATCGACCAGTGCACGCGCGTCGTCCGCTGTCCGCAGTACCTGCACACCAGCGCTGAGTCCAACCGGTACGACGGGCTCGGCACCGGTCGCGAACACCAGGTGGTCGTAGCCGTGCGCGCCACCCGCCGAGTCCGTCACCACGCGACGCTGACGGTCGACTGCCACTGCAGTCACCACCGACTCGTCGCCCACGACAGGCGCCGCGGCCCGGCCGGCGACGTACTCGGTCAGCCGACTGCGGTTGTACGAACCCTCGTCGCCGAGCACAGTCACGTCGTACGACGGCAGCAGCGCTGCGAGCCGTCGTCCGGCCATCCCACCGCCAACGATGACCACCTTCATGCGGACACCCCCGTCACGGGTAGCGCAGCCGCGCGCAGCGAGACCGCACAGGCCTTGAACTCCGGCATCCGCGACACCGGGTCGAGCACGTCGTTCGTCAGCTCGTTCACTGCGCCCGCACCGCCGTAGTGGAACGGCACGAAGACGGTGTCCGGCCGCACGTCGGTCGTTACGCGTGCCGCCAGCACCATGGCTCCGCGAGCTGTCCGCAACTCCACCGGGCGGCCGTCTGAGATCCCTAGCTGCGCAGCGACGCGCGGGTGGATCTCCGCGAACACCTCTGGCTCTGCCTCGGCCAACTCCGGCACTCGCCGTGTCTGCGCACCACTCTGGTAATGCTGCAGGAGCCGCCCAGTCACCAAGTACATCGGTGCTGCGCCGCTCAGATCGTCAGCCACCGGACGGTGGTCGACCGGAACCACATGCGCCCGGCCATCCGGCGTACCGAAGCGGTCCGCGAACAGCCGCGGTGTACCGGGGTGATCGACAGCAGGGACCGGCCAGAACAGCTCCTCGTTGTCGAGCCGCGACCAGGTGATCCCGGAGTAGTCGGCCTTGCCGCCTGCACTGGCCAGCCGCAGCTCCTCGAACACCTCCTCCGGGTCGGTCGAGAACGCCGCCGTACAGCCAAGCCTTGAGGCCAGACCGGAGAAGACGTGCAGGTCGCTGCGCACCTCACCAGGTGGTGCCACAGCGGCCTGTCGCCTCAGTACTCGACCTTCGAGGGACGTCATCGTTCCGTCCTCCTCAGCCCACTGCGTGACCGGGAAGACCACGTCCGCAAGCAGTGCGGTCTCAGACGGTACGACGTCCGCCACAACCAGCAGGTCCAACGCAGCAAGGCGTTCCCGGACCGATGCGAGGTTCGGAGCGGACACCAGCAGGTTGCTGCCGTGAACAAGCAGCGCCCGCGGACCGCCGGACGTACCCAACGAGTTGATCAGCTCGACCGCGCTCTTACCCGGTCCGGGCAGGTCAGCCGGGTCCACGCCCCACACTGCTGCGACGTGTGCACGGGCAGCCGGGTCCGCGATGCTGCGGTAGCCCGGCAGCTGGTCGGCCTTCTGACCGTGCTCTCGACCGCCCTGGCCGTTTCCCTGCCCAGTGATGCAGCCGTAGCCGCTGCCGAGCCGCCCGGGCAGTCCGAGCGCCAGTGCGAGGTTGATGCAGGCAGTCACCGTGTCGGTGCCCTTGCTGTGCTGCTCTGCGCCCCGCCCGGTCAGGATGAACGCTCCGGCACCGCCGTGGACCGGAGCTGCCGCTGCCAGCAGCCGGGCAGCTCGCCTGATCGTCAGAGCCGGTACACCGGTCACCCGCTCAGCCCGCTCGGGCCACCAGGCTGAGGTCGAGCGGTAGAGCGCGTCTGCGTCATCCACTCGCTCGGCCAGGTAGGTGGTGTCCGCAAGCCCTTCCTGCAGAACAACGTGCGTCAGTGCGAGCACCAGCGCCAGATCGGTTCCAGGCGTGGCCTGCAGGTGCAGTGCACCCGTTAGACCGGCCGTAGCCGAGCGGCGCGGGTCCACGACCAGCAGGCCGCCCGCCTCCTGCGCACGCTGCAGATGGGCGACCGCCGGCGGCATGGTCTCGGCGATGTTGCTCCCGACCAGCAGGATCGCGTCGGCCCCGCCCAGGTCGGTCAGGGGGAACGGGAGCCCGCGGTCGATGCCGAAAGCGCGGTTCGTCGCCGCTGCGGCCGACGACATACAGAATCTGCCGTTGTAGTCGACGTTCGCGCTCCGCAACGCGACTCTGGCGAACTTGCCGAGTGCGTAGGCCTTCTCGTTGGTCAGTCCGCCGCCACCGAACACTGCGATCGAGTCCGGACCGTCAGAAGCCTGCAGCGACCGGATGCGGTCGGCTACGAAGTCCAGCGCCTCATCCCAGCTGGTGGGAACCAGCTCACCGTCAGCGTTGCGCACCAGCGGAGTGGTGAGGCGGTCCGACACCGTGAGGACCTCAGCCGCAGTCCAGCCCTTACGACACAGACCACCCCTGTTAGTGGGGAAGTCGCGCGGACGCACCTCCACCGCCCCCGGCCGGTCGGCCGGGAGCAGCGTGGTGGCGCACTGCAGCGCGCAGTACGGGCAATGAGTGGGGACTGCGGTCACACGCGCTCCTGGCTGAGCGGGCCACCCTTGCGCAGGTAGCAGAAATACGTCACGGCCAGGCAGATCACGTAGAAGCCGCAGAAGACGTAGAGCGCCGGGACCAGCGAGCCGAAGTTGCTGGTCGACATCGCGAACCCACGGGGGACCAGGAAGCCGCCGTACGCACCGATCGCGGAGGCGATACCGATACAGGCCGCCGCCTCGCGCTTGGCCCGGCCCGGGTCGTCTGCCGTCGTCAGCCGGAACACCGCGGGGATCATCCGGTACGTCGACCCGTTGCCGGCACCGCTGGCGACGAACAGGAACAGGAAGCTGATCAGGAACCCGGCGAAGCTCTCCGCGTTCAGTGCCACGATCGAGGCCAGGATGCCCAGGCCCATCACCACGAAGGCACAAACCGTCACCCAGGCGCCGCCGAGCTTGTCCGACAGCTTGCCGCCGAACGGCCTCGCGATCGAGCCGACCAGGGCACCGAGGAAGACGATGTTGGACACCGTGATGTCAGGGAAAGTGGTCTTGATCAGCAGCGGGAAGGCCGCCCCGAAGCCGATGAACGAGCCGAAGGTGCCGATGTAGAGGAAGGAGATGATCCAGGTGTGCGGCCGCTTCGCCGCCGCGATCGAGCTGCGGAACGAAGAGGTCGCGACCGACAGGTTGGCCATCAACTTCCAGGCCAGGAAGGCGGCCAGCAGGATCAGCGGGATCCAGAGCAGACCGGCCCGGTTCAGCGACAGGCCGGCACCGAGGACGATCACCACCGGCACCACCAGCTGGACCACCGCGACGCCCAGGTTGCCGCCGGCCGCGTTGATGCCGAGCGCGAAGCCCTTCTCCTTCTCCGGGTAGAAGAACGAGATGTTCGTCATGCTGCTGGCGAAGTTGCCGCCGCCGACACCCGCGGTGGCCGCGACCAGCGCCATCAACACGAACGGCGTGTCCGGCTGGGTCATGAAGTAGGAAAGCCCGATGGTCGGAATCAGCAGCAGCAGGGCGGACACGATGGTCCAGTTCCGGCCGCCGAACCGCGGGACCGCGAACGTGTAGGGCAGCCGCAGCGTCGCGCCGACCAGGCTCGGCAGCGCGATCAGCCAGAACAGCTGGTTCGTGCTGTAGTCGAAGCCCGCTCTCGGCATCGAGACGACGACGATGCTCCACAGCTGCCAGACGGCGAAGCCGAGGAACTCGGCGAAAATCGACGGCCACAGGTTGCGGCGCGCGACCGCACGGCCCTTCGACTCCCAGAACGTCGCGTCCTCGGGGTCCCACACGTCGATCCAGCGCCCACGCCGCGGCGCCTCGACTGTACCGACCGCACCGGTCCGGTCACCGGTGGTGACCTCCGGTCCTGCCTCGAGCGTCATCGTGCGTCTCCTGTCGTCCGACCTCACTGATTAGGCCAGGACGCTATGACCGGGGTGTTTCCACGTGGTCATCTCGTTGTTACGCCGCCGAAACGGCTCCCGCACACCGGTCGCCGAGTGGTGAGAGAAGGATGGGTACTGTGCCTCTACTGACGGCGGAGGGGAACTGACCGTGAACAACAGGGTGCGATCGTTGGGGCGGTGGGCCTGGCGGGGCGGGATCGCGCTGGTCCTGATCGGCTGGCTGCTGATGGGCGCGATCGGCGGGCCGACGGTCGGCAGGCTGAGCGAGGTCCAGGAGAACGACAACGCCAACTTCCTGCCGAAACAGGCCGAATCCACGCTCGTTTCGAACGAATCGGCCAAGTTCGTCGACTCCAAGGCACTCCCGTACTTCGTCCTGGTCGAACGCGATTCCGGCATCACCCCGGCCGACCTGGCGGCGGCTCGTGGGTTCCTCGCGAAGCTGCCCGCGCTCGATCTCGGCGGTGGCAAGAAGCTCGGCGACTACCTGGCCGCTCCCCCGCAGACCGTCGTACCGTCCGCGGACAAGAAGGCCCTGCTCCTCACCGTCGAGCTGGACGGTGAGCGGGCCGACGAACTGGTCGCCGAGGGCGAGACTGTGCTGTTCGCCACTGCGGCCACGATGCGTGACGAAATCAAGCGGGATCTCACTCCGAGTGGTCTTCAGGTCTACGTGACCGGACCCGGTGGGGTGCTCGCGGACTTCATCGTCGCGTTCAGTGGGATCGACGGGATCCTGCTCGGGGTCGCGCTCGCGGTCGTCTTCGTGATCCTGCTGATCGTCTACCGCAGCCCGATCCTCCCGATCGCCGTCCTGCTGACCGCCGTCTTCGGACTCGCGCTGGCCGCATCGATCGTGTACCCGCTGGCGAAGAACGGCGTACTGGAGCTGAACGGGCAGAGTCAGGGCATCCTGTTCATCCTCGTGGTCGGTGCAGCAACCGACTACTCGCTGCTGCTCGTCTCGCGGTACAAGGAAGAACTGCACGACTACACCAGCAAGTACGACGCGATGCGGATCGCCTGGCGGGCTTCGATCGAGCCGATCGCGGCGAGCGCGGCCACGGTCATCCTCGGTCTGCTGTGCCTGCTGCTGTCGCAACTCGGCAGCACCAAGGGACTCGGGCCGGTCGGGGCAATCGGTATTTTCGGGGCGCTGATCGCTTCGATGACGTTCCTGCCGGCTCTGTTGCTGGCCTTCGGACGGCGGATTTTCTGGCCGTCGATCCCCCATGTCGATCACGTGCACGCGCGCGATCAGGTGGGTGGGCGGCGGCTCTGGGGTCGCGTGTCCGGGCTGGTCGGGCGGCACCCGCGACGGGTCTGGGTGATCAGTGCGCTGGCGTTGCTGGCGTGTGGTGCGTTCCTGCCGACGTTCAAGGCGAGCGGGATCTCGCAGGAGGACCTGTTCCTGAGCAAGGTCGAGTCCGTCACCGGGACCGAGGAGCTGGGCAAGCACTTCGACGCCGGCGCCGGTACGCCGGTCCAGATCCTCACCCCGGTCGCGCAGGCCGAGCAGGTGGTACAGATCGCGACCCAGGTCGACGGAGTCGGTGCTGCCTCGGCGTCGGTGGCTCCCGGCGTACCGCCGAAGGTTGTCGACGGCAAGGTTCTGGTCCAGGCGACCTTGAAGGTGAAGGCCGACTCCCCCGCCGCGACCAAGGTGGTCGAACACCTGCGCACCGAGCTCGACAAGGTCAGCCCCGACGTCCTGGTCGGCGGCAACACCGCGATCAACCTGGACGTCCTCGACGCCAGCAACCGCGACCTGCGGGTGATCATCCCGACCATCCTCGCCGTCATCTTCCTGGTCCTGATGCTGCTGCTCCGCTCGATCCTGGCCGCGGTCCTGCTCGTCGTCGCCAACGTGATCTCGTTCGCCGCCACCCTCGGCGTCAGCGCGATCGCCTTCAACCACATCTTCGGCTTCCCCGGCGCCGACCCCGCCATCCCGCTCTACGGCTTCGTCTTCCTCGTTGCCCTAGGCATCGACTACTCGATCTTCCTGATGACCCGCGTCCGCGAGGAGTCCGCCGAACAGGGCACCCGCCCCGGCATCCTGGTCGGCCTGGCCGTCACCGGCGGCGTCATCACCTCAGCCGGCGTAGTCCTGGCAGCCACCTTCTCAGCCCTAGCAGTGCTCCCCATCCTCTTCCTGGTCCAGACCGCCTTCCTCGTCGCCTTCGGCGTCCTCCTCGACACCACCGTCGTCCGCTCCCTCCTCGTCCCCGCCCTCGCCCACGACATCGGCCCCAAAGTCTGGTGGCCCAGCAAACTCTCCCGAGAGCGGTAGGGCGTACATAAGAACTGTTAGTAGGGCTCGGAGGCTGGCATTCCCAGGCGGGGGCGGGGTCGCTCAGGCCCGGAATTGCCGCGTACTAACAGTTCTTCTGTACACCTCTCCCCGGCTAGCTTGGGGGAATGGAGACTTTTGCGGGTGTGATCGAGGTGAACGACGGGGGCGGGGCTTGGGTTGAGGTTCCGGAGCCGGTGATCGCGAAGTTGGGTGGCGGCGGGCGGATTCCGGTGCTGGCGACGTTCGACGGGGTTGAGTACCGCGGGTCGATCGCTTCGATGGGTGGCTGTATGGCGCTCGGCGTGCTGAAGGGGATTCGGGCCGAGCTGGGTAAGGGGGCCGGTGACAGTGTCGCGGTGACGGTTGAGCGCGATACGGCTGAGCGGACGGTCGACGTACCGGAGGACTTTGCAGCTGCGCTTGCTGAGGCGGGGGTGCGCGAGGCCTTCGACAAGCTCAGCTTCAGTCACCGGCGCGAACATGTGCAGGCGGTGCTTGATGCCAAGAAGCCGGAGACGCGCACCCGCCGCATCGCTAAGGCAGTAGAGATGCTGAAGTGATCGTCCTGTCGCGGTAGGCACGCCAGTTGGTGGGTGGGAGCTCGGGC
>NZ_SMKA01000072.1 GCF_004348455.1 Kribbella albertanoniae
GCGGGGGCCTCAGGGTCTTCGGTGAGGGAGTCGCCTGGTTCGAGGAAGGAGTCCTCGTCGGTGACTGTGGGGGCTTCGCCTTCGTCGGAGGGTGCGGCGGCCTCTTCGTCGAACTCGTCGCTGACGGCGATCTCGCCGTCGTCGGGGCCGGTCCAGCGGATGGTGAGTTCGCCGAGCGGGGTGACCTGGTCGAAGGAGACGTCGGCGGAGCGGAAGAGCTCCAGCAGAGCCAGGAACCGGCAGACCGTGGTCACGGTGTCGGGCGAATCGGCGACCAGCATGCGGAACGTCGTACTGCGCTGGCGGCGAAGCCGATCCACGATCACGAGCGCCTGCTCGCGAACCGTGACCGCGGGCGCGTGCAGGTGGGCGAGCGAAACACCCTCAGGAATGTTGTCCTTCGGAGCGAGCGCCTTCTGCGCCAGCAGCATCAGGCCGTTCGGATCGATCCCCAGCAGCACCTCAGGCAGCAGCTCGGCGAACCGAGGCTCCACACCGACCGACCGCGGGAAGCTCTTGGCCTGCTGCGCCATCCGCTCCTGCACCAGCGCAGCGATCTGCTTGAACGCGCGGTACTGCAGCAGCCGCGCGAACAACAGGTCCCGCGCCTCGAGCAGCGCAAGGTCCTCGTCGTCCTCGACCTCGCCCTTCGGCAGCAACCGTGCCGCCTTCAGATCCAGCAGCGTCGCCGCGATCAGCAGGAACTCCGAGGTCTGATCCAGATCCCACTCGGACCCCAACGCCTTGATGTGCGCGATGAAGTCGTCGGTGATCACCGACAGCGCGATCTCGGTGATGTCGAGTTTGTGCTTGCTGATCAGCCCCAGCAGCAGGTCGAACGGACCGTCGAAGTTCACCAGGTGAACCTCAAAACTCTTGCCCTCGGCAACAACCGGTACGGCGTCGTCGCCGGCACCGGCCATGTCCAGGGGCAGGGAGTCCGCCACGGTCACTCCGACGCCTTGAGCCGCCGTACCAGCACCGAGTCCGGTCCGTGGTCGACGAAGTCGGCCAGCAGGACGTCGATCGCCTCCCGGACGATCCGGCCGCGGTCCGCGCTGAGGCCGTGTTCGGCCCGCAGCGCCAGCCGCACCTGTTCCAGTCCGAGCAGCTCTTCTTCCGTCACGTACACGGTGATCTTCGTGTCGTGACGGATCCGTCCACTGGACTTCCGGTCGTCGGCGACCGCCGTGCGCGAACGCACGGAGCTCGACGCCGGTCCGTCAGTGGTGGTGCGCTTCTCGGGTCTGGTCTGCTGCGGTGCCGCACCCCCGAAGAGTTCACTGGCACCTGGCAGGCTCACCCGGCGGGACAACGCGCCAGCACCTCCTTGGCAAGATCGCGGTACTGCGTGGCCGCGCTCGACGACGGGGCGTACGTCGTGATGGGTTCGCCGACGACCGTGGTCTCGGGGAACTTCACGGTACGCCGGATGACGGTGTGGAAAACCCGCTCGTCGAAGGCCTGGACGACGCGGTCGAGCACCTCACGCGCATGCGTGGTGCGCCCGTCGAACATGGTGCCGAGGATGCCGACGATCTCCAGCTTCGGGTTCAGCCGGTCCTGCACCTTGCCGATCGTGTCGGTCAGCATGGCCAGGCCGCGGAGCGCGAAGAACTCACACTCGAGCGGTACGACGATGCCGTTCGACGCGGTCAGCGCGTTCACCGTGAGCAGACCGAGCGACGGCGCGCAGTCGATCAGGATCACGTCGTAGTTGGGGATGATCGGCTCAAGGACACGCTGCAACGTGTACTCCCGGGCGACCTCCTGGACCAGCTGGACCTCGGCCGCGGACAGGTCGATGTTGGCCGGCAGCAGGTCGAGGTTCTCGACCCGGGTGTGCTGGATGACCTCGGCCGGGGTGATGTCACGCTGCATCAGCAGGTTGTAGACCGACAGCTCCAGGTCGTGCGGCTGCACACCGAGCCCGATCGAGGCCGAGCCCTGCGGATCGAAGTCGATCAGCAGCACCTTGCGGCCGGTCTCGGCGATCGCGGCACCGAGGTTGATCGTGGTCGTGGTCTTGCCCACGCCACCCTTCTGGTTGCACATCGCGATCACCTGCGCCGGACCGGTCTTGGTCGGCGGCAGGGGAACCGGCAGGTCCGGCATCGGACGGCCGGTCGGCCCGATCTTGCGCGGGCCGCTGGGATCGCTCACAGGTGCAAGGTCCTCCGCGGTGAGCTTGGCCGTCGGCCTCGGCATCGCCGCATAGTTCTCGGGTGGGGTCAGGGTGCGCTGGGGCGGCGCAATCGGTTCGGCAGGCGTTACCGCCGGCGGCTGAGCGTGCTCCTGCTCAGCGTGATGCTCGTGGTGCTCGGTGCCCGGGAATGTCGACTCGTTCATGACTCGCCAAACCTTTCAACCGATACGGGCGACGCCTGCGACTGTAAGCGTGCATTCAAGCACTCTCAAGCGGCCACTCCGCACCCGGGTCGAGCGGTTTCCGGTCGGCATTCCACGGTAGGCCGATCACCTCGTTGCAGTGACCGACCGTGAGCAGATCATTGCACACCGTACCGATCTGCTCTGCACCGCCCCCTACCTTACGACAGCGCTCGCGGATGGGACGTTGCGTAGACCTCACGCAGCTTGTCGACCGTGACGAGTGTGTAGACCTGCGTTGTGGTTACGGAGGCGTGGCCGAGCAGTTCCTGCACCACTCGTACGTCGGCGCCGCCGTCCAGCAGGTGGGTGGCGAACGAGTGCCGCAGCGTGTGCGGGGAGATCTCCTTCGCGATCCCGGCACGTTGCGCCGCACGCCGCAGTACAGTCCAGGCGCTCTGTCGTGAGAGCCGACCACCGCGTGCATTCAGGAACAGCGCATGCGTTCCGCGACCCCGCGCGACCAGATCGGGCCGGCCACGCACCTGGTACGCCGACAGTGCGTTCAGCGCGTAGCTGCCGACCGGAACGACCCGCTCCTTGCTGCCCTTGCCGCGCAGCAGGACTGCCCCGACCTCCAGGTCGATGTCGTCCACATCCAGCCCAACGGCCTCCGAGATGCGCGCACCGGTGCCATAGAGGAACTCGAGCAGTGCAGCGTCCCGAGTAGCCAGTACGGCGGGCTCCGCCTCCGCACCAGCCGCTGCGGCCAGGATCCTGGTCACCTCGTCCACCGACAGCGCCTTCGGCAACCGCTGTGGCGGTGCGGGCGGTTTGACCGCGGCGGCCGGGTCAACCGCGGTCAGCCCTTCACGCAGGCAGAACTTGTGGAAACCGCGCACCGCGACGACCGTGCGCCCAGCACTGGACGCAGTGAGTGGCGGATGGTCCTCATCGCCCTCACGCAACCGCATCAGGAAATCACTCACCACAGTCTCGGTGACTCGACCGAGCTCTGAAATCCCGGTCGAGGCGAGGTAGGCGTCGTACCGGCGCAAGTCACGCCGGTACGACGCCAGGGTGTTCGCGGCGAGGCCGCGTTCGACCGTCAAGTGGTCGAGGTAAGCACCAACCGCTCGGCTGATGCTCAGACCAGGACCTCGTCCAGCTTCAGCTGGGAGACGTCGTGCGCGTCCGCAACCGGGCCGTAGGTGATGTGGCCGTCGTAGGTGTTCAGACCGAGTGCCAGGCTGTGGTCCTGCTTCAGCGCCTCGCGCCAGCCGAGGTTGGCCAGCTCGATCGCGTACGGCAGCGTCACGTTGGTGAGCGCGTACGTCGACGTGTTCGGCACCGCGCCAGGCATGTTGGCGACGCAGTAGAACAGCGAGTTGTGCACCTGGTAGACCGGGTCCGCGTGGGTGGTCGGACGCGAGTCCTCGAAGCAGCCGCCCTGGTCGATCGCGATGTCGACGAGCACACTGCCCGGCTTCATCCGGCTGACCAGCTCGTTGTCGATCAGCTTCGGCGCCTTCGCACCGGGGACCAGCACCGCGCCGATGACGAGGTCTGCCTCCAGGGCCGCGCGCTCGATCTCGTAGGCGTTCGAGGCGATCGTCAGCAGGTGACCCTGGTAGATCTGGTCGGCCTGGCGGAGCCGCGCGATGTTGCGGTCGAACAGCTGGACCTGGGCCTGCATCCCGAGCGCGATCGCGGCCGCGTTCATCCCGGAGACACCGGCACCGAGGATGACCACGCGGGCCGGGTGCGTCCCGGAAACACCGCCGAGCAGCACTCCACGCCCACCACCGCTGCGCATCAGGTGGTAAGCGCCGGACTGCGGCGCGAGTCGGCCGGCAACCTCACTCATCGGAGCCAGCAGCGGCAGTGAACCGTCCGGCAGCTGCACCGTCTCGTAGGCGATACCGGTGACGCCGGCGGTCAGCAGAGCGTCGGTGCACTCCTGGCTGGCCGCGAGGTGCAGGTACGTGAACAGCACCTGGCCCCTGCGCATCCGGTGGTACTCCTCGGCGACCGGCTCCTTCACCTTCAGGACCAGGTCAGCCTCGCCCCACACCTCGTCAGCGGTGGGCACGATCCGCGCCCCGGCCGTGACGAACTCCTCGTCGGGGATCAGCGATCCGCTGCCCGCGTTCTGCTCGATCAGAACCTCGTGCCCGTGGCGCACGAACTCGTGCACACCGGACGGCGTGATGGCCACCCGGTACTCGTGGTTCTTGACTTCCTTCGGAACTCCGACCTTCACTGCTTGCCCTTCTTTCCTTCCAGGAGGACGGCGCACATCGTTGTGACCGCGGCCCGGCGGTGAGCGGATGATGCCAGGTCGCTGCCGAGTGTATGCCTGCCAGGGGCATACCACTCGACGGGTTGGTCTGATCGCCAAGTGACCCACAAGTAGCGTGCGGGCCACGTTTGACGTGACAACCATCATTGACGTGACCACGGTGCCATCGGAGATGCTTCTCCTTGCAAGTACCGCCCGACCGCCCCGGGTGTGCGCCTGACAGTGGGATGACGAGAGGGGTACGACGTGGCGATCGAACTGGGACGCTTCGGGGTCTGGCACGGTGCGCAGCACTGGGGTCCGGAGCTCGCGGCCGGGCTGGAGCAGGCCGGGTACGGCGCGCTGTGGCTGGGCGCGTCCCCGGGAGCCGGTCTGCGCGACGCTGAAGTGTTGCTGGCCGCAACGAGTTCTGTTGCTGTCGGCACCAGCGTGGTGAACATGTGGAAGTCGCCGGCGGAGGAGGTGGCAGTCTCGTACCACCGGCTCGAGGAGCTGGCGCCGGGGCGCTTCCTGCTGGGGGTGGGGATCGGGCACCGGGAGCGCAGTGCGGAGTACAGGTCGCCGTACGAGACGATCGTGTCCTACCTCGACGAGCTGGACGACGCGAAGGTGCCGGTCGAGCGGAGAGCGCTGGCTGCGCTTGGGCCGAGGGTGCTGCAGCTCTCCGGTAGTCGCACGGCCGGCGCACTGCCTTACCTGACTACTCCGGAGCACACTCGGGAAGCACGTCGCAGTCTGGGCGGCGGAGTGCTGCTCGCGCCTGAGCAGAAGGTCGTGCTCGAGACGGATGTGGACATCGCTCGGACCACGGCCCGCGAGTACCTCGCGAACTATCTGGCCCTGGGCAACTATGTGAGCAGCCTGAAGCGCCTCGGGTTCACCGAAGAAGACATCGCTGACGGCGGCAGCGATCGGCTGGTCGACGCGCTGGTTCTGCACGGGTCGGCCGTGGAGATCGCGGAGGGACTGAACGCCCACGTCGAGGCCGGCGCCGACCATGTCGCGATCCAGCAACTGGGTCGCGAGGGCATCGATCTGCTGGCCGGATACGAGGCCCTGGCAACCGTTCTCCAGTAGAGGTGGCAGGTGCCGTCCGGTTGGCCGGGCGGCACCTCTTGACGGCTGGCCGAAGCGGAGGAATATCAGCAGTAGACGCACCACATTTCGTGGTGTGCACACTGGAGGTGTTTCCCCATGACTGAGCGACACGAGTTGCGGTGGGGTGGCTTCGCCGGGCTGGCTTTCGTCGCCCTGGCTCTCCTGGGCAGGTTCCTGCCCGGCAACCCACCGAACGTCGACGAATCAGCAAGCACGATCACCACCTGGATCGCCGACAACCGCGGCATGATGCTCACCAGCGCACTGATGTGGGCCGCGGCCGGCGGGTTGGTCATCTGGTTCGCGTCCGCCTTCGCCGAGGCGATGCGGGAGCGCGACGAGCGCAGTGACGTCCACTTGGCGCTGCTGGCAGGTTCGGTACTGGTCGGTGGCGCGATCTTCGTCAACGCATGCCTGACCGGCGCGACCGCCTTCGGTATCGCAGGCCGGGAAGCCGCGCTCACGATGATGATGTTCGAGATGACGTCGGTGATGACCACGATGATCGGGTTCGCGGCAGCTCTACCGCTGGCCGCGGCCGGCATCGGCGTGATGCGCACGCACCTGATGCCGAACTGGCTCGGCTACCTGGCCCTGCTGGCGGCAGTGGTGTCGATCGCCGGCTCGTTCGGCATCTTCGCCTCGACCGGCAACTTCGCTGCCGGTGGCTTCCTGATGACAGGTGTCCCGTTGCTGCTCTCGGCACTCTGGATCGCCTGTGCCGGCGGCTACATGGTCCGCGAGCACCTGCCCGAAATGACGACCGGGGACGCCGCCGTACCGCAGATGTAGTCGCTACATAGTGAAGTCGGCGAAATCGAAGCCCGGCGACACTACACACGAAACGAGCACCGCCTGATCTCCGGCCGGCCGCGCCGCCTGCCACGCGCCGGCCGGGATCACCACCTGCGGCTGCTGTCCGGCGGCCACGTCAGCGCCCAGCGTGTACGACGTCGCCTGCTCCGGACTGTCGCCGTACTGCAGCGTCAGCGGCCCACCGGAGTGCCACAGCCAGATCTCCGCCGACCGCACCCGATGCCACTGCGACTCCTCCCCCGGAGCCAGCAGGAAGTAGATCGCCGTCGCGCTCGCCCGCTTCCCGTCGTACCCCTCCGGCTCGAAGCTCACCTCGGACCGCCAGGTCTCCCGGTACCACCCGCCCTCCGGATGTGCCTCGAGGCCCAGCAGCTCCGCCAAATCCGGTTTCGTCATGCCCCGATTCTCCGGCACAGTGCAAGGCATGAGCGAACTGCCTTCGGACTACCACCGCAACCTCCCGTACGGCGAGCGCATGTCGGCCGCAGAGCTGATCGGTCACCCGTTCTTCCCGTTCGAGGGTGAGGTGCAGGTCGTGCCGCTGGCGGAGCCGGTGCTCCCGGAACCGCCCCGCCGCGGCGAGGAAGGCGGGGAACCGTGCGGGACCTGCGCCGTACCGGACCGGTTCGTGATCTGGCGGGACGAGCAGTGGCAGCTGAAGGCGTTCCCGGACCACGGGCTGCCTTTCGTCGCGATCCTCGAGCCGCGGGAGCACTACCGGCTCGACAATCTGCCTCCGGAGCTCACCGCGACGCTCGGAGTGATGATCCAGCGCGTGGCCGGGGCGATCGGGCGGCTTGACGCAGTTGGGCGCACACACTTCAACCGGTGGGGTGATGGGAGCGAGCACTTCCACCTGTGGTTCATGGCCCGGCCGCTCGGGATGATGCAGTTGCGGGGCGCGATGATCGCCATCTGGGACGACATGCTGCCGAACGTCCCGTCTGAGCAGTACGCCGAAAACACCCGGCTGGTCGCCGCCGCCCTGGCTGAGGACGGCGGCGAGGCAGTCTGACCTAGCTAGCGGGCACCCAACTGGCGGGCGATCAGGATGTCGGTCTTGCGGACCGGCGGGCCGTCGAGGTTGTCCGGGTTGTCCTCGCTGACGACGGTGCCACCGGCGGCGACCTTGTCGAGCGTCTTCAGACCGGTGCGGTCGACGGTGCCGAAGACGGTGTAGTTGGGACGCAGCCGGGAGTCGGCGAAGACCAGAAAGAACTGGCTGCCGTTGGTGTTCGGGCCTGCGTTCGCCATGGCCAGTAGACCCCGGGCGTAGACCTTGCGGGTGCCAGTGTCGTCGCCCGGCCAGTTCGGCAGGTCAGTCGGGAGCTCGTCCTTGTAGGAGTAGCCCGGACCGCCCTCACCGGTACCACTCGGGTCCCCGCACTGCAGGACCTTGAGAGTCGGGTACAGCGTGAGCCGATGGCAGGTGGTGAAGTCGTAGAACCTGCTCTTCGCCAGGTGCAGGAAGCTCTGCACCGTGCACGGCGCCTTGGCGCGGTCCAGCGACAGCAGCATCGGCCCCTGGTTGGTGGCGACCACTACCTTCACCACGCCCTTGTCCGGCGTGTGCTGCGGATCCGGCGGCAGCGAGACCGGCCGAGCCGGCGGCTCGTCCGGAGTACTGGTGTAGCCGCACGGGCCCTTGGTACCGGTCGGTGGTGCAGCGTGCGCCGGAGTGGCAACCAGCAGAGTGGCCACCATCAGCGTCGCCCCTGCGATCCCAGCCGAAACCTTCATGAATCTCCTCCCACTGCCACAGTGAACAGCCGCAGGTCGCGGTCCTCCGGAAGCGTGCTGCCCACCGGCGTCCTGGTCAAGCTCCGATACCGTCAGAAGCGCCGATCAACCGAGAGGTGCACCCGATGAACCCCGAGATCACAGGCAACCTCGTCACCGAGACCTTCGAGTACGACGGCGGCCGGCAGGTCACCGTGTATGTGCCACCGGATCCGCCCGAGGCCGTCGTGTACGCCGGCGACGGCCAACTGATCTCGCAGTGGGGTGGGACCCTCGAAGCAGCCGACCTACCGCCCACGATGATCGTCGGGGCCCACCGGACGGCCGCAGAGGACGAGTGGGTTCGTATCCGCGAGTACTCGCCTGAGTTTGCTCCGGAACAGTTCGCGGCCCACGAGCGCTTCTTCGTCGACGACGTCCGCAACTGGGTGCAGTCGCGCTTCAGCGTCGCACTGCCGGCTGAACGCACCGCGGTGTGCGGTGTGTCCGCAAGCGGAGAGCTCGCACTCACCCTGGGACTTCGGCATCCCGACATCTACGGCGTGGTCTTCTGCGCCTCGCCCGGCGGCCTCCACCCGCCTCAGGTGCTGCCGAGCCCGCTGCCGCGGACCTACCTCGTCGGCGGAACCCAGGAACCGTGGTTCCTCGAGAACGCGACCCGGTGGGCCGACGCACTACGAGCCGCCGACGCGGACGTCGTACTGACCGAGCGCCCCGGCGATCACGGCGACCCCTTCTGGCAAGCCGAGTTCCCCCTCATGGTCACCTGGGCCTTCGGTACCCGGCCACAACCCTGACAGGCCCCATCGCCGAAACAACTGCACTGGAGTTCTCTCGTGGGTGACCGCACTCTGCTACTTGTGACCTGTGGGGCTCCGCTTGCGGCGCGGCTCGAGGATGGCGTACGAGCCGCCCGCGAGCTGGGCTGGACGCCGTACGTCATCCCTACCGACGCAGCGATGCCCTGGCTGGTGGACCTTGACCTGAATGATGTGCCGACGATCGTGGGCAACCGCAAGCCTCATGAGCCTAGGCGTACACCGACGGCGGATGCTGTGCTTGTGGTCCCCGCGACGTTCCACACCCTCAATGCTTGGGCCGGCGGGATTGCGAATTCATATCCCTTGACCACGCTCTGCGCGGCTCTCGGCTCTCGGACGCCGACTGTTGCTGTGCCGTACGCCAGCGCGGAGCTCACCAATCATCCTGCCTGGGCCGCGTCGCTTGGAGTGCTTCGCCAAGCAGGCGTGCAGATCGTCGACCCACAGAGCGGCTCGACCGAGTCGCTGGAACCAGTCGAGTCCGGAACCCGTGGACGAATCGTCAGAGAGTTCCGTTGGGACTGGGCATTCGACCGTCTCGGGCCGCGCTGACGCCTCCCTTGGGATGACGGTCCGACGTCGAGTGGAAGGAGATTGCTGCCGGCAGTCGGTTACCGGCGACACGGTTCTTCCACTCGATCACGCACTGAGGTCCAGCAACGATCCAGATCGCTCTACAGGTCTTTGGCGGGCCAAGGGGAGTCGGCTGGGCGGAGGGAGTCGAAGCCGGGGCCGTTGAGGGCGGTCCAGGCGGCCAGGGCGCCCATCACGAGGATGGGGTTCTGGAGGTGGCCGGCCAGGACAGCGCCTACTACCTCGACGAGGGGTGCCCAGACGGTTTCCATGTCCGCTTCCTCGTGGAGGCGGGTGTAGGCCTCGTCGGCGGGTGACAGGTCGCGGGCCAGGAAGATGCGGATGGCCTCGGTCGTCATGCCGGGTGAGGTGAACGCGTCGACGAGGATGCGCCAGTTGGCGGCCTTGGTGCCGGTCTCCTCCCAGAGCTCACGCTCGCCGCCGAGCTGGTACTGCTCGCCCTGTACGTCGAGGAGTCCGGCCGGCGGTTCCAGGAGCCGGTAGCCGACCGGGTGCCGGTACTGGCGCACCAGGAGCATGCGGTTCTTGTCGTCGAGCGCGACCACGCCGACCGCACCCGGGTGCACGACGATGTCGCGGACGAACGCCTCGCCGCCCGACGGTTCGATGGTGTCGCGACGGACCGAGATGACCCGGCCCGTCGAGTGCACCGTTTCCGACGACGAGACCGGCCACTTCCCCGGTACGTCGGTCAGCCCGGCACCGAAGCGCAGTTCCGGGTGGTCCATCAGGCCTTGACCGTCTCAGTCTTGGCCTTCGTGGCTGCCTTCTTCGGAGCAGGTTCTTCGACCGGGAGGCGGGACTCGCGCTGGCGGACCAGGGCGGCCGCTACCAGGCCGGCGAAGAGCGGGTGCGGCTTGGTCGGGCGCGAGCGCAGCTCCGGGTGCGCCTGGGTGGCGACGAAGTACGGGTGCTGGGCCCGGTCCAGCTCGATAAACTCCACCAGCTCGTGGTCCGGCGACAGGCCGCTGAAGACCAGGCCGGCGGCCTCGAGCTTGTCGCGGTAGGCGTTGTTCACCTCGTAGCGGTGCCGGTGCCGTTCCTGGATCGTCGAAGCGCCGTACAGGCTGCGGACGATCGAGCCGTCGGCCAGGTTCGCCGGGTAGAGACCGAGGCGCATCGTGCCGCCCATGTCCCCGCCGCCGGCGACGATGTCCTTCTGCTCCTCCATCGTCGCGATCACCGGCTGCTCGGCGTCGGGATCGAACTCGGTCGAGTTCGCCTCCGTCAGACCGGCCAGGTCGCGAGCCACCTCGACCACCATGCACTGCAGGCCGAGACACAGACCAAGGATCGGTACGCCGTTCTCGCGGGCGAACCGGATCGCGCCGATCTTGCCCTCGATCCCGCGCACCCCGAACCCACCGGGGATGCAGATCGCGTCCACGTCACCGAGCAGCTTCGCGGCACCTTCGGGGGTGGCGCACTCGTCGGAGGCGATCCAGCGCAGGTTGACCTTGGCGTCGTTGCCGAAACCGCCGGCCCGGAGCGCCTCGGCGACCGACAGGTACGCGTCCGGCAGGTCGACGTACTTGCCGACCAGGGCGACCGTGACCTCGTCCTTCGGGTGGTGCACGACCTTCAGCAGCTCGTCCCAGCGGGTCCAGTCGACATCACGGAACGGCAGGTTGAGCCGCCGTACGACGAAGGCGTCGAGGCCCTCGGCGTGCAGCACCTTCGGGATGTCGTAGATGCTCGGCGCGTCCGCGGCGGCCACGACGGCGTCCACGTCGACGTCGCACATCAGCGAGATCTTGCGCTTCACAGCGTCCGGGATCGGGCGGTCGGCGCGGCAGACGATCGCATCCGGCTGGATACCGATCGAGCGCAGCGCGGCCACCGAGTGCTGGGTCGGCTTGGTCTTCAGCTCACCGGCCGGCGCCATGTAGGGCACCAGCGAGATGTGCAGGAAGAAGACGTTGTCGCGGCCGACGTCGTGCCGGACCTGCCGCGCGGCCTCCAGGAACGGCAGCGACTCGATGTCACCGACCGTGCCGCCGATCTCGTGCAGGACGACGTCGACGTCGGGGCCCGCCATCGCGAGCATCCGTTCCTTGATCTCGTTGGTGATGTGCGGGATCACCTGGACGGTGTCGCCCAGGTACTCACCGCGACGCTCCTTGGCGATCACGTGCTGGTAGACCTGCCCGGTCGTCACGTTCGCGACCTGCGACAGGTCGCGGTCCAGAAACCGCTCGTAGTGGCCGATGTCGAGATCGGTCTCGGCACCGTCGTTGGTGATGAACACCTCGCCGTGCTGGAAGGGGTTCATCGTGCCCGGATCGACGTTGAGATACGGATCCAGCTTCTGCATGGTCACCCGGATGCCCCGAGCCGTCAGCAGACTGCCGAGGCTTGACGCCGTCAGCCCCTTGCCGAGACTGGAGGCCACGCCACCGGTGACGAAAACGTGCTTGGTCTGCTGCGAGCTCGAAACCCTGTCCACGGGCCTTCAGCCTACCTGCTGTCAAGGGGTGGTCGCGACGAGACCCGCATAGATGTCGAGCAGATTCTTCGCGGCCCCGTCCTCGTCCGGCCACTTCGCGGCCAATTCCCGGCCACGTGTCCGCATAGCGTTCGCCGTACCGGGCTCGGCGAGGATTGCCCGGACTCCGTCGGCCAGCCCGTCGGCGTCACCGGGGAACGCCAGTACGGCGCAGTCCTCGACCAGCTCCGGGATACCGCCGACCGCGGTCGCCACCACCGGTACGCCGACCTGCATCGCCTCCTGGACGACCAGGGCCCGCGCCTCCCAGTGCGAGGTCAGCAGGAAGACATCGGCCGCCCCGAGCAGGTTCGCCACGTCGCTGCGGTGTCCCAGCAACCGCACCGGCAGTTGCTCGGCGTCGATCCGGGCCTGCAGGTTGTCACGGAGCGGACCGTCACCAACCACCACAAAAACCGCGTTCGGAGTGGACTCATGTACTCGGGCAGCTACGGACAGCAGCGTCGGGTAGTCCTTCTGCGGGGCGAGTCGGCCGACGGTAAGGACCACCGGCTGGTCGGTCAGACCCAACTCCGCGCGGAGGTCAGCCGCCGGCACGGTCGCCAGGGCCATCGTGGGCGCGGCGACGGGCGCCAGGCGGGCGTCACGCGCTCCGAGGCTCTTGGCGAGCTCCACAAGGTCGCTGGAGGCTCCCAGCGTCACGTCCGCACCCCTGGCGACCAGGCGCTGTCCCAGCCGCATCACGAGGCCCTTGGGGCCCGGAGCGATCACTGCGTTGTGCCAGGTGACGACAAGCGGCCGCAGCTTGGACCGGTCGCGCAGCGCGGTCATCCCAGCGCGGTAGCCGTGCGCGTGGATCACGTCCGAACCACGGAGTGCGGGGGCCTGGGCGACGACGGTCGCCGCACCGAAGTCGAAGTGCTCGGCAGTACCGGGCGGTGCGCAGACGACCACCTCGTGACCAGCTGCGAGGAACCGCGGTACGAGGGAGGCGACGTGCTGGCCGATCCCGCCGCGCGACTCAGCGAGCAGGAGACCCAACTTCATTGGACGCAGCTTCATGCGACGACCTTTCGACGGAGCAACGTGCACGTGTCCGCACGATCCAGTACGACGGCAACTGCGGCGTACACGATGACGACGGCTAGGCCGGACAGCAGCGAGAACAAGACCGCCGTACCCACTCCGGCGTCATCGGCCGGCAGAGCGACGAACCAGCCGGCAGCACCAGCCAGTACGGCGCCCACGACCGCGGCCAGCGTGGCACGGGTCAGCCCGGCCAGTGCGGCAGCCCCAGCCTCTCGGCGCAGCACCACCAGTAGCGCAACTGCTCCGACGACCATGCCGATGGACATGGCGGCCGCTAGCGCAGGCACTACATCCCACTGCGCTGTCAGCACGACAGCCGACACAGCGACCAGCACCCACGCAGCCGACGTGACGATGGCGACCTGCCTGCCTGAGTGCCGCGCATAGAGCACCCGCCCGACATGCATCAGTACGGCGAACCCAATGGCCGCCGGGGCGAAGGCGATCAGCCCGTTGCCGAGTGAAGTCGCCTGACCTTCCCGTACGGCGCCATCGTCGTACGCGAAGATCCGTGCCACCGGTACGGCGGTTCCGACGAGTAGCGCGGCACCGGCACCGCCGGCCAGCATCACCGCGCGGGACGAAGCGGCGGCGTACAGGTCGAACTGCTCCCCTGCCTCGTACGCCGCGGCCAGGCGCGGGAACACCGCAGTGGTGATCGGTACGGCGAGGACTGCGTACGGGAGCAGGTAGACCGCGTTGGCCCACGTGTAGACAGCGATGCTGCCCGCGACACCGCGGTGATTGGCCAGGTACGTCGTGACGACGAAGGTGAGCTGCTGAGCGATCAGCACGGCCAGCCCGGCCAGTGCGAGCTTCCGTAGTACCGGTGCGACGCCAGGGTCGAGTCTGAGCGTCAGCCTGATCGGTAGTCGCTGGAGCAGCATCGGAATCAGCACTGTGAACGCCAGTGCAGCAACGCCGGCCGTGGTCCCCCAGGCGAGCAGATCGTTCGCGCTACCCGATGCGCGATCCGCATCCGGAGCCATGGCTGCGAACACCAGGTACGTCCCGACAACTACCAAGCTCGAGACCAGCGGTGCCCACGCTCCGGCCCCGAACCGCTTGTGGGACTGCAAAACCGCGGTAGCGATCACCGCGAGCGCGTACCCGAACACCTGCGGGACGAAGATGACCAGCATCCGGGTAGCGGTCGCTCCTGAGCCCGCACAGTCCGCACCGGGGTCCAGGAGCGCGTCGGTGTAACTCGAAGCGAGCAGCCAGGACAGGAGGGCGAACGGCGCCAGCAACAGGAACGACCACGACAACAGCGCCCCGATGATGCGCCCCTGCGCAGCCCGATCCCCCCGAGCCACCGGCCCAGCCAGCACCGGAATCACCGCGCCCGCGAGCGCACCACCAGCCACGATCTCGAACAGGATGTTCGGCAGCTGATTAGCCGTTGTGTAGGCCTCAGCCAGACACCCGGCCCCAACAGTCTTCGAGAAGACAAGCCACCGCCCGAACCCCACCACGCGGGCAAGGACGGTGACACCGGCCACCAGCAAGGCGGCCTGCGCAATGCGCGATCTCACCGGGGGCGTCGGCCCCACTGGTCGATCTTGTCGAGCACCGGGGTGTCTGCGATGACCTTGGTGAAGCTGACTTTCTCGCTGGCCAGGTTCAGGCCTACTACTGCTGCCAGCAGGAGAGTCTTCAGGGACCGCGGCAGTGAGGCGGCAAGGGCGGTGCCGGTGATGGCACCTAGGCCGTTGGCTCCGCAGTCGCCGAGCATGGAGCGCTCGCCGAGGTCAGAAGGCGCAGAAGCGACAGCTGCACCGACCACGGCAGCGGCTGGGCCGTTGACTACGGCGAGAGGCGCGTTGACTGCGGCAACCGCCTTCAGCGCGCGGCCCGGGCGCAGGTCGAGCAGGTTGGTCAGGTTCGCCGTACCGGCAATTAGAGCGCCGTCTGCGACCACACCGGCCAGTGCTTTCACACCGGTCGACTTGCGCGGCAGCAACGCCGCAGCGGCCAGGCCGGCGGCGCCGACGCCGAGGATCTTCACTGCGCCGCTCGTCACCTCGCCACGCTTCAACGCGGACAGGTGTCCCCGGAAGCCCTTGGCCTGCGTCGTTCCGCGCAGATCGTCGTACGCGCCGACTGCACCCGACACTGAACCCGCCAGCAGCGCAGCGGCCTTCACCTTGCCCGGAGTCGACGGTGCGGCGAGCACACCGGCCAGTGCGCCGAGCACCGCGACCGGTCCCTCCAGCAGCGTGACCGGCTCACCCCGGTGGTTGGTCCGCTCGAACGGCTGCCGGCTCTCCTTCGGCAGCTTCTCCGCGGCGCGTTCCAGTGCAGCAGTCGCAGCCGCCGCAACGGCAGCGCTCAGAATTCCCACGTCAGTTGTCCTTCACCTGTACGGCGGCCGGCGCGATGCCGTCCTTCGCGTCGAAGGCACCGTACTGGCCGGCCTTACCGGTCGTCTGCTCGACCAGCGCGAAGACGACGGTCATCTGCCCGGCGGGCAGATCGGCCACGTCCACCGAGGAAACGATCTTGGTCGCGTCGGAGTCACTGCGCAATGCCTTCAGCAGTCCGCCGTCCTTCGCGGTGTCCGGCGTCCCGGCCACGACGACGCCACTGCTGCCCTCATCCAGACCCTCGATGAAGTCCACCGCATCCGCGTACGACGAGTTGGCCGGCGCAGGCGTTGCCGGCTTGCCGGCCACCACCACGATCAGGGTGGCGCGGTCCTTGAACTGCGACGGCTTGAACGACACGAGCTCCGAGCTGGTCAGACCGCTGTTGATCTTGTTCGCATTGTCGTCGACCGTGCGCGCCGGGTCCTTCGCCGCGATACCGCGGGCCAGGATCAGCCCGGCCCGCTGGTACGTCGTGGAGTCCTGCGGGACCGTGATGTCGGACGTGATCAGCTGGGTGACCAGCGGCTCGACCAGCTGGCGCTGACCGGGGTCGAGCAGCTTGGCGTTCACCGAGACCCGCACGGTGACCTGGGCGCCGGACTTCTGCAGCTCGTCGTTGACCGAGTTGACCAGGTCGCCGTCGGCGTTCGGCATCGTCACGAGCGCGACCTTGCGGTCGGTCAGCTTGCCGTTGGCCAGCCCGGCCGTCACCTTCGCCTCGTAGTCCTGGTGGTACTTGTTCAGCGCCTTGAGCTGGGTGATCTCGTCGCGGGCGGCGACCAGGTTGGCCCGGTCGATGTTCGCCTGATCCTGGATCAGATCGCTGCCGGTCCCCTTCAGCGGACCGGCGCCGAGCACCACCCCGGCGCCGAGGGCGAAGAAGATCGCCACGATCGAGACGATGTGGTAGCGAAAGTCGATCACGTGAACAGCTCCCGGATCCAGTAGACGAAGTCGCTCCAGCGCGCCCGCAGGATCGACCACAGCACTTCGTCGGCGTCGATGGCGACCATCGCCATCCCGAGGGCGAACAGGCCGGCCAGGACCAGTGCGATGATCTGGGCCGTCGACACCCGGCTGCGGTACAACCGGCCGACGCCCTTGGCATCCACCAGCTTGGCGCCGACACGCAAGCGGGTGATGAAGGTGCTGGCCATTCCGGAGCGACCCTTGTCGAGGAACTCCACCAGCGAGTTGTGAGTGCCGACCGCAACGATCAGCGAGGCACCCTTCGAGTCGGCCAGCAGCATCGCGACGTCCTCGCTGGTCCCGGTCGCGGGGAACTCGATCGACTCGACGCCGAGCCGCTCCAGCCGCTCCGATCCCGGCGCGCGGCCGTCGCGGTACGCATGCACGACCACTTCGGCACCGCTCTTCAGCGTCTCGTCGCTGACCGAGTCCATGTCGCCGACGATCAGATCCGGGGCATAACCGTTCTCCACCAGCGCATCCGCGCCACCGTCGACACCGATCAGCACCGGCCGGTACTCGCGGATGTACGGCCGCAGTGCGACCAGGTCCTCGCGATAGTCGTAGCCACGCACGACGATCAGCACGTGCCGGCCGTCCATCGGCGTGTGGATCTCAGGTACGCCGACACCGTCCAGCAGCAGATCGCGTTCGCGGCGCAGGTACTCGAGTGTGTTGGCGGTGAACGCTTCGAGCTGGGTGGAGAGCCCGGCCCGGGCATCGTCCATCAACTCGGCCACCGACTGGCTGTCCTGGGCAACACCCTTCGCGACGACCTCGTCACCGCGGTACAACGTGCCGTCGTACAACCGCACGTTCTCACCTTCGTGCAGCACCGAGAACACCTCGCGGCCGACACCGTCGACCAGCGGGATACCGGCTGCGACCAGGATCTCCGGGCCGAGGTTCGGATAGCGGCCGCTGATCGAGTCCGCGACGTTCACCACCGCGGAAACCTTGCAGGTCACCAGCGCCTCGGCGCTCACCCGATCCAGGTCGACATGGTCGATCACCGCGATCTCGCCCGGCTTCAGCCGTTTGGTGAGATTCTTGGTACGCCGATCGAGCCGGACCACACCGGCAGATCCGGGCAGTTCAGTCGGGCGTGCTCTCCGCAGGCTGGGCAGTTTCATCGCGCTCTCATCCTGCCACGTCACCAGCCCCCTTCCAGCTCACGACCCCTTCAGCGCACGCTTTCATCCTTTGGAACGACTGTTTGGTCGTCGTACCTAACGCTTTTTCTTCTTGGGTTTGTTATGACGTTCGGCTGCCAGCGCTAGGAGTTCTTCGGCGTGGGCCTGCGCGGCGTCGGAGTTCTCCAGGCCGGCCATCATCCGCGAAAGCTCCTTGAGGCGCGCATCGTCATCCAGAGCGACCAGTCCGCTTGTGGTGACCGAGCCGTCGTCACTCTTCAGTACGACGGCGTGCCGGTCGGCGAACGCGGCGACCTGCGGCAGGTGGGTCACCACGATCACCTGGGCCTTCTCGGCCAGCCGGGCGAGCCGTTTGCCGACCTCGACCGCGGCGCGACCGCCGATACCTGCGTCGATCTCGTCGAAGACCAGCGTCGGCACCTTGTGCGTGTCGGACAGGATCACCTCGAGCGCCAGCATCACGCGGGACAGCTCACCACCGGATGCCGACTTCTGCAGCGGGCGCGCCGGGCTGCCCGGGTTCGCCGCGAAGCAGAACTCGATCTCGTCGATACCGAACGGCCCGGCTGACGTCTCGTGCACCTCGACCGACAGCGTCGCGTGCGGCATCGCCAGCCCGGTCAGCTCCTCCGACACCAGTACGCCGAGTCGCTGTGCCGCCTCGATCCGAGCCTCCCGGATCTGGCGGCCGAGCTCAGCCAGGTTGGCGTCCAGCTCGGCCAGCTCACCGGTCAGCAGCTCGACGCGCTCATCGCTGCCATCCAGCTCGGCCAGTCGCTCGGCGGACCGCTTGGCCCAGTCGAGCACCTCATCCACGGTGCCCTGCTCACCGCCGTACTTGCGGATCAGGTTGGTCAGCAGCGATCGCCGCTCGCTCACCACGGACAGTCGCGCCGGATCGGTGTCCACGTCAGCGGCGTACGACGAGAGCTCGCCGGCCAGGTCTGCGGCCAGATACCCGAGCTCGCCGGCCCGGTCCGCCAGTTCTGCCAGCTTGGCGTCGTGTTCACGCTCGCCGTCCAGCAGTTGCTTCGCCAGTGCCAGCAGACCGAGTACGTCGCTCGGTCGCGTCGCCTCGAGATCCTCAGAAGCCAGTGCATCAGCCGCATTCGTCGCAGCGGTCCGCAGACCGTCGGCGTACGCGAGCCGGTCTTCCTCGGCCGCCAGCTCGGTGTCCTCACCGGGCAGCGGCTCCGCCTTCGCGACCTCCTCCAGCCCGAACCGCAGCCGGTCCGCCTCGGCGAGCCGATCGCGTTGCCTGGTGGTCAGCTCGGTCAGCTCGGCCTCGACCTCACGGTGCCGCTTGTACGACGCCGCGTACTCCTGCAGTGGCACCAGAACCGGCTTACCGGCAAAGGTGTCCAGGGTCTCGCGCTGCCGAGCCGGCTGCAGCAGCCGCCACTGATCGGCCTGCCCGTGAATCGCAACCAGGTCGCCGGTCACGTCGCCGAGCACCGACACCGGCACCGACGCGCCGCCGAGGAACGCCCGGGAGCGCCCCTCCGACGACAGCTCGCGCGCGATCAGCAGCTCTTCGTCGTCCATCTCGCCGCCGCGGTCCTCGGCCTGCTGCACGATCGACTTCGGGACGTTGGTCGCCCGCCCCTCGACGCGCGCCCGCCGCACCCCGTGCCGCACCAGCCCGCTGTCGGCGCGACCGCCGAGCAGCATGTTCACACCGGTCACGACCATCGTCTTACCGGCACCGGTCTCGCCGGTGACGGCGGTGAACCCGGGGTCGAGGTCCAGCGTCGCGTCCTCGATCACGCCCAGGCCGATGATGCGGATTTCCGAAAGCATCAGGTCTCCTGTTGACCGTTGGGGTTGCGTTTGCGTTCGGCGGCACCACGCCAGCCGAGCACCGGGAGGTCGAACTTGGCCACCAGCCGATCGGTGAACGGCGCCTTGTGGGCCCGGGCCAGCCGGACCGGGCGAGCACCGC
This sequence comes from Kribbella albertanoniae, assembly GCF_004348455.1. Lineage (GTDB taxonomy): Bacteria > Actinomycetota > Actinomycetes > Propionibacteriales > Kribbellaceae > Kribbella > Kribbella albertanoniae. The sequence goes on from NZ_SMKA01000072.1 coordinate 19,669, forward strand.
GGCGGACCACGATCTCGGCCCCCGGCGGCACCTCGACCATCCGCCGGCCGTCGCACCACAGCACGCCACGGCCGTTCCAGGATGGCACCAGCTCGATCGACAGCCGCGACGAGGGCGCCACCACGATCGGCCGCGAGAACAGTGCGTGCGCACTGACCGGGACCAGCACGATCGCCTCGACCTCGGGCCAGACGATCGGGCCACCGGCCGAGAACGCGTACGCCGTACTGCCGGTGGGCGTCGCGACCACCACCCCGTCACAGCCCCAGCGGGACAGCGGGCGGTCGTCGACCTCGACCAGCACCTCGAGCATCTTCTCCCGGGCGGCCTTCTCGATACTCGCTTCGTTCAGCGCCCAGGTCTCGAAGATCAGCTCGTCGTCGTGGCGGACATCGACGGCCAGCGTCATCCGCTCCTCGACCGTGTAGCTGCGGTCGACCACCACCTGGACGATCCGCTCCAGGTCGTCGACCTCGGCCTCGGCCAGGAACCCGACATGCCCGAGATTGACGCCGAGCACCGGCGTACCGTGCGGGCGGGCCAGCTCGGCGCCGCGCAGGATCGAACCGTCGCCACCGAGCACGATGATCAGCTCGACGTCGAGCGCGGCCTTGTCGGGGTCGACAGCGATCTCGACCGGCTCGAGCTTGAGGTCGTCGGCCTCGTTCGCGAGCAGCCGGACGAGCAGACCGGCATCCGTCAACAGCCGGTGCGCCTCACGCGCCACCCCGACCGCCTGCTCACGGCCGGTGTGCGTCACGAGCAGCACGCGCCGCAGCTCAGCCACTTATGCCCCTCCTATTGCGGTCCACGCTCAATCGCGTCCTGCAGCATCGTCTCATCCAGCGGCGGCGCCGAACGCCGTATCCACAGGAAGTACTCGACATTTCCGGACGGTCCGGGCAGCGGACTGGCCGCCACCCCCGCGATCCCCCAGCCGAGCTGCTGGGCCTTGACCGCAACTCCCCGTACGGCGTCCGCCCGCAGCTCGGGCTCCCGAACCACCCCGCCCTTGCCGAGCCGCTCCTTGCCGACCTCGAACTGCGGTTTCACCATCAGCATCAGCTCGCCGTCCGGTTTCACCACTCCGAGCAGCGCGGGGAGCACCAGCGTGAGCGAGATGAAGCTCAGGTCGCTGACCACGAGGTCAACCGGTTCACCACCGATCTGCTCGAGCGTGAGGGTGCGGACGTTCGTCCGGTCCATCACGGTGACCCGTTCGTCGGTCTGCAGCGCCCACACCAGCTGTCCGTAGCCGACATCGACGGCGAACACGTGCTGGGCCTCGTTGCGCAGCAGAACGTCGGTGAAGCCGCCGGTAGATGCGCCCGCGTCCAGAGCGATCCGGCCCTTCACCTGGACCTCGGGAAACGCCTCCAGTGCGCCGATCAGCTTGTGCGCACCACGACTCGCGTACCCGGGGTCGTCAGTCGCGGAGGTGTCGACGACGATCGGCGCATCGGTCCCGACACCGGTCGCCGGCTTCGATGCGACCGCTCCGGACACCTTCACCTTGCCGGCCGCGATCAGCTCACTCGCCTGCTCACGCGAGCGCGCCAGACCGCGCCGTACCAGCTCAGCGTCGAGACGCGTGCGCTTCGCTGCACCCTTGGCCACTACGGGCTGCGGTCGCCCTGGTCGGCGTCCGCCTCGACCAGTGCGGTCTGCAACCGCTCGTGCAGGTCGGCGTAGACCTCCGCGTGCTCCGCAACCGGCTTGTCCCGCAGGTCGTGCAGCCGCCCCATCACTTCGTCCACCAGCGGGTGGCCGGAGTCGTCTGCTGCGGAGTCGTCTGCTGGCGATTCGGCCTCGAACGGCTGCTCATGCTGCTCGGCGGGCTCCCGGGCGAACTCCGGGCCGAACTCGATCTCGGCCGGATCCACCCGCGCCGGCTCCGCGCTGTCTTCCAGGCTCTGGGAGCCAGGTTCGGAGTCGTAGTCGGGCTGGGCCGTGCGCTCCTCTTCGTGCTCCGGCGCGTAGTCCGGTTCCACGTCGGGGTCGACGTCCGGGGGGAACTGCTCGCCAGGGTGCTCGGTCACGTCAGGCCTTCTTCGCCGTCTTCTTCGCTGCGGTCTTCTTGGCCGGGGCCTTCTTCGCGACGGCCTTCTTCGCCGGAGCCTTCTTGGCTGCTGCCTTCTTGACCGGCGCTGCCTTCTTGACCGGGGCCGCCTTCTTGGCGGGCGCCTTCTTCGCCGGGGCTGCCTTCACCGGGGCCGGTGCAGCTGCGTTTTCAGCGGTTGCGTCTGCGAGCTCGGTTTCCAGCTGCTGGACCCGGCGGGTCAGCGCCGCGACCTCCTCGGAGCGGACGAACCCGAGCCGCGCCACGGCGCCCTCGACCTCGTTCGTCACGATCGCCTGCAGCAGCTGGCGGTTGCTCTTGCTGGTGGCAACGATCTCGTCGGCCAGGTCGCCCACCTTCGTGGTCAGCCCGGACGTCAGTGCATCCGCACCTGTCTGCTGCAGCAACGCCTTCGCCGCCGCCTCGGCCTTCTGCTTGCTGACCTCGGCCAGACCGTTCGCCAGCTGTACGTAGCCGCGCAGTGCGTCCATCACCATGACTGCCTCCTCGCTTCGTTCCAGCAACGGTAGCGCTTCGGGTTCACTTGTCCAGGCCGACCCGGTGGAGCGCACCGTTGATTGCGATCGTGCCGAGAGCCGGTGCGGGCTTCGGCAGCGGACGGCGGCTGCTGCGGGTCGCTGACTTGGCAGTCTTGGCAGTCTGCTTCGGCGGTGCGTCCACAGCGGTCCAGACGGCGGACAGGATCGCGCGCAGCCCGTCGTACGGCTCGCCTTCGCCCTTGACCGCCACAGCGTTGTTCACAACCTCAGCGGTCCAGCCACCGCAGCTGTGCTTGCTGCCGTCAACCGTCACGCCAGGCTGCTTCTGTGCCAGCGCTGCGAGGTCAGGAGCGATGTACGTCGGCCGCTGGTCCTTCGGCGCCTGCGCCAGGTCATGTGCGTCGTGGACACCGGTTGCCACCCACAGACTGGCGATTCCGACCGCATGTGCACCAGCAATGTCGGAGTCCAGCCGGTCACCGATCATCAACGGCTTCTTCGCCTTCAGCCGCTCAATACTCGTCTCCAGCAACGGCGGCTCCGGCTTCCCGGCCACCACCGGATCCACCTCGACCGCAGCCCGGACAGCCTGCACCAGCGTGCCGTTCCCGGGCGCCATCCCGGCCGCAGTCGGAATCGTCAGATCGAGGTTGGTCGCAAACCACTTGGCGCCCTCGTTGATCGCATGTGCGCCATCCGCGAGCATCACCCAGTTCACATCCGGGTGAAAGCCCTGTACGACGGCCACCGGGTGCGCGTCGCTGCTGCGTACCGGCGTCAGCCCGTACTCCTCCAGAGCGGAGATCAGCCCCTCACCGCCGATGACGAGCACCGGCGAGCCCTTCGGGTACTCCGACGCGATCAGCTTCGCTGCGGCCTGTGCGGACGTCACCACGTCGTCGGCGATCACATCCAGCCCGAACGACGCCAGGTGCTCGGCCACGATTCTTGCCGGACGGCTGGCGTTATTGGTGATGTAGCCGATCCGCATGCCCTCCTTGGCCGCCTTCCGCAGGTGCTCGGGCGCATCCGGTACCGGGTCCGGGCCGACGTACACAACGCCGTCCAGATCCAGCAGGGCGACGTCGTACCGGCTCGCGAGCGGTTCGTCACACTCCGACAGCGGCGCGGGCGCTTCGCGGTGCGTGCTCATGCGGCCGCCCGTACGATGCGGCTCATGCGGGATTCGAGGGCTGGCGTGCTGCGGCTGGACCCGTTGCGGGCCTGGCGGTTCGTGGCGGGCATGGTGAGCGGGCTGGGCGCGGTCACCTCACCGCCGTACGACGTGCTGGAACCCGCGCTGGTCCGGCGGCTGACTGCGTCTGATCTGCACAACATGGTGAGGCTCATCCTTCCACGCGACCCCAACCTCGGTCCGAGCCGGTACGACGAGCCTGCTGAACGGCTCGCCGGGTGGCAGGCCGCCGGAGTGGTCATCCAGGACCCGCGACCCGCGCTGTACGTCTACGAGCAGCGTCTGGGCGACGCCGTACTGTGCGGTCTGGTCGGTGCGCTGGCTCTGGATCCGCTGCGGCGCGTAGTGCTCCCGCACGAGAACGTGATGCCGCACTGGGTCGACGACCGCCTCGAACTGATGGAAGCCACCGATGCGGACCTGGAGCCCATCCTGCTCGCGTACGGCGACGGTGGTGCGGCCAGCGACGCAGTAGACGCCGCCCGGACCGGAGTGCCGTGGGTGGAGGCCGAAACCGAGAACGGGGCCGAACACCGCATCTGGCGCATCGAGGACCCCGAAACGCTCGCAGTGATCGCGGCCGAGATCGCCAAGCACGAGGCGCTGATCGCCGACGGCCACCACCGCTACGCGGCGTACCTGGAGCGCAACCGCCGCGAACCGGACCGCTCCAGCACGTCAGTCGGCCTGGCGATGCTGGTCGACTACAACCGGCATCCGCTCACCCTGGACCCCATTCACCGCGTAGTGCCCGGTCTAACGCTGGAGATGGTGCAGTCGCGCACCCCGGCCGGCTGGGACGTGCTGTCTGGTCGATCGGAGAGCCTCCCCGACCACATCCGGCTCACAGACGGCACCACCTGGCTCACGATCCGCCCGGCCAACGGTCAGACCGTCCCCGTCGTCTCATCCCTCCACGAGCACCTCCTGCCCGCGTGGGGTGCTCCGGTCGACGAGATCACCTTCCACCACACCTGGTCCGACGCACTGGCCCTGGCCAGCCCTTCGCAGGTAGCGATTGAGCTCACGGCTCCGCGCCTGGACCAGGTGCTCGGCTCGGCGATCCAGGGCGTCATCCTGCCGCAGAAGGCCACCTCCTTCGGCCCGAAGCCGCGCGTCGGTCTGCTGTTCAGGATGCTCTAGCGTCGACCTCACTGCGAGTCGGTGCTGTCGCCGGACCGCTACGAGTGACGGCAATCGCTGCAGCGATGTTGGCGCGCCGGGCTGCCTCCAGTACGTCGGTGCCGCGGAGGAGCTCAGCCGCGAACCAACCGCAGTGCGCGTCACCGGCACCATTGGTGTCCACCACGTCCACCGTGATGCTCGGCACCGCCTCCACCGTGCCATCCTGCGCCACGACACAGCCACCTGCCCCGATCCGCACCACAACGACGGCCGTGGGCGGCACTCTGGTGGCCAGCTCCCTCGCTGCCTCCAGGGGATCGGAGCGGCCGGTCAGTAGCTGGGCCTCGCGGTCATTGCAGCTCAGCACCGCAGTACGAGCCAGGGTGCGCGCCCAGACGTCAGGATCGATGTCGGCTACCAGTGGGCCTGGGTCGACCAGTAGCGCGCCGCCCCGAATCGCCAGCACCTGCTCGGCTTTCTCCGGGACTACGAGGCTGTAGCCGGAGACGTAGCCGATGTCAGACGCCTCCAGATCCGGTAGTGGGTCGCCCACAGCAGTCTCAGCACCGCTACCAGTGACGAACGTGCGCTCGCCGGTACTGTCGAGCAGGACCACGCAGACGCCGGTGTCGATCGCAGTAGTGATCGGCTGCGCGATTCTGACTCCCTCTTCGGCGAGTTCGGCCCGCACCCGCTCGCCGCGTGGTCCGGTGCCGTGACCGCCTGCGTAGACGACGGTGGCACCAGCCCGGGCCGCGGCGGCCATCACATTGAACCCACCGCCGACGTACTCGACTGTGGAGAGCGCCAGCACGTCACCGCCGACTGGTGGCAGCGCCGGTACCTGCATGACCAGGTCGATGACCACCTGTCCGGTATGCACTAGCCGGCCAGTCATTGGGCACCCTCCTTACGGGCACCACCGAGTGCGGCATACGACCCTGCTCCGACAACGAAGGTGATCACCCAGGCCAGCCCGTTCGAACCGAACCACGTGTCAGCGAGCGGTCCGGTGAACCAGGGGTCCGCTGCGGGACCCAGAGTCGCGAACAGGTAGCCGACCACGATGGCCAGCGCCCAGGCGCCGAACGCCCGCCAGGCAATACCACCCCGGTACCAGTAAGCACTGGTACGACGGGTGTCCAGCAGAGCCTCGGAATCGTAGTGACGGCGTCGCAGCATGTCCACGGCGAACACACCGACCCACGCCGTGATCGGTACCGCCAGTGCACTGATGAAGGCGATGAACGGTCCGTAGAACCCGTCAGCGATGAGCAGGAAGTAGATCGCGCCGGCGAAGGTGACCGTCACATCGACCACCACCGCGTACACCCGCCGAACCCGCACTCCAAGGGTGAGCGTGGTCAGCCCGGCCGAGTAGACCGAGAGGTGGTTGGACAGCAACAGTCCGCCGAACGCCGCGATCAGGTACGGAACAGCCATCCAGCTCGGCAGCATCGCGCGGATCGCGGCAACGGGGTCCCCTGCATTCGCCAGCGTGGGATCGCCTGCGGCGAGCAGACTGCCCAGCGAGATCAGCAGGACCAGCGGAATACCCGCACCGGCCGCAGCGGACAGCACCAGCGAACCAGCGCGCACGGTCGGCGCCTGGTAGCGGGACATGTCGGCCGATGCGTTCGCCCAGCCGATCCCTGTACCTGCTGCGATCACGCCGATCCCAGCCACGACCACACCGACGGGTGCAGGCGAGGCAGCTCCAACAGCCTGCCAGTCGACGGTCGCCACCAGGAAGCCGCCGACCAGAATGTTGAGTGCTCCGAACACCCAGGTCGCCCACCGCTGCACAGCCACCAGGAAGGCATGACCGAGTCCGGCGACGAGCACGGTCAGCAGCTCGAACACCGCGATGGCGACGACCGTGAGTACTGGATGATCCTTGGCCGCCGGGCTGGTGCCGAACAGAATCGTGGCCAGCGAGAGCAGCGCGAACGCGGCGGTCGTGGTGTTCACGGTCTCCCAGCCGAGCCGGGACAACAGTGAGACGAGCGTCGGACCAATGTTGCCGCGGGCACCGAACGTCGCGCGCGACAACGTCAGACCGGGCGCACCGCCACGACGGCCGGCGATCGAGATCGCGCCGACGATCGCGAACGAGCCAACAGAGCCGACGACCGCTGCGATGACGGCCTGCCAGACCGTCATCCCCATCGCGACCAGCGTCGCGCCCAGGGGCAGGCCGAGGATGGAGATGTTGGCGGCGAACCAGACCCAGAACAGCTGGCCGGGCCGACCTGTGCGCTCGCCGACCGGGACGGGCTCGATGCCTCTGTTTTCCAGCGTGGACTGTGTTGCCTGGCTTACGGTTTCGGTGGCCATGGCGGCCTCCTTCAGGGGAGATTGGTAGCGCGCAGCGCGAGCAGCCCGTCGACAGTCGTGTCGAGATCGAGCCGATTGACCTGGCGGACCTGATCGAGCAGGTCGGCCGGTAGTCCGGACATGCCGTGGTGCGCACCGAGTACGGCGCCACAGATCGCGGCAATGGTGTCGGTGTCGCCACCGAGTGAGGCGGCCGTGGTGAGCGCGCCACGAACGTCGTTACCGAGCACCTCGACCAGCGCGAACGCGGCGATGACGGATTCGTTGGCAGCGACCGACGTACCGACGACTTCGTCGAGGGCGGGGACGAGTTCATTGGGCGTGAGGTCGTGGACCCAGCCACGGACCCAGCGCAGCCGTGCGGCGATGCTGCCGCCGGCAACCCAGTGGCCGCGCTGACCACCGACCGCTGCGGCGTCCTCGGCTACAGCCACCACAGTAGGCAGGTCAGCCCCGGCCACGCCGGCCGAGACAGCCGCGGCCACTGCGGCGGCTGCGCCGATTCCGAGGCCGGTGTTGTGGGTGACCCGGCATGACTCGACCACGGCATCCACCAGCGCTGTGTGCGCGGCCCCGCGGGTCACCTCTACGCCGTACGCGAGGCCGACCGGCGCAACCCGCATGGCCGCGCCATTCGTCGTACCGTCCCGGCCGGTCTGTTCCGCCGACACCCCGTCGGCCAGGCGATCCAGTGCGCGTTTGGTGGACGGTCCGAGCAAGTCGAGGGAGCCGCGGCGGATCATGTCCTGCTCCCAGGACTGCAGGGCCTCGGCGAACGCATGCGGGTCCACCTGACCGCTTCCCTCGATCAGAAGCCGTGCGAGCAGCAGAGCCTGCTCGGTGTCGTCGGTGATCGTGCCGGCTGGCATGTCTGGCGCGATGGGCTGGTCCGGAGCCCCGGGTAGCAGCCGATCGACCACGCCGTACCGCAGCGCGATGTCAGACCGGGACAGCGACTGCGTGGGCATCCCCAGTGCGTCACCGAGCGCCAGTCCGTACAGGGCGCCCAGTGCCCGGTCTCGGGTGCTCATCGGGCCGCCGGGAAGCTCAGGTGGAACCGGAACCGCTGGGGGTCGAGCAGGCTCACCACGTGCTCGACTAGATCGCCGTTCTGGTCGCGGGTGACCCGGATTGCGCGCAGGAACAGCTCACCGGGCGTTCGCTCGAGCAGCGCGGCATCTGCGGCGTCCAGCGGCTCGACTGAGATCCACTGCTCGCCTCCGACACCTTGGCGGCCGGCTGCGCGCAGAGTCGCGGTAATCGAGTCGTCGACCAGTCCAGTAGTGGGCAGGTCGGCCAGCGCTCCAACTGCCGGTAGCGCGGAGACCTCGATCGAGACCGGGTGACCGCCCGCGCGACGCAATCGCCGTACCGTGACGACCGGACCGTACTGCTCCTCTACCGCCGGATCCCCACCAGTGGCGATGCCCAGCAGGTCGGTGCCGACATCCGCGCCGCCCTCAGCCAGCGCGCGAGCCCAACCGATCTGCTGGTCGAGCTCCTTGCCGTCGAAGGTGACGAACGAGCCGACCCCGGTCTCGGTGGTGATCAGCTCGCGCCGCTGCAACTCGGCCAGCGCGCTCCGGACCGTGCCGCGGGACACCTGGTAGCGGGTCGCGAGCTGGTTCTCGCCCGGTAGCCGCTCACCATGGCCGAGCCGCCCGGTCCGGATCTCCGTGGCGATCTCTGCGACCAGCTGGGATCGCTTCGATCGACCTACCTGTTCAGACATGTATATACATGTACAACGGTGTCGTCAGGGTGTCAAGAGCGGTGGTACAGGCTGAGGAACTCCTCACGCACCGGCTTGCGGGCCGCCCGGTGCCTCTCAACCAGCCGTCCGAGCGTGAACGCCCGCTCCGGCCCCGCATCCGCCACCAGAGCAGTCAGCGCGTCTGCGGCGGCGCAGTGGTCCTGGTGCTGCCCGAGTAGCTCCTGATACCGCGCAGCCTGTACGGCGGTCGCCCGCGCCTCGTCACCGAGCACAGTCGCGCAGGTATTGGCGGCGTACCGGACTCGCTTGGCCAGCAACCGCACCTCATGCCAGTCGTCGTCCTGCGTCCACGGCTGCAGCTTGTCCGCCTCCCGCGCGAACAGCCGCACGGCACCGTCCAGCAGCTCGGGAAGCGCCTCACCACAGGGCGTCTCCGCCTTCGGTGAGAGCACCGGCGCTAGCGCAGTCGTCTCCAGAGTCCGCAGGAGCGTGGCGGTCCCGTCTCCGAGCACCACCTCCGCCGACCGCGCTGCCGCCTGCTCCAAGCCCGCAGTCAGTGTGCTGAGGATGTAGTCGACGTGCTCGGCGTCGTCCTCACTGTGCACGGTCTCCTTCACCAGCGCCGCGATCACCTCGAGGTCCCGAGCCTCACCACAGGCCAGCGCCAACCCAGCCAGGTCCGCCCGCAGCGCGCCGGCCCACTCCCCTGCCAGCAGCTTCCGGAACAGCTTCAGATCGCTCCGCAACCGCCGGCACGAAACCCGCACCTGATGGATGGCGTCGTCCTCGCCCTTCTCCACCATCCGCACAGCCTTCTGCAACCGCCGAGCCCCCTTGGCAACCGCCGCCCCCACCAACACCCCAACAGCATCATCCGCCAGCACCCTCACACCCATCGCCCCATTCTCCCGGGCCCGCCGTAGCCCCGACCGATTGGGCGAGTCGTCCACCAACGCAAAGGAGCCGCCGGGATCATCCCGGCGGCTCCTTGAGCACAGCTTTGTTCTACTGCTCGGATTTCTCCGGCTTCTCCTCCGCGACCACCTCAGGTGCCTCGTCCTCGGCGTCATCGGTCTCGTCGAGGTCGCCGAAGTTGTCTTCGTCGTCCACCTCGTCGACCTCCACGACGGTCGCGGTGTCGTCGGTCTGCTCGACCTCTTCGACCTCCTCGTCCTCGAGGTCTTCGTCGAGGTCGGTGAACTCGAGGCCTTCGAGCTCGGCGGCGCGCTCAGCGGCTCCGGTCGAGCCGTCGGCATCAGCGCCGGCAGCACGGTGGAACCAGACCAGGGCTTCCTCGGTGCGGTCAGCAGCAGCCAGGGCGTCGGCGTACGCGTAACGCAGGCGCGGCAACCACTCCGCCCGGGTGCGCTTGGTCAGCTCCGGCACTTCGAGCACCTGGATCGCGGCCGCCGTCTGGCCCATGTCACGCCGCGCACCGGCCGTCACGATCAACAGCTCGATCTGCGTCGGCTCGGACAGGTCCCGAACGTGCTTGTCCTGCGCCAGCGCCAGCGCCTTCTCCGGCCGTCCGAGCGCACGCTCGCAGTCAGCCATCATCGCCAGGACTTCGTGGTTCCCGGTCATCCGCCGTACGGCGCGGAACTCGGTCAGCGCTTCGTCGTAGTGCTCAGCCAGGTACGCCGTGATCGCCACGGCCTCGCGAACACCGCCCAACCGCGCGGCGAGCCGCCGAGCCGTCCGGGCGTGCTGGTACGCAAGCTCCGGCTCGTCGTCCAGGAACCGGCCAGACGCCACCAGGTGCTGCGCGACCAGGTCCGCCAGGCTGCGCGGCAATGAGCGCAGCTCGGCCTTCACACCGCGATCCAGCTCGCCACCGGTGATGTCCGCGGGAATCACCGGGTCGTCGCGACGCGGACCGACCTTCTCTTCGTCATCCCGCCGCGGTCCACCACGACGGTCGTCACGTCCACCGCGCGCACCGCGCGAATCCCGGTCGTCCCGCTTGAACGCGCCACGCTCACCACGCGCCGGCCCCGCACTGCGAGCACCGCCCCGTACGCCGCCCCGGTCGTCCCGAGCCGATCGCTGATCCCGCCGGCCGTCGCCCCGGTCGTCCCGCCGGAACCCACCAGGCGCACCGCCCCGGTCATCCCGAGCCGGCCGCTCACTACGCCCCGCACCGCGGTCGTCACGAGCAGGCCGCGTATCGCGGTTGTAGCCACCCCGGTCATCGCGCGCAGGTCCATCGGTCCGCCGAGCAGGCCCGCGGTCGTCGCGCGCCGGCCGGGCGTCCCGGTTGTAGCCGCCACGGTCATCGCGTGCGGGCCGGTCGTCACGGTTGTAGCCACCGCGGTCGTCCCGCGCAGGCCGCGTGTCGCGGTTGAACCCACCACGGTCATCACGAGCGGGTCGGGTGTCGCGGTTGTAGCCGCCACGGTCATCACGTGCTGGTCGGGTGTCGCGGTTGTAGCCACCGCGGTCGTCCCGCGCCGGACGGTCGCCCCCGCGGTATCCACCACGATCGCCACCACCGGAACGGTCGTCGCGACGGAACCCACCGCGGTCGCCACCAGTGGAGCGGTTGTCCTTGTTGTACCCACCTCGGTCGCCGCCACCAGAACGGTCGTCGCGACGGTATCCGCCACTCGAGCGGTCGTCGCGGCTAGGTCCGCCGCGGTCGCCACCTGAGGAACGGTCGTCACGACCGGCGAGCTGACCTCCGAAGGGATCCCGGCGACCCTTGTCGTCACCACGGGAGCCGGCGAATCCACGCCGGTTCTCGGTCCGGGCATCGTCTCGGTTGCCACCACTGCGCGGAGCGCCGGTCCGCGGGGTGTCCCCACGACTCGAAGCACCCCGACTCGCGCCACCTTGGAAGCCACCTGAGCTCCGCTGTCCACCGCCACCAGAGCCCGAACCACCGCCGGACCGGTTGCCGCCGTAGCCAGAGCCACCGCCTGAGCCACCTGACCCCGAACGGTTGCCGCTGTAACCCGACCCACCACCGGAGCTCGAACCGCCACCGGAACCAGAACGCTTACCGCTGTAGCCGGCACCACCGGACTCGGGACGTCCCCCACCACTACGGCCGGGACGTCCACTGTTCCCGGAGGAACCGCGTCGGTCCCCCGAGCCGGATCGGGGATTGCGAGGTGGCGTCGCCACTGTGACTCCTAACGATGCTGTAGTGCGGGTAACCGCACAAACCTACCGCCCCGGGCCCCGGAGACCCGCATCGAGCGGCCCGGAGACCACCCAGCGAGCATCGCCCAGAGATCGGCGCAGCAAGAAAATATGGGCCAGACATATGTTAAGGGCCACCCCTAGTGGGGTGGCCCTTAACAGTGTGAATGTCCGGCGGCGTCCTACTCTCCCACGACCTCCCGGTCGCAGTACCATCGGCGCTGAAGGGCTTAACTTCCAGGTTCGGAATGGAGACTGGGTGTTTCCCCGACGCTATGACCACCGAAACTCTATCAAAATATCAACAACCAACCCTGCACAGTCACACACCCCGAGTGGGGTGTGGTTGCTGGGGGTCCTGTTCATATTCTGGGAACCGTACAGTGAACGCGAACATCGTTACATAGCGCAGCGGCTTTCACTGTTGCCAACCGTTGGTTGGTGTGTGACAAGCCCTCGGCCTATTAGTACCAGTCAGCTCCACACCTTGCGGTGCTTCCACTTCTGGCCTATCAACCCAGTGGTCTACTGGGGGCCTTACCCGGTTAACCCGGTGGGAGACCTCATC
>NZ_SMKA01000073.1 GCF_004348455.1 Kribbella albertanoniae
GGGTTACCAGCGGCTGTTCGGCTGGTGGCTGGGTTTTGGCGTCACCGCCGCAGGCGGTGGCTCCAACCAGTAGACCTAATGCCATCGTTGTGCCGTAGACCATCCGACGGATCTTCATGCCGCCCTTCCCCGTAGCCTCACCTGTCTGTCAGGTCACCCTATGTTGCTGCAGGGTGACGCTGACGGGCAACGCGGGCAGTGCCGATTGCAGGAAGTGGCAATTAGCGGGAGATGCCGGTGCCGCTGCGGGTGTCTCGGCCGTACTTGGCCAGTTCGGCGTCGAGGTCGAGGCGGGTGACGCCGGCGTGCTCGCGGTCGGCGGGGGTGAGGAGGTCGGCCGGGATGATCCAGACGATCTCGAACTCGAGGCCGTCGGGGTCCTTGCCGTACAGGGATTTCGTGGTGCCGTGGTTGGACGAGCCGACCAGGGCGCCGGCGGCTTGGAGCTTGGTGGAGAGGTCGGTCAGGTCGCCGAGGGTGTCGACCTCCCAGGCCAGGTGGTAGAGGCCGACGGAGGTTTTACCCGCGCCGGAGGGGGCGGCTTCGGCGCCGATCTGGAACAGGCCGAGGTCGTGGTCGTTGGTGGAGTCGGGCGCTCGCAGGAAGGCTGCGCCCTGGAAGGCGTCGCCGCCGTCGATGTAGTCGAAGCCGAGGACATCGCGGTAGAACGCGACACTCGTCGCCACGTCCCGCACGTACAGGACTGCGTGGTTCAGCCGGAAGATCGCCATGCGGCCAGTATAGTTGAAGGCTCAACTGAAAACTAGCGGCGCCGGTACTTGCGCTTGGGGGTCGGGCCCTTCGGCACCGAGCCCTTCTTCTGCTGCGGGCGGTTCTGCTGCTTCTTGGGCTCGGCCTTCTTCGGCTCGGGCTCCGGGCGGCTGCCGCGGGTGCTGTTCGCGGTGCGGCCGCGGACGATGCCGACGAACTCCTCCACCAGGCTGGACTCCGCGCCTTCCGGCCAGGCCAGCGCGACCTGGGACGACGGGGCTTCGAGGAGCGGGCGGAAGGTGAGGTCCTTGCGGTGGTGCAGCCGCGCCAGGGACATCGGCACCACGAGCAGTCCGGTGCCCATGGCAACCAACTCGATCGCCGCCGCGGTGGTCGCCGGGCGTTCGTCGATCACTCGGCCGGGTAACGGCCGCTCCCACTCCAGTACGTCGTCGTGCGGGTGCAGGATCAGTTCGTCGGCGAGGTCGTCGAGTGCGACTTCCTCGACCGCCGTGACCACGTGGTCCTTCGGAACCACCACGACCGTCTGTTCGACGTACAGGGGGATGGCGTGCAGGCCGGTCCGGTCGATCGGCAGCCGCACCAGGGCGGCGTCGGCGCCGGCGTCGTGGACCAGGGTGACCGCGTCGGCGGCCGCGACCTGGATCAGCTCGATCGGTGTCCGGGGCAACCTCTCGGCCCAGATTCGCGCCCACTTGGCCGGTGTCACGCCCGGCACGTACCCGAGGCGGAAGGAGGAATCGGTCACCGGGCAAGGTTACTGCGGATACCCTGGGGTCCATGACCGCACGTAAGACCTCTCAGGACATGAAGCCCGCGACCGCGGCGAAGAAGCTGGACATCTACCTGCCGGCGGCTCCGGCCGAGTTCCAGGACGGTTTCATCTCGCGCGAGGAGCTGGCGGAGCTGCAGAACAACCCGCCCGAGTGGCTGCAGGAGCTTCGGCAGCACGGGCCGCACCCGCGCTCGGTGGTGGCCGCGCGGCTCGGCGTTTCGATCAGCGGGCTGGCGCGCGCCGGGGTCACCGACGCGCTGACCACGGACGACATCGATGCGATCCGGGAGGAGAACCCGGACTGGCTCGAGCTCGAGCGGGGCATTCAGGCGGACGTCCGGGCCGAGGCCGCCCGCCTGAAGGACGAGAAGAAGCCTCGTAACTAAGCCGGTCCGTAGGGGAAGCGTCGCTGCGGGTCGTACGTCGCGCGAACCTCGTCCAGCCGGGCCCGGGTCTCGGCCGGCCAGCACGCCTCGTACGAACCGGGGATGGCGAAGCCGTCGGCGAGGTTGATGGCGTTCTCGGCCGAGGTCCACTTCTGCACGCTGCCGAGGATCTGCCCTGCCACCGCCGGCAGGACGGTCTCGAACAGGCTCGGATCCGGCGCACCGACCATGAAGAACGAGTAGGCGCCGTTCCGCCCGCTGACCGCGCTGCCCTCCGGTACGTCGCGACTCACCGCGCCACCGAGATGCCGCAGCTCGACCGCGACCAGTGGCACCTGCTGATCCGGGCCGATCGCGCCGAGGAAGGTGTCGGCGAACTCCGCGTCCAGCTCGTCGAGCAGAATTCCGCGATCGAAGGACTGCGTCGGTTCGGTCGGGTCGTTGTGGATCTGCGCGATGTTCGCGGCCGGCATCTCGCCGAGCAGGTCGATCAGTACCGCGCCGGCGGACCGGATCGGGGCGAACAGCTTCTCGCCTTCCGCCGCATCGCCGACGTACGCGAACCGGACGCTGACGACCGTCTTGCCGCGCAGGGGTTCGGGGATGAACGGCAGCGGGGGCAGGCGCAGGATGACCGCCGAGGTGGTCGCCGCCTCGGGCAAGGTCTTGGTCCAGTCGATCCAGGCGCGGACGACGCTGTCGATCTCGGGAGCGTCGAAGAAGACCGAGCCGCCGTACAGGGTGCTCAGCTCGACCAGCTCGACGTCGACCGAGGTGACGACGCCGAAACCGCCCTTGCCGCCGCGCAGGGCCCAGAACAGGTCCGGGTGCTCCTTCGTGTTCGCGGTCACCACGTCACCGGCGCCGGTGACGAGTTCGAATCCGCGCACCCAGTCGGAGGCGACGCCGTACGTGCGGGCCAGCGGGCCGAACCCGCCGCCGAGCAGCATCCCGACACAGCCGACCGTCGCGGAGGCGCCGGTGATCGGTGCGAGCCCGTGCTCGGCCGCTGCTGCGACGACCTCGCCCCAGCGGCAGCCCGCCTCGATGTGCGCGGTCTTCGCGACCGGGTCGATGCTGATGCCCTTGAGCCGTGAGGTCGTGATCACGACACCCTCGGTCACTTGGAGTGGCCCGTGCCCCGTGGCCAGCACATGGATCGGCGTACCGGCCACAGCAGCAGCGGCGACCACAGCCGCCGCGTCGCTCGTCGAGGTGATCCCGACGACAACCTCCGGACTGTGGTCGGCATTGAGCCGGAATCCGGCCAGTTCCGCGGCGAAGCCGTCATCGTCCGGCGCCAGTACCGGCCCGGTGACGTTCTGCCGGAGCTGTTCGATCAAAGACATTGCGATTCCCCTCTTTGTCGTCACCGTCGGTGACGAGGTTTCCAGGCCGGTCAAAACCGTCGCACGGCATCGGTTCGGCCTGCACGCTTACCTCACGCCCGTGAGCGAGGAGAACTTGCCATGTCGGATCGGTCCACCCCACGCACCGGACGTCGAGTCCGTCCACTCGTCCGTACTTTACTGACCGGATTTCTCGGCCTGTCCTTGGTCGTCGGCAGTCAGCAACAAGGGATGACTGCGGCCGCCGCCGCGCCTGAGCCGGACAAGCCCGTTGCCCTCCGGCAGGACAAGCCGGTCAAGGGGGTTACCGCAAAGCCCGTCCCACGCCCGGCGGATCCGGCGATGGTTGATGCCACCCGCAAGAAGGAGCTCCGGACGAGTTGGCCGGCCGCAGGTTCGGCTGAGGCCGCGGTCCCCACGCCTGGCGGCAGTACGACGCTGGGCCGGTGGAACGCCGTACTGTCGGGGCAGCCGAAGGTAACCGCGCAACGGGCCGGAAGTCTGCCCGTCTGGGTGAGTGCGGGGGCCGCGGCTACCAAGGCCTGGATGGCCAACGGTGTCGCCAGCGGCCCGGCGAAGGTGCAGGTCGCGATCAGTGGCCGGCGCGACGACCGGATGCAGGTCGACGTGCGCCGCGCCGATGGCAGCAAGGCCGCCGGGACTGTCCGGCTGACCGTGAACTACGCCGAGTTCGCAGACACCTACGGTGGCGGCTGGTCGAACCGTCTCCGGTTGTACGACGCCAAGACCGGCAAGTCCTACGCCAGTAGCAACAAGGGTGACGGGACCGTGCAGGCCGACGTACCGGCAACGTCGACGTTGATGCTGGCAGCAGCTGAGTCCGGTGGTGGCGGTGACTACTCCCGCGGCGACCTGAGCGGTGGCGCTGCGAAGTGGAGTATCGGCGGACCGTCCGGTGCGTTCGAGTGGTCGATGCCGATGGAGGCGCCGCCGGGGATCGGTGGCCCGCAGCCGTCGGTCGCGCTGCAGTACTCGTCCGCCTCGCTGGACGGGCTCACCTCGGCCACGAACAACCAGGTGTCCGCGGCCGGCCAGGGTTTCGACATCAGTGGCGGCGGTGCGATCGAGCGCCGGTTCAAGTCGTGCTCGAAGGACCCCGGCAACAACGGCACCCGGTCGACCGGTGACCAGTGTTTCGCGACCGAGAACGCCAGCATCGCGATGACCGGTAAGTCCGGCGACATGCTGCTGGTGTCGAAGACCGACACGTCGGAGACCTGGCGGCTGATGGGTGACGACGGCACGGTGATCGAGAAGTTCTGGGGTGCCGCCAACGGTGACGAAGGGCTGGCCGACAAGGAGAAGGGCGAGTACTGGCGGGTCACTGTCAAGGACGGCTCGAGGTTCTACTTCGGTCTGAACCGCCTGCCGGGCTGGACGTCCGGACAGCCTGAGACCCGGTCCGCCCTGACCATGCCGGTGTTCGGCAACAACGCCGGTGAGCAGTGCAACCGGACCGCCTTCGCGGACTCGTGGTGCCAGCAGGCGTACCGCTGGCAGCTGGACTACGTGGTCGACCGGCACGGCAACACGATGAGCCTGTTCTACGACACCGAGACCAACAACTACGCCCGCAACATGACGGCGTCGGCGGTCAGCCCGTATGCACGCAACAGCATCCTGAGGTCCATCGAGTACGGCCAGCGGGACGGGCAGGTCTACAGCCAGAAGGCGGTGGGCCGGGTGCTGTTCACTCCGGCTGAGCGCTGCGAAGGCACGAACTGCGGTCCGGGCCAGCCGGCGACGTACCCGGACACTCCCTGGGACCTGAACTGCGCCAGCACCACCAACTGCGACAACCACTTCACACCGTCGTTCTGGACGCAGAAGCGGCTCAGCCGGGTGACCACGCAGGTGTGGCGCGCCAGCGACAATGCGTTCACCGACGTGCAGACCTGGGACCTGCGGCACGAGTACACGAGTGGCGCCGGGAGTGGCCGGTCGCTGTGGCTGGAAGGCGTCACCCAGACCGGCCGGGTCGGTGGCGACCAGCAGTTGCCGGAGACGAACTTCGACGGCGTGGGCATGGACAACCGGGTGAACCCCGCCGACCCGAACCTGCCGAGTCTGATCTGGTACCGGATCGACAAGGTCCACTACGGCACCGGCGGCGACCTCGCGGTCGGCTACTCGCTCAAGGACTGTACGGCGACCTCCCTCCCGGATCCGGCCAACAACACCCGCCTGTGCCGGCCGCAGAAGTGGACGCCACCGAACCAGGCAGAGCGTCAGGACTGGTTCCACAAGTTCGTCGTGAAAGAGACGAACGAAGTCGATCGCAGCGCGGCCACCACTGTGCCTGCCGCTCCGGTCCCCGTGACCACCACGGTGCAGTACGTCGGTACGCCGGCCTGGCACTTCGATGAGGAGGACGGTCTGTCCGAAACCACCACCAAGACGTGGAACGAGTGGCGGGGCTACGAGAAGGTCAAGGTGATCAAGGGCGCCGAGGGTGAGACCCAGTCCACGGAAGAGACGCAGTACTTCCGTGGGATGAACGGCGACAAGGACGCCAACGGCGGAGTGCGGAAGGTGACGATCACAGACTCGACCGGCACGGTGGTGGAGGACACCGCTGAGTTCGCGGGCCAGGTGCGTGAGCAGATCACCTACTCCGGTGCCACCGTCGTGAACAAGTCGATCAACGACTACTGGCGGTCGCCGGAGCCGACGGCCACCGAGACGAAGCCGTGGGGCACGCGCTACGCCTACCTGACCGCGCAGAAGGGCGCTACGCAGTACCAGGCAGTCGACGGCGGCACGCTGAACGTTGCGAACCGCCATGAGTACGACGCCAAGGGCCGCCTGCTGTCGAAACACCTGGGCAATGACGCGAAGACCCCGGACGACGACACGTGTACGCGGTACGAGTACCTGGACAACCCAGTCAGCGGCCTGCAGGAACTGCTCAGTCGCGAGCAGACGGTCTCGGTCGGCTGTGACAAGCCGTGGAGCTCCACTCAGGTGCTCAGTGACGAGCGGATACTCTACGACGACCACACCGCGCTGGCAGCCACCCCGACACGTGGTGTGCCCACCAAGGGCGAGCGGCTGTCCGGACACGACAGCAGCGGCAATCCGACGTACGAGACCGTGTTCACTGCGACGTACGACGAGTACGGCCGCCGGACGAGTGTCACCAACGCGATGAACCAGACGACGCGGATGGCCTTCAACCCGGGCTACGGGCCGACGACGAAGGCCGTCCGGACCGCCCCGAACGGCATGCAGGTCGCGGAGGAGTACGAACCGGCGTGGGGCGAGCAGATCGCCGAGGTGTCGCCCGACGGGCTGCGGGCCGAGATCGCTCTGGACCCGGTCGGCCGGACGTCGAAGGTCTGGAACCCTGGTCACCCCAAGGCCACCAGCGCACCTGACGTCGAGAAGGAGTACCTGCTGCGCGGTGAGGGGTCGTCCGCGGTGATCACCAGGGCGCGGCTCGGAGAGAACCGCTACGACACCACGTACGAGTTGTTCGACGGACTGCAGCGCCTCCGGCAGACGCAGGAGGCAACACCGGTCGGCGAGCGCCTGGTGACCGACTACCGCTACGACAGCCGCGGTAAGCGCACCATCGCATCCGGCGCCTATCTCGCGGTCGGCGGTCCGGGCACGGACATCCTCTACGTCGGCGACACCTCGATCCCGAAACTGGACGTCACGCAGTACGACGGTGCGAATCGCCCGGTGGCGCAGATCTTCTTGTCCGAGGGCCAGGAGAAGTACCGCACCAAACACGAAATGACGGCGACCCGGCAGAGTATCGACCCACCGCAAGGACAGGCGCCGACGACGCGTCTCACCGACGCCCGTGGCCGGCTGATCGAGCAGCGTCAGTACACCGGCGACACCTGGACCGGCGCGTACGACAGCACGAAGTACACCTACACCGCACTCGGTCAGCTGAAGTCGATCACCGACCCGGCGGGCAACCTCTGGAGCTACGAGTACGATATCCGCGGCCGTCGGACCTCCGAGACGGACCCCGACCGCGGTACGACGACCTTCACCTTCAACCCGGCTGACCAGATCACGTCCAGTACCGACGCTCGTGGTGCCGTCGTCGCGTTCACGTACGACGAGCTGGGCCGCAAGCTCACCCAGCGCAGCGGATCGGAGACCGGGCCGGTCCAGATCGAGTGGAAGTACGACTCACTCGCGCTGGGCAAGCCGACCTCGACCACCCGCTACGTCGACGGCAAGGCCTACACATCGGCCATCACCGGCTACGACACGGCCGGTCGACCGACTGGGCAGTCATTGACGCTTCCGGCCTCGGAAGACGCACTGGCCGGGACGTACAACATCACCCAGACCTATACGGCCGATGGCAAGCTCGAGAGTCGTTCACTGCCCGCAGTGGGTGATTTGGCGGCGGAGAAGCTGTCGCTGACCTACAACGACCAGAGTCTGCCGACCGCGATGAGCAGCGAGCTGGGCACCTATGTGCGAAACAGCAGCTACACCGCTCTGGAGGAGACACAGACACTGACACTCGGCGCGGCCAACGGTCGCTGGGTGCAGCAGAAGTTCGAGTACGAGTACGGCACCCGGCGGGTGACCAGAGTCATCACTGACCGGGAGACGTCGCCCCGGCGGATCTCGGACACGCAGTACGCCTACGACCCGGCCGGCAACATCACGAAGGCAGTCGACGGGTCGGCGTCTGCAACGGCCGAGGCCACCGACACACAGTGCTTCACGTACGACCACCAGCGGCGACTGACCGAGGCCTGGACGCCGGGGTCGGGTGACTGCGCGGCTGCTCCGACTGCGGCCGGCTTGGGCGGGCCGGCGGCGTACTGGCAGAGCTGGACGTTCGACAAGGTCGGCAACCGGCTGAGCGAGAAGAGCATCACGCCGACTGGTGCGACCACGACGAGCGCTTACACGTACGGCGGTACCGGGCTGTCCCCGAACGCACTCAAGAACGTGACGACAACTGGGCCCAGCGGGACGGCATCCACCGACTACGGCTACGACAACACCGGCAACCTGACCACTCGCACCAAGGGTGGCAGCACCGAGACGCTGAAGTGGACGGACGAGGGCAAACTGGAAAGCAGCACCAAGGGCTCGTCGTTCGTGTACGACGGTGAAGGCAACCGGATGCTGCGCCGGGACGCCAGCGGTACGACGCTGTACCTCGGTGAGACCGAGATCCTGCTCGGTACCGACGGCAAGCTGCACGGCACCCGGTACTACACCTTCGGCGACGACGTGGTCGCCGTCCGGACCAACGGCAAGCTGAGCTGGCTGCTGAGCGACCTGCACGGCACACCGAACATCGCGGTCGACGCCGGCAACCAGAGTGTGCAGCGGCGCCGGACAACGCCGTACGGGCAGACGCGGGGGACCGCGCCGGCCGACTGGCCGGGACAGCGGGGCTTCCACAAGGGGACCGAGGACCCGGGAACCGGGCTGGTCCATCTGGGCGCCCGCGAGTACGACCCGACGATCGGACGGTTCATCTCCGTCGACCCGGAGATCGATCCGGAGGAGCCGGGGCAGATGAACGCCTACTCCTACGCCAACAACAACCCGGTCGTCTTCGACGACTCCGACGGCCGGGCCGCGGTGCTGGCGATCCCGATCGCCATCACGGTGGTGGAGATGGCGTTCTTCGTGGTCGTCGCGCTCATCATCGTCGTCCTGGTCGTGATGATCCTGGTCAAGGTGATCGAGCTGATCGTCGAACTGGTCCGGAACTTCTTCACCTGGCTGTGGGAGAAGATCACCAAACGGGTGGAACGGTGGGTCGAGAAGTACCGCACGGTCTGGAAGATCATCGAGCAACGCACGATGGAGCTCAGGGTCCGGATCGTCAACAAGATCAAGTGGATCTACAAGAAGATCGCGGACAAGATCAAGAAGCCGGTGCGCAAGCCGGATCCGCCGAAACCCAAGGTCGAGCAACCGAAACCGCCGCCGCAGACCACCAAGCCGGACGCGCCCAAACCGCAGACCAACCCGAACAAGTCCGGCAAACCGGAGAAGCCGTCGCGCGGCAACGCCGGTGAGCGGATCAAACAGGAGCGCGAGAAGAGCCCGCAGGAGAAGGCCGAGCTCGACCGCCGGATGCGCGAGGTCCAGGAACGGCTCAACGAGAAGCTCGGCAACCCCAAGAGTTCGGAGTGGAAGAACGAGATCTCCCACGAGGTCGATCCGCAGCCGGACAAGTATCCCGACGGGTCGTCGAAGTTGAAGTCGCCGTACGACAGCAAGGACTACGGATCGATGTCGGGTCGCGGCAAGGGCTGGAAGGCGGTGCTGGTCGGTGACGCACTCCGCAAGATCCTGGATGGGATCAAGGCGATCAGTTAGGCAGGCAGGGCCCGCAGCGGCGATTGCGCTGCTGCTGGCCTTCCCCGCAGTCGGAGTGCCGCAGGTCGAGGCCGGGGCACCCGCCCCGGCCCCGGCCCCGGCCGTCGCACCACCTCGGCAGCGAGCCGAGCTGACGCATCTGCGGACCGAGAACACCGAGGTGTACGTCGAACCGGACGGAAAGCACACGTTGGTCGCGCACCCCGCGCCAGTGCGGGCCCGCCGCGGTAACGGGTGGACACCGATCAACACCATCCTGCGGCGCGCCAAGGACGGCACCGTCCGTCCTGGTGCGACCGTGACCGACCTGGTGCTGTCCGGAGGTGGTGACCGAGCGATGGTCAGCATCGGTGTCGGTGCGAAGCGACTCCGGCTCACCTGGCCGACGGTGCTGCCGAAGCCCGTGCTCGACGGTGACACAGCGACGTACCCAGAGGTGTATCCGGGCGTCGACCTGAAGTTGCGGGCCGAGGCCGACGGGGTCGCACAGGTTCTGGTCGTCAAGAACCGGGCCGCTGCGGAGAGGCTGCGCACCGTCGACGTCGGCATGACCACTACCGGGCTGACGGTCCGGGTGCGGCCGGACGGCTCGACTGTTGCTGTTGACAACAAGAACCGCACTGTCCTGTCCGGCGACCAGCCTGTCATGTGGGACAGCAATGGAGCGGCGGCTGCGGTCCGGAAGAGCGGGGCACAGGAGTCTCGGCGGGCAACCATGCCCACAGTCCGGACCGCCACCGGCTTGCGCGTCGTACCGGATCAGAAGCTGCTCACTGCGGCAACCACGAAGTACCCGGTCTACATCGACCCGCCGTGGCACATGGGCCATCAGTTCTGGACGCATGTCAACCAGATGGCCGACAACCAGTCCTACTGGGACTACGACCGGGCCGAAGGTGCCAAGGTCGGCTGGTCGTGGGGCGGCGCTGTCCGCTACCGCTCGTTCTTCCAGTTCGACACCACAAAGCTCGCCGGATCGAGGATCGTCGCGGCAGGCTTCCGGATCATGCTGAACCACTCGGCGGCCATCGGTTCAACACCGACCGACCTGTGGGCGACCAAGGCGATCGACCCGAGTGTGCCGTTGAAGTGGAACAACTCCGGAGACCACTGGCTGAACTGGGTGGCCCAGAAGAGCGGCAACGCCAACACCGACGCGGGACAGCCGGATCAGGAGATGGTCTTCACCAGCCCAGAGGTGAAATCGATGGTCCAGGGCATCGCCACCGGCCGGGGCGCGACGGCAACCTTCGGGCTGCGGGCACCGGACGAGGGCAGTCAGTACCAGTGGAAGAAGTTCCACCCGGACAGCGCGGAGTTGCGGGTCACCTACAACAACGCGCCCCGGCCGCCGATCAAGCTGAACTTCACTCGGCCGCGTCCGTGCGGGACCGCACAGGCCCCGACGGTGGTGACCGGTCTGGTATCGCCGACGTTCAGTGCGGTCGCCAGTGACCCGGACAACGACAACGTCACCACCAAACTGTCCATCCGCCGGGCCGACAACAACGCAGCGGTCTACGACTCGACCTCGAGTCTGACGACCTCCGGTGCAGCGTTCGCCTGGCCGCAGGTGCCGAACACCGCACTGGCTGCCGGAGTGCCGTACTACTACGTTGCCAGTAGCAACGATGGCATCCCGGACGACGACATCGAGTTCGGCGCCGAGACCACGCCCTGCTACTTCGTGCTCGACTCCACGCTTCCGAAACCCGCCCAGGTGTCGTCCAGCGACTTCCCGAACAACGGCGAGGACGGAATCCCGGCCAAGACCACGGGTGTCGTGACGTTGCGTCCCGGCTCCGGTGACACCGACGTCGCGGAGTTCCTCTACGGCTTCCAGCAGGACGCGATCCTGTCCCGGATCAAGATCGGCGCAGACGGTACGGCGAAGCTTCCGGTGACGGTGTGGCCGAATCCGGACACCCAGATTCCGGAGTCGACGCTGTTCATCCGGGCGGTCGACCGGGCCGGCAACCTCAGTCCCGTCGGACTCGGCTATGACCTGCTGGCGGCGAGCAACCCGAACCCGATCCCGCGGGTGCGCGGTGACATCAACGGTGACGGCCGATCAGACGTCAGTGCGGTACTCGACCACGGCTGGGGCCGGACAGGGGTATGGAACGTACTGTCCAAGCCCGGCGGGCTGCAAACAGGCACGTTTGCCTGGGACAGCGGCGAGAACGGCGGCTACGCGCTCTACAAGACCCGTCCGGTCCAAGGCGACTTCGACAAGGACGGCCGGGCCGACATCGTGCTGTTCCGGGAGGAGGCAGGCCGAAGGATCGGTGCCTATCTGCTGAAGTCCGACGGCAATCGCTACGTGACCCAGTCCAATCCGGTCTGGCACTCCGGCGCCGCGGGCTGGCCGCTCAGCGCGGCGCGGATCATCTCCGGCGACGTCAACGGGGACAACGCCGATGACATCGCAGTCCAACTCGACAACGGCAACGGCACTTGGCGAGTGTTGCTGTTCCTCGGGGGTCTCACCGGCATCAGTGCACCGGTGCAGTGGGTCACCACGTCCGGAGACTGGTCGCGCAGTGCGCCACTCCTGGCGGACATCGACGGTGACAACAAGGACGACCTGGTCGACATGTCCAACCTCGGCAACTGCCGCACCCAGGTGACGGTTCGCAAGTCGTCCGGTACGGCGTTCGCCACGACGCCCGTCACCTTGTACGACGGAGCGGCGTACTGCTGGGAGAAGAGCCGGCCGGTCGTTGCCGATGTCAACGGTGATGGGCTGGACGACATTGTGGCGATGTACGAGCACGGACAGAGCGATCTGGCACTCCGTGCGTTCGTTTCGAGCCGGACCGCGCTGACGGAGTCGCAGTGGTACCGGGGAGCGCTCGACCCGGCCAAGGCGGCGCTCAGCGCCGGTGACTACACCAAGGACGGCAAGGACGACGTTGCGCTGACCTATGCGCTGGACGAAGGCGGCCGCGAGGTCTCCACGCTGGCGTCGACCGGTGCGGCGTTCAGTGCACCGGTGAGTGGCTGGAAGGAGACCACTGTCGCGGCGACGACCGGGCCGAAGTTCGACATCGACCGACGTGCCTACGAGCTGGTCGCTCGGCACAGCAGCAAGTGCCTGGACATTCCAGGTGCGAGTCAGACCGACGCTGCGCCGGTGCACCAGTACGAATGCAACGGCAACATCCAGCAGCGGTTCCGGCTGAACCCGATTGCCGGTACGGACCAGTTCGAAGTCCAGACCGTGCACGGGAACGGCGTGAAGGACGACGGCAAACCACGCTGCGTGGATGTCGAGAACATGTGGCTCGGTGACGACGTACCGCTGCTGCAGTGGCCGTGCTCGGGAACCGGCAACCAGCAGATGACCGTGGAGTACCTGGAAGGAAGCAGCTACGACACGGTGGTCCGGCTGCGGTTCGCGCACAGCGGCAAGTGTGCCGGTGTCCGCGGGAGCTCGCTGGCCAACGCCGTACCGGTCGTGCAGCAGACCTGTACGGCGGATGCCGGCCAGCAGTGGATTCTGCGGCCGGTGTTCACCCCGCAGTCGCTGACCGGGCGCTATCAGGTGGCCTCGGTCCGTGGTGGCAAGGTGCTGGACATCGAGGACTGCGGAACGAATCCGGCGAGTACCGAGATCCGGATGTGGAACTGGGTTCCCAACAGCCCGTGCCAGCGCTGGCAGATCCTGCCGAAGGGTGACGACGTCTACCAGATCTACGACCCGAACTCGCGCAAGAACGTGGACGTCCAAGGCTGTCCGGGTGGGCTCGGGTCACCACTGGTACCGATCACACCCAGTGACAGCGTGGAATGCCAGGGCTGGCGGATCGAACCGGCGATCGACGGCTCCTGGAGCATCCTGCAGAACAAGTCCGGCCGGGCGATGGACGTGGCCCACTGCAGCGCGCTGGCCGGCGCCGACGTGATCACCTACACCTATTGGAACGGGCCGTGTCAACGCTGGATTCTGACCCCTGCCAACTGACCGCGCCACACCGAACAGACACCCCGACTCGACGGTAATAGGCCTTCCCTGAAAGTCTGTGCGAGCGGCCCGGCCAAATCTTGTGTTTCACAAGGGCCGGGCCGTTACACGCATGGTGCGACAGGGAGGCGGTCGATGTTCAAGCGTATCGCAGTAGTGAACCGAGGCGAGGCCGCGATGCGGCTCATCAACGCGGTCCGGGAGGTCAACGCCGAGGGTGGCGAGCCGATCGAGACCGTGGCCTTGTTCACGGACGGCGAGCGTACGGCGACCTTCGTGCGCGAGGCGGATCTGACGTACCCGCTGGGCCCGGCGTCGGCGCGTCCGTACCTGGACCTGGCCGTGCTGGAGCGCGCGCTGCGCGAGAGCGGTGCGGATGCCGCCTGGGTCGGCTGGGGATTCGTCGCCGAGGACCCGGC
The DNA here is from genome assembly GCF_004348455.1 of Kribbella albertanoniae. Classification (GTDB taxonomy): domain Bacteria; phylum Actinomycetota; class Actinomycetes; order Propionibacteriales; family Kribbellaceae; genus Kribbella; species Kribbella albertanoniae. The sequence continues at coordinate 13,974 of NZ_SMKA01000073.1, forward strand.
GTTCGCCGAGTTGTGCGAGCGGATCGGGGTCACCTTCATCGGCCCGTCGCCCGAGGCGATGCGCAAACTCGGCGACAAGATCGGCTCCAAGCTGATCGCCGAAGAGGTCGGCGTGCCGGTCGCGCCCTGGAGTCGCGGGCCGGTCGAGTCGCTCGAGGCGGCGCTGGCCGCGGCCGAGACGATCGGCTACCCGTTGATGCTCAAGGCAACGGCCGGTGGTGGTGGCCGCGGGATCCGCGTGGTCCGGTCGGCCGACGAGCTCTCTGACGCGTATGCCCGGACCAGTGAGGAGGCGGCTCGCGCCTTCGGCAGTGGCATCGTCTTCCTGGAGCGCCTTGTCACCGGCGCCCGGCATGTCGAGGTGCAGGTCATCGCCGACGGCCAGGGCACCGCGTGGGCGCTCGGTGTCCGCGACTGCTCAGTGCAGCGGCGCAACCAGAAGGTGATCGAGGAGTCGGCGTCACCGCTGCTCTCGGCCGGTCAGGTCGAGGACCTCAAGGCCTCGGCCGAGCGGCTCGCCCTCGCGGTCGGTTACCGCGGCGCGGCCACGGTCGAGTTCCTGTACCACCCGGGGGAGAAGAGCTTCGCGTTCCTCGAGGTGAACACCCGGCTCCAGGTCGAGCACCCGATCACCGAGCTGACCACCGGGTTCGACCTGGTCAAGGCGCAGTTGCACGTCGCGAACGGCGGCCTCCTCGAGGGGCTCAAGCCCGCCGAGCTCGGGCACGCGGTCGAGGCCCGGCTGAACGCCGAGGACCCGGACCGCGACTTCGCTCCGTCACCGGGCCGCATCGCCGTACTGGATCTGCCGGCCGGTCCCGGTATCCGCGTCGACACCGGCGTGAGCGCCGGCGACAGCATCCCGGCCGATTTCGACTCGATGATCGCCAAGATCATCGGGTACGGCCGCACCCGCGAGGAGGCGCTGGCTCGCCTGCGCCGCGCGGTCACTGCGACCACCGTGCTGATCGAGGGTGGCGCCACCAACAAGAGCTTCATTCTCGAACTGCTCGACCAGCCCGAGGTGATCGACGGTAGCGCCGACACCGGCTGGATCGACCGCGTCCGTGGTGAGGGCCGGCTGATTTCGCACCGGCACTCCGGGATCGCGCTGGTCGCCGCGGGGATCGAGGGCTACCGGGATGCAGAGAAGGTCGAGCGGACCCGGTTGCTGGAGACCGCTCACGGCGGCCGTCCGCAGGTGCAGCACGAGGTCGGTCGCGCGATCGACCTGAAGCTGCGCGGGGCGACGTACCGGGTGACGGTCGCGCGGATCGGCTCGACCCGGTACCGCGTCGGCGTCGGCTCCGGGACCGCTGCCTTCAAGGTGGTGGACGCCGATCTGGAGCGTCTCGACGGTCACAGCGGCCGGTTGACGGTGGGCGGGCAGCGGTTCCGGCTCGTCACCGCGACCCACGGCCCGGTGCACCTGATCGAGGTGGACGGTGTGACGCACCGCGTCAGCCGGGACGAGGGCGGCGTACTGCGTTCTCCTGCGCCCGCGCTCGTGGTTGCGACGCCGGTGCAGACCGGTGCTGAGGTTGAGGCCGGTGCGCCGGTTCTGGTGCTGGAGAGCATGAAGATGGAGACGGTGCTCTACGCGCCGTTCAAGGCCATCGTGAAGGAGTTGCAGGTCTCGACCGGCAGCCAGGTGGAGACCGGTGCGCCCCTGCTCCGGCTGGAGCCGGTGGCGGACGAGGCCGATGGTGAAGCGGCTGCCCCGGTGCAGAACGGCGTACCGCTCGAATTGCCGAACGGCGCCCGCGAGCTGAAGCCCGAGGAGCGGGTCGAGCGGGGGCGGGACGATCTGCGCAGCATGCTGCTCGGATTCGACATCGACCCGCGCGACGAAGGCGGCATGCTGGCCGGCTACCTGCTGGCACGGACGCAGTTGCCGCAGCCGCCGGTGGCGGACGAGATCGACCTGATGCAGGTGTTCGCGGATTTCGCCGAGCTGAGCCGCAACCGGCCGGCCGGCGAGGAGATCAGCACCGAGAACCGGGTGCACAGCCCGCGCGAGCACTTCCACACCTACCTGCAGAGCCTCGACCCCGAGCGTGGCGGGCTGCCGGCCGAGTTCCAGACGCGGCTCGCCCGGGTGCTGGCTCACTACGGTGTGAAGGACCTGGAGCGCAGTACTGAGATCGAGGAGGCCGTGTTCCGGATCTTCCTCGCCCAGCAGCGGTCCACGCCGGACATCCTGCTGGTCACGTCGGTGCTGGAGCGCTGGATCGACGAGCCGCGGCCGGAGGCCCCGCTGGACGAGGCCGTGCACGACCTGCTGGACCGGCTGGTGCTGGCCACGCAGCTGCGCTTCCCGATCATCGGCGACCTGGCCCGCAGCGTCCGGTTCCGCTGGTTCGACCAGCCGCTGGTGGACGCGGACCGCGCCTCGGTGATCGCGGGCGTCGGTGACGAGGTCGCCGAGCTGGCCGCCAACCCGGACGCCACGGACCGCAAGGAGCGGATCGACGCGCTGGCTGCGATCCCGGAGCCGATCGTCCGGTTCCTGGCCCAGCGGCTGGAGGGTGGCTGGGGTGACCGCGAGCCGATGCTCGAGGTGCTCATCCGCCGTCACTACCGTGAGTACGAGCTGCACGACGTCAACGAGGTCACGGTCGACGGGCGGCCGTTCGCGACCGCCGACTACACGATCGACGACCGGCCGACGCACTTGGTCACCACGGTCGGTACGACGGCTGAGCTGGCCGATCCGCAGAGTGGGTTGTCGCAGGCGTTGACCGCGCGGCTGGATGCGCGTCCGGCGGGGCACGAGGCCGTGGTCGAGCTCTACCTGTTCGGATCCGACCTGCCCGCCGTACAGCAGGATGCTGCTGATCTGTATCGGCGGATGGTGGGCGACCTGCCGATCGCGCAGCGTGCGCGCCGGATCTCTGTCTCGGTCGCTTCTGGTGACGGTCAGCCGGTTTCGTACTTCACGTACCGCCCGGCCGGCGGTTCGGTGGTCGAGGACGACAACGTCCGCGGTGTGCACCCGATGGTCGGCCGCCGGCTGAACCTGTGGCGCCTGCGCGACTTCCGGATCACTCGGTTGGAGGCGCCGGACGACGTACTGCTCTATTACTGCGTCGCTCGGGACAACGCGGCCGACCAGCGGCTTGTCGCCCTGGCGCAGGTCCGTCAGTTCGCCGTGGTTCGCGACGAGGACGGGAACGTCACGTCGCTGCCGCATGCCGAGCGTGCGATCGCGAACTGCCTCGAGGCGATCCGCCGGGCTCGCACCGCGCGAGGTGCGGCCGGGGCCAAGCTGGACATGAACCATGTCTGGATCCACATCTGGCCGGTCGTCGACGCACAGGTCGACGAGGTGACCACGCTGAAGAGCAAGATCGCCCCGATGACGGCCGGTGCCGGTATCGAGGAGGTCCTGATCCAGGGCAGCGTCGCGGCACCGGACGGCTCGAGCAACGCGGTCGCGGCGCGGTTCTACTACCAGCCGGGTGCGGGCGTGGTCACGTCGATCGAGGAGCCGCCGACCGTCCGGTTGATGCCGCTCGACGACTACGCCCAGAAGGTCCAGCGTTCGCGGCGCCGCAACACCATCTACCCGTACGAGGTCAGTGGCATCGTCACTGGTCCGGGCGGCTCGTTCGTCGAGCACGACCTGGATGACACCGGTGTGCTGGTCCCGGTCGAGCGCTCCAAGGGCCTCAACAAGGCCGGCCTCATCCTCGGCCTCGTCAGTACGCCGACCGCCCGCTACCCCGAGGGCATCACCCGGGTCGCGATGAGTGGCGACCCGACCAAGGCGCTCGGGGCGGTCGCGGAGCCGGAGTGTGCGCGGATCATCGCGGCGATCGACCTGGCCGAGCGGCTGCAGATTCCGATCGAGTGGTACTCGCTGTCCGCCGGGGCCCGGATCTCGATGGACTCCGGGACCGAGAACATGGACTGGGTCGCGAAGGCCCTGAAGCGGATCGTCGAGTTCACCCAGGCCGGCGGCGAGATCAACATCGTCGTGGCCGGGATCAACGTCGGCGCCCAGCCGTACTGGAACGCCGAAGCGACGATGCTGATGCACACCAAGGGCATCCTGGTGATGACGCCGGACAGCGCGATGGTGCTGACCGGTAAGCAGACCCTGGACTTCTCCGGCAGTGTCTCGGCCGAGGACAACTTCGGGATCGGCGGTTACGACCGGGTGATGGGCCCGAACGGCCAGGCGCAGTACTGGGCGCCGGACCTGAAGGCGGCCCGCGACGTACTGATGTCGCACTACGACCACACGTACGTCGCCCCGGGGGAGACCGGTCCGCGGCGCGCGGAGACGACCGACCCGATCGATCGGGACGTGACGCCGTACCCGCACAGTGTCGAGGGCAGCGACTTCAAGACGGTCGGCGAGATCTTCTCCGCCGAGACCAACCCGGACCGCAAGAAGGCGTTCGACATCCGCACGCTGATGCGGGCCGTCAGCGACCAGGACCACCCGGTGCTGGAGCGCTGGGCCGGAATGGCCGACGCGGACACCTCGGTGGTCCAGGACGCCCGGCTGGGCGGCTTCCCGGTCTGCCTGGTCGGGATCGAGTCCAGGTCGGTTCCGCGGCGCGGCTTCCCGCCGGCCGACGGACCGGACACGTACACGGCCGGCACGCTGTTCCCACGGTCGTCGAAGAAGACGGCACGTGCGATCAACGTAGCCAGTGGGAACCGGCCCCTCGTCGTACTGGCGAACCTGTCCGGGTTCGACGGGTCACCGGATTCGATGCGCAACCTGCAACTCGAGTACGGCGCCGAGATCGGCCGCGCGATCGTGAACTTCCGGGGACCGATCGTGTTCTGCGTGGTCTCGCGGTACCACGGTGGTGCGTTCGTGGTGTTCTCCAAGCAGCTCAACCCGTCGATGACCGTGCTCGCGGTCGAGGGCTCGTTCGCCTCCGTGCTGGGTGGTGCACCGGCCGCGGCCGTGGTGTTCTCGGCCGAGGTGGATGCGCGGACGGCGGCCGACCCGCGGGTCGCGGCACTGGCCGAGAAGGTCGGTGCGGCGAGTGCGGGGGAGCGGGCCGAGCTGGCGACCGAGCTTGCCGAGGTGCGGACCGCCGTACGGGCCGAGAAGCTCACCGAGGTGGCGACCGGATTCGACAAGGTGCACAGCATCCAGCGGGCGCGCGACGTCGGTTCGGTGGACGCGGTGATCAGCGCGGCCGAGCTGCGGCCGCGGTTGATCGAGGCGATCGGTAACGGGCTGTCGTCGGGTGGTACGAAACCGGTCTAAGCTGGGGCGTATGCGCAGCGGGGAAAGCGCTCCAAACAAGGCACGTGCGTTGATTACGTTCATCGGGATCAGCGTGCTGTCCGGTGCGCTCGCGGCAGGGCTGGCGATTCCGCTGGCCGGCTTCGCCGGGATCAGCAGCGAGCAGGTTGTGAAGACCGTTCAGGACCTGCCGGTCGAGCTCGAGGTCGAGCCGGTCGCCGTCCGCAGCCGGATGCTGGCCGCGGACGGTTCGGTGATCGCGACCCTGTTCGAGCAGAACCGGGTGCCGGTCCGGCTGAACCAGATCGCCCCGATCATGAAGACCGCGATCATCGCGATCGAGGACTCCCGGTTCTACGAGCACGGCGCGCTGGACCCGAAGGGCACCCTGCGCGCGATGGTCCGCAACCACGGCAGCGGCGAGGTCCAGCAGGGCGGGTCGAGTATCACCCAGCAGTACGTGAAGCTCAGCCTGATCGAGAAGGCGCGGACGGTCGCCGAGCGGCAGAAGGCGACCGAGGTCTCGTACGAGCGCAAGCTCACCGAGCTGCGCTACGCGATCGCCCTCGAGAGCCGCCTGACCAAGAACGAGATCCTCGAGCGATACCTGAACCTGGTCAACTTCGGTGACGGGACGTACGGCGTACAGGTCGCTGCCCAGCACTACTTCCGGACCACCGCGGCCGAGCTCACCCTCCCGCAGGCCGCGCTGCTGGCCGGCCTGGTGAAGAACCCGACCGGCTACGACCCGACCAACAACCTGGCCCGGGCCAAAGCCCGCCGCGACCTGGTGCTGCGGCGGATGCTCGAGCTCAAGGTGATCTCGGTGCACCAGGCGAACCTCGCCCTGCGGTCCCCGGTCATCGACCCCGCCAAGGTGCGCCCGGTGCCGAACGGGTGCGCCAACTCGCGCTACCCCTTCTTCTGCGAGTACGCCGTCGCCCAGCTGCTCGCGAATCCCGCGCTTGGCAAGACCGTCAAGGGCCGCGAGCACACCCTGAAGACCGGCGGCCTGACCATCCGGACGTCGCTGGACCCGCGCACTCAGGCGGCCGCGCAGGCCTCCATCAACGCGCGCACCAAGCCCACCGACAGCGCGGTCGCGGCGATCACGATCGTCCAGCCGGGGACCGGGCTGGTGAAGGCGATGGTGCAGAGCAAGCCGTACGGCAACGGCCGCAACCACACGAACTACAACTACAACGTCGAGAAGTCCTACGCCGGTGGGTACGGCGGCTTCCAGAACGGCTCGACGATGAAGGCGTTCACCGTCGCGGCCGCGATCCAGGCCGGCGTGCCGCTGGACTACCGGATCAACTCGCCGCAGCGGATCGACCTGAGCAACAAGAAGTTCCGCACCTGCAGCGGCTTCACCCGGGACCCCGACTACACCCCGGGGAACTCGACCCGCGGCGGCAATCTGACCATGGTCGACGCCACGCGCTACTCGACCAACACCTACTTCCTGCAGCTCTCACAGCGGGTCGGCCTCTGCCAGATCGGCCGGGTCGCGTCCCGGCTCGGCATGTACAACGCGCAGACGCTGCAGCCACTCGACCAGGTCATCTCGATGACGCTGGGCGTCGGCTATGTGACCCCGCTGCAGATGGCGAACGCGTACGCGACCTTCGCCGCCCGCGGCAAGTACTGCCGTCCGCTGATCGTTCTCTCGGTCCGCAACAAGGCCAACCGGCCGCTGGAGACACCGAAGTCCCAGTGCAACCAGGCGCTGAAGGCAGGCGTGGCCGACGGCGTGAACAAGGTGCTCAGCGCGGTGATGGAGCCAGGTGGCACCGGCGGCCGGCTGAAGTTCGGCCGCTGGGACCTGGCCGGCAAGACCGGCACCATCCAGGAGAACAAGGCCGTCTGGTTCGCCGGCTACGCCCCGAACCTCGCCGCCGCGGCCGTGGTCGCCGACGCCAACCTGCCCTACACGAACCTCATGTACGGCCACACCCTGGATGGCCGCGACATCTCCGACCCGACCGGCTCCGGCACCGCCGGCCCACTCTGGCAAACCGCCATGCAAGGTGCCCTCAAGGGCCTCCCAGTCCAGCGCTTCGTCGAGCCGTCCAAGAAGATCGTCAACGGCGACCGCAAGGGCCTCCCTGACGTCACCGGCCTGGACCGCACCGAAGCCACCAACCTGCTCCGCAAAGCCGGCTTCGACGTCACCATCGCGAACAAGCTGGTCGCCTCCCCGGTACCAACCGGCAAGGTCGCCTACACCGACCCCCGCACCAACTCCGGCGCCACCAGAGGCTCCCTCGTCACCATCTACCTCTCCAAAGGCCCCTCACAGGGGCCGTAGATCCGCCCCCGGGATCCACGTGACCTGACCGTCCTCGTCACAGAACCGCCCAAGCCACTCCCCGTTGTGCCGGATCCACACATCCAGCTCACCCGCAGCCCACTCCGCCCGCTGCACCGCCTGCGCCGGATCAACCCGCCGTACGGCGTCGGCGGGGCGCGGCCCGTGCGTGTCGTACTGCACCTCCAGATCAGAGGCCATCCGAGTGGCCTCCAGTTCGCTGCCGAGACCACTCGCACGCCACCCGTTGACTGCGCCGTCCCAGACTCCGAATCCGTTGGATCCGTCGTCTGCGGGGCGCACCGTGAACCGACCAAGCATATTTTCAGATTAGCCGATCATCGAACAGATGTTCTAGTGTTGATTGAGTGACGAAGGTGTCACGCCGGCCGCGACCTTGGCGGCCGGCGCAGCCTCCAGGTGGGGTCAGTTGCGGTAGCGGAAGATGATGCGGCCGCGGGTGAGGTCGTAGGGGCTGAGTTCTACCAGGACTCGGTCTTCGGGAATGATCTTGATGTAGTTCTTGCGGATCTTGCCGCTGATGTGGGCGAGGACCTGGTGGCCGTTGGTGAGTTCGACCCGGAAGACGGCGTTGCGCAGCGATTCGACCACGACACCGTCGAGCTCGATCGCGCCTGCTTTTCTGGGCATGGTCAGGCCTTCCCGTGAACGAGTTCGAGGTTGGTGTTGGTGTGGCGGGCTTGGAAGCCCTGGAACAGCGCGATCGCTGCTGTATTGGTTTCGTTGACCTCGGCTGCGACCGATCCGGTCCCGGCGTGGTGCAGGTCGCCCAGTACCTGGCCGAGTAATGCGCGTCCGATTCCCTGGTGCTGTCGGCTGGCCAGGACTGCGATCAGGCCGATCCGCGGTTGCCGGGTGTACGTCGCCAGTCGGAGGAGGCCGACGTACTGGCCGTGGAGCTTGGCGACGGTGTACTTCGACGGGTCGAGTGGGACGCTTCCGCCCTGCCAGGGCAGGACTTCGGCAGGCATGGTCGGCCAGTCGATCTCGGCGCGCAGTGCCCGATCCAACTCGCGCAGCGGTTCTTCCTCGGCCGCGGTGATGACGACGCCGGCTGGGATCGGTGCTGACGCTGGGCCGGTCGGTACGACGTACTCGCGTTCACGGCGCCAGGTGGTGAAACCGGCGCGTTCCCAGCCGGAGGTCAGCGCGCGATCGCCTTCGTCGACGACTGTGTACACCGGCTCGCCGTGGTCGGTCAGCATCGCCGTGGCGAGCCGGTCGAAGACGGAGTCGTCCCACGTGTCGATGCTGAGGAAGGTCCGGCCGTCGAGCCGGCGGGACGCATGACCGCGGCCGACGACCAGGTCGTTCTCCACCGCGTGCCACTGGTTCTCGGCCACACGGGAGATCGAGACAAGCAAAGAGTTCATAGGTGTTTCCTTTCGGGAGTGCCGAATTTCTCGGGGCGCTCCCGGCGACACCTATGTCAATCGCCCGCCCGTGACCACGAGAAGGAGAGCACCCACTGCGAAACAGCGTTCATGGGTTCCCACCTCCAAGCGCAAAGTCACGGACCCCGGCACGGTACCAACCCATCCGCCGCACCAGCCACCCATTTAAAGCTCCGTACGACGGGTACCCACGAGCCGGTACGAGTGGAAGGTGCGTGTTGCCGGCAATCCTTTGCTGGTGGCAATCTCCGTACACTCGCGACCTTCGTGCATGGTGGATCCACTCGATGGAGCGGATGGTGGCGTCCAGAGGTGGCGGACCTGTGCCACTGATCAACCTCCTCTGAGGGGCTGGGCGAGAAGGCGTTGAGCGTGAACGGTGTGGGTCGCGCGGAGTTGGTCAGTGGTGGCGGTCCGGTGCGGGACGTCGACTAGGATGTGGGTAGCGTCGCGTGCTGGTGGCAGGCCCTGTCAGGCATGGAGGCGTCGGACTGAAGGGGTTGGCGATGTTCTCGTCCCTCTCTTCGTTCTCGCGTGACTGAGCGCGAGACGACCAGGCTGGTTGCCTGGAGCAATGAATTGCGGCGGGTGCATGTGCGCATCCGGGAGGCGCTCGAGGTTACTCGGCAGGCTGTGCGTGACGGGGTGCCGACCGAGCGTGCGAGTCGGGACCTGTTGCTGTACTGCCACGGGTTCTGCGCTGCGCTCGACGGTCATCACCAGGGCGAGGACCGTGCGCTGTTCCCGGCGATTGAGGCCACGCATCCGCAACTCGCGCCGGTTTTGCGGGCGCTCACGCAGGATCACTCCATGATTGAGCACCTGCTGCAGGGGCTGCGTGACGCGGTCGACCGAGCGGCGACGCCCGAGGAGCTGGATCGGCATCTCGAAGGGGTGGCGGCGATCATGGAGAACCACTTCCGGTACGAAGAGAAGCAGCTCCTGGCTGTGCTGGAAGACCTGGAGCTGAACGCCGCCGTACAGGATGTGCTGGGACCGCTCTAGCTGACGAGGAGTGGCAGGCTGGAGTAGCCGCGGATGACTCGGGATTCTCGCCAGGTCGGTTCGTCCGGTGATCGGTGCAGTTTGGGGAGTCTGGTGGCGAGTTCGGTGAAGGCGATCTGGGCTTCCAGCCTGGCGAGTGGGGCGCCTAGGCAGTAGTGGATGCCGCTGGAGAAGGCGAGGTGCTCGGCCTGGCGGGGGCGGGTGATGTCGAAGGTGCCGGGATCGTCGAAGACCTCAGGGTCGCGGTTGGCGGCGGCCAGGATCAGCATGACCCAACCGTTCGCTGGTACGTCGACGCCCCCGATCGACACCGCCTCGTGCGCGAAGCGGCTTGTGTTCTGCACCGGCGGCGCATACCGCAGGACCTCTTCGACGGCCGCGGCCGCGTACTCCGGTTCGGTGCGGATCAGCTCCCATTGGTCCGGGTGATCGAGCAGGCTGGCTACTCCGTTGCCGATCAGGTTGACCGTCGTCTCGAACCCGGCGATCAGCAGCAGCCTTGCGGTCGTGTGCAGCTCGTACGGCGTGATTCCGTCCGGCGTCGCGGCCACCAGATAGCTGATCACGTCATCGCCCGGGTGCGCCTTCTTCAGCGGGATGAGCTCGCTGAACAGCTCGTAGAGTTCGGCGTTCGCGGCGGCCAGTGCGGCTGCTTCGGCCGGAGAACCAATGCCCGACAAGGCAGAACCGACCACGGTGCCGTGCTGGGACAACCGATCGACGTCCGCGTCCGGGATGCCCATCAGGGTGGTGATGACACCGATCGGGAGTGGCGCGGCGAAGTCGGCGATCAGGTCGAACGGGCGGTCCGGCTCGGCCACAGCCCGGCGTTCGATGCCGGTGATCAGGTCGCGGGTGAAGTCCGCGATCCGTTCGGCGTAGCCGGCCATCATCTTCGGCCGGAACGCCGGCGCCGCGAGCCGCCGCAGCCGGGTGTGGTCCGGTGGTTCGCGATCGAGGAAGCCGAGATCGAGAGTGTTGCCCGAGGTGTCCTCCGACGTCGGCGCCGGCTCGCCTGCCGGCCGGATGCCGAAACGTCGATCGCGGAGAATCGTGTTGCAGACGGCGTAGCTGGTGCTCAACCACTCCTGACCGGTGCCGATGATCGGTCCGCCGGCGCGGAGCTGCTCGTAGATCTGGTACGGATCGTCCCGCCCGGGCCGGGACCAGAACGCATCGAGCACAGCAGTGTCGGTCATCGCGTCAGCACTCCTCCGGTGAACGTCGACAGGACCAGCTCAGGCGCGTCACGAGGGGCGAGCCAGCCGGCTTGGAGCAGATCCCAGGCGGTGAACAACAGCGCATGCAGGGACCGGACGAGCCACCAGTCGGGCACACCGGGGCGGATGGTCCCGGCGCCGGCCACGATCGCGGCGATCGGTGCTGTCAGTGCATCGGTCCGGGCCGTGATGGTCTCGTCGGCGAAGATCTCGGGTTGCGCTGTCAGCAACGTCAGACAAGCGCCGAACGGCAGCAGGTCGACCACCAGTCGGCGGAGTGGATCAGGGTCGTCCGGCGCGGCGGCGATCACCGACTCGCTGATGTCGAGCGCCCGTGCGGCGACAGCCACCAGCAAGTCATGCCGGGTCGGGAACTGCTTGTGCAGCGTGGTCCGGCCGATCCGCGCAGCCAGGGCGATCTGCCCCAGCGAGGCGGCCGGATCCTTGGCGAGCACCGCTGCCGCCGTGTCGAGAACCTGCTCCGGTGTCGCGGCCCCCGCCGTACCGGGCAGCGATTGCGCAGGAACCACGCGAACACTCATGTTCGCGACAGTACAATGCTGTTCGCGGTTACAAAAGGGATGGGACGACCACGCGGGCGCTGATTCGCCACCCGTCCGCCGTCCGCACCACCTCGTCCTCGTACACGACCGTCCCCGCCCGGCCGTCCGCCATCACCGAGAGCCCCTTCGAGCGCACTCGGGCACGGTCGTCGAGATCAGGGTCGGGCGTGACGATCACGTTGGTGACGTGGTGTCCGGCGGGCTGGTCGCCGGGAGCCGAGCTGAACAGCTCGATGAGGGCGGGCAGCCCCCGGACGATCCCCAGTCCGTAGGCAGTCACGTCGTACGACGCGTCCGGTGCCAGGAGCAGTCCGAGGTCGCCGGTACGGCGGTCGTCGGCGAGATGCCCGTGCAGCGACACCAGTTCGTGAATGGCCAGCCGGTCTTCGGTGGTCAGTGGCATCGGCGCTCCTGGGCGGTCGTGGGGGAGGATGGTGGCGATGACTGATCCTAAACGGGGCGAGCGCCCCGCTTCAACCGGGCCTCGCCGGGCCGATGCCGTCGCCAACCGCGCCAAGGTGGTGGCTGCGGCCCGTACGGCGTTCGCGGCGGAAGGTCTCAGCGTGTCCCTCGACGAGATCGCCCGACGGGCGGGCGTCGGTGCGGGCACGGTTCACCGGCACTTCAGGACCAAGGCCGAGCTCGTCGACGCCGTCCTCGCCGCAGCGGTCGAGGATCTTGTGGTCGCGGCGAACTCGTACGCCGGGTCCGACGACCCTGGCGGAGCGCTGCGAGAGTTTCTGGTGCGACTGGTCACCGAGGGTGCGGCGGCCCACGAGCTCGCCGCGCGGCTGCAGGCTGATGCAGGCAAGGTCGAAGGGTCGGTTGCCGAGCTCGACCGCGCGCTGGGTCTGCTTCTGTCCCGCGCCCGCGCTGCGGGGGCCGTCGGTCCTGATCTCAACGAGCGCGATCTGGCCGCGATCGTTGCCGCGGCGCATGCGGCGTACGTCCATGCCGCGGGTGGCGATCGCGCAGTGATGCTGGTGTTGCGAGCGCTCGACTAGGATTCGCGCACGGTCGAACAAATGTTCTAGTATGGCGAGCAGGAGGTTCGCCATGGGATACAACAATCCGCCGATCAAGTGGTCGGAGCTGGAGCGGCGGTTGTCGGACCGGTCGCGGCCGGGCAGTCATGGCGGGCGGCCGGTGACGGCGGATGGTGGGGACAGTCCGGCGTGGTCGCAGCATCGGGGGCCTTATGTGCCTGCGAAAGATCTGCCGGCGAAGGTCGAGCGGGGCGAGTCTTCGGTACCGTACGCGGAGCTGCATGTGCACTCGAACTACTCGTTCCTGGACGGGGCCTCGCAGCCGGAAATGCTGGTCGAGACTGCGGTTCGGCAGGGGTTACATGCGCTGGCGTTAACGGATCACGACGGGTTCTACGGGGCGGCCCGGTTCGCCGAGGCCGCAGCGGCGTACTCGTTGCCGACGGTGTTCGGGGCCGAGCTGTCCCTCGGGCTGACCGGCCCGCAGAACGGGGTGGCCGATCCGGAGGGGAGTCATCTGCTGGTGCTGGCCGAGGGCCAGGAGGGGTATCACCGGCTGGCCGGCGAGATCACGCATGCGCAGCTGAAGGGTGGCGAGAAGGGCAAGCCGATCTACGACCTGGAGCGGCTTGCCGAGAAGGGTAAGGACCACTGGGTGATCCTGACCGGTTGCCGCAAGGGGCTGGTGCAGCAAGGGCTGAAGCAGGGTGGGACGGCGGCCGCTGGGCGGGAGCTGGATCGGCTGACCCACCTGTTCGGCAAGGATCGGGTGGTGGTCGAGCTGACCGATCACCACCTACCGGAGGACAGCACGCGGAACCGGGTCCTTGCCGATCTGGCCGCCGATCATGGTCTCCCGGTCGTTGCCACCAACAACGTTCACTACGCGATCCCGGCGCAGCACAAGCTGGCCGCCGCGCTGGCCGCGGTCCGGGCCCGCCGCGACCTGGACGCGATGGACGGCTGGCTGCCACCCAGCGGGATGGCGTTCCTGCGCACCGGCGAGGAGATGGCTTACCGCTTCCGCCGGTACGACGGCGCTGTCGCGCGATCGGTCACCCTGGCCGACCAGCTCGCCTTCGACCTGGGCCGGGCCAAACCGAAGCTGCCGTTGCGGGATGTCCCGGCCGGGCACACCCCGGACAGCTGGCTGGAGCACGTCACCCTCGAGGGCGCCGCCCGGCGGTACGGGACGCGCAAACAGCGCCCGGATGCGTACGAGCGGCTGAAGCGGGAGCTGGCCGTGATCAAGGCGAAGGGCTTCCCGGGCTACTTCCTGATCGTCCACGACATCGTCAGCTTCGCCCACAAGAACGGCATCCTCTGCCAGGGCCGGGGCTCGGCGGCCAACTCGGCGGTCTGCTACGCGCTCGGGATCACCGCGGTGGACAGCATCCTCTACGACCTGCCGTTCGAGCGGTTCCTCGCCTCGACCCGGGCCGAGGAGCCCGATATCGACGTGGACTTCGACTCCGACCGGCGGGAGGAGGTGATCCAGTACGTCTACGACAAGTACGGCCGGCAGAACGCCGCCCAGGTGGCGAACGTGATTTCCTATCGGCCGAAGTCCGCCGTACGGGATGTTGCCAAGGCACTGGGGTATTCGGTCGGTCAGCAGGACGCGTGGTCGAAGCAGGTGGACGGGTGGAGTCCCGAGATCACCTCGACCGAGCACGACATTCCGCCGCGGGTGGTGACGATGGCGACCGCGTTGCTGAAGTTCCCCCGGCATCTGGGCATCCACTCCGGTGGGATGGTGCTGACCGAGCGGCCGGTCGGGGAGGTGGTGCCGATCGAGCATGCCCGCAAGGAGAAACGCACCGTCCTGCAGTGGGACAAGGACGACTGCGCGTGGATGGGGCTGGTGAAGTTCGACCTGCTCGGCCTCGGCATGCTGGCAGCACTGCAGTACTGCCTGGACATGGTGCGCGAGCAACTCGGTGAGTCCTGGCTGCTGCACACGATCCCGAAGGAGGAGGCCGGGGTCTACGACCAGTTGTGCCGGGCCGACTCGGTGGGCGTGTTCCAGGTCGAGTCGCGGGCGCAGATGGCGACGCTGCCCCGGTTGAAGCCACGCAGGTTCTACGACCTGGTCACCGAGATCGCGCTGATCCGGCCCGGCCCGATCCAGGGCGGTGCCGTCCATCCGTACATCCGCCGCCGGACCGGTGAGGAGCCGATCAGCTATCTGCACCCGAAGCTGCAGCCGGTGCTGGCCCGGACGCTGGGCGTCCCGCTGTTCCAGGAGCAGCTGATGCAGATGGCGATGGCGGTCGGCGACATCGACGGTGACGAGGCCGACCTGCTGCGCCGCGCGATGGGCTCCAAACGCGGTGTCGAGAAGATCTCGTCACTGAAGACCAAGCTGTACGCCGGGATGGAGCGCAACGGGATCACCGGCGACCTGGCCGACGAGATCTACGCCAAGATCGAAGCCTTCGCGAACTTCGGTTTCGCCGAGTCGCACTCGATCAGCTTCGCCCTGCTGGTCTACTCGAGTACCTGGCTGCGGTTGCACTACCCGGCCGCGTTCCTGGCCGCACTGTTGCGGGCCCAGCCGATGGGGTTCTACTCACCGCAGTCCCTGGTCGCCGATGCCCGCCGACACGGTGTCGAGGTACGGCGTCCTGATCTGTTGCGCTCGGGGATCGAGGCCGGGCTGGAGCTGCTGGTCGACGGTCAGGAGCTGACCGGCCCGACCGGTTCGCCGAGCTGCCTGAAGGATCCGCAACCGCCGGTCGGGCCGTTCGACGGATCGAAGCCGTTCGACTCGACACTGCACCGGCGCGACGGTGTCTTCGCCGTCCGGCTCGGGTTGGCGGAGGTCCGGACGGTGGGGGAGAAGGGGGCGAAGCTGATCGTCGAGGAGCGTGAGCGCGGTGGCGACTACCGCGACATGGCCGACCTGGTACGACGGACCGGCATCACCGCCGCGCAGGTCGAGGCGCTCGCCACTGCCGGCGTGTTCGACTGCTTCGGTCTGGACCGACGGCAGGCGTTGTGGGAGGCAGGCCGAGCCGCCGAGGAGCGCCCGGACCGGTTGGCCGGTGTCTCCACCGCCGGTCCACCACCGACCCTGCCCGGGATGAGCGATATCGAGACCGACATGGCCGACCTGTGGTCCACCTCGATCACCGCCACCAGCCACCCGATGCAACGCGTCCGCGACCAGCTCCGCGCCGACGGCATCCTCTCGGCCGCCCAACTCCGCGAGGTCCCCGACGGCACCCGGGTCCGCGTCGCCGGTGTCGTCACCCATCGCCAGCGCCCCGCCACCGCCTCCGGCGTCACCTTCATGAACCTGGAGGACGAGACCGGCATGGCCAACATCGTCATCACCAAAGGCTGCTGGCACCGCCACGCCGCCGTCGCCCGCAACGCCAGCGCGATGATCATCCGCGGCCGCGTCGAACGCGCCGGCGAAGTCACCAACCTCTCCGCCGACCACCTCGAACGCCTCCCCCTGGCAACCCGCACCCCGTCCCGCGACTTCCGCTAGTCAGCCGAGTGCGGTCTCTGCCCGTTCCCTGGTCAGGTCCGCGAAGGCTCGAACCACACCGAGCAGGGCTGCGACGACCAGCATCCCGACTTTGCTCGCCGTACTGGATGAGGTTGAGAGGTGGCCCTCGTAGAGCAAGGCGAGCACAGCCCAGGAGGCAGCCGATCCACCGATGAACCCGGCGCTGATCGCCACCACGGTACGGCGCCTGCCGGTCAGCGTCCGGACCTGAGGGGCGGCGCTCTTCGCCCAGCGTTTCCTGTTCTCCCGCCAGACCCGCCACTCCACCCAGGCCACCAGGCCGAAGGCCACAGCACTCAGCGCAGCCACGGCAGCCGACAGCAGAATGCCGTCCGGCGTCGCCAGCACGTGCAGCCCCACGCCGACCGGGAACGGGAGAATGAGCCACCCCATCCAGAGCTGCCGCGCCAGCGGTGGGAGCCGACCATCCTGATCCCTGTCGAAGCGCGCGGGGTCCAGGTATCCGAGTGGGTACCTCTCACGGAGGTAGAGCACGGCCAGCAGCGTCAGCCCGAAGCCTCCCGCGCACAGCGCCAGGCCGGCCGCATCGAGAGCGATGAACAAGCCGTCCACCACAGCGTCGCGCGCCGGCTGCGACCAGAAGAACAGGTCGTTCGGCACCTGACTGGCCCGGTTCTCCATCCTGCGCGCTACGGCGGCGGTCGTGTCAGCGAGGACGCCGGCGAGGAAGAACGCCAGGAAGAGGATTCCGTAGCACCACCGGATCCGGCGCATGATCTGCTGCCGGGTGATCGCGACCTGCCGGGCACCGACCGCGCAGATCGCCGCCCACTCCACCAGACCGATGGCGACAGGTGCGAAGATGACCCACAGAACCCACGCCATGGACGCATTCTAGGTGTGTCGCGCGGCGGCTCGCCTGCGATGACCGGATGTTGCCACGACGTAGCCTGAGGCGGGTGGAGGATCTTGCGGGGCAGGCCAAGCTCTGGGTGCAGAAGTGGCGCTGGTATGAGCGCAACTCGCTGCCGTGGAACCGGGCGCGGATCCACTGGGAGCTGATGCGGCGTGGGGTGTTCGCGCGGTGGCCGTTGCAGGGGAACGTGCTGGAGGCGCTGCGGGACGGGCGGCTTGAGATCGGGGAGCACGCGGTGTTCGAGCCGAACGTGTGGATCACGGTCGGGGACCAGGGCAGGGTGCGGATCGGCGAGGGGACGTTCCTGAACATCGCGGTGATGGTTGCCGCGCTCGAGCTGGTCGAGATCGGTTCGCACTGCATGCTCGCCAACGGCTGTTTCGTGACGGACTCCAACCACCGCTTCGACGATCCGGATCGCCCGGTGCCCTGGCAGGGCTTCGACTCCAAGGGGCCGACCCGGATCGGCGACAACGTCTGGCTCGGGGCGAACGTCGTCGTCACCAGCGGCGTGACGATCGGCGAGCGATGCGTGATCGGCGCCAACAGCGTCGTCACCCACGACATCCCGCCGTACTCGATCGCCGCCGGCGCGCCCGCGAAGGTGCTCCGAGCCGTCAGCTACCCCGAGTAGCTGCAACGAACGGGCTTCGGGGTGCGTCTAGGGTGGGAGGTGATGATCGTGATCCGACGGTTCGGTGCAGTGCTGGCGGCGAGTGCCGCCGCGGTGCTGGTTTTGGTTGCTTGTGGCAATGAATCTGGAGTGGGAGGAACCCCGACAGTGAATCCGTCCGACAGCGGTTCGAGTCAGCCGACCCCGACCCCGACCC
>NZ_SMKA01000074.1 GCF_004348455.1 Kribbella albertanoniae
CGCCCCGACTGTACGTCCCGCGTCGGTAAGAACATGTAGTAGTCACCTACGTATACCCCCGCCCACGCCTCACCCGACCCCAAACCGCCGCGATCCACCGACCACTACGTGTCCTTACCGACGCCCAGCACCTTTGTGGAGCATCGCGGGCGACGATCCACGGAAGATCACTGCCGCTCTGTGGCAGTGATCTTCCGATGATCGACCACCCCGACCATGAACTACATCCGCCACCAGGAACCGGCCTGCCAACCACGAGCCGCCGCGCGGCTCAGGTGATGTCGTGCATGAAGGCGGTGAGCTCGGCGGCCACGAGCTTGGGCTCCTCGAAGGCCATGAAGTGGCCGCCGCCGTCCGGTGCCAGGTAGCGCCGGATGTCGCTGGCCGCACGGTCGGCGATCGAGCGCGGGAACAGTGGCATGTTCCATTCCTGGCTCTGGGTGACCGCGACCGGTACGGCGATCGTCGGGCGGGCCCCGTTGTGCGAACCGTCGTAGTACGGACGGAACGACGTACCGATCGAGGCTGTCACCCAGTAGAGCGTGACGATCGTGCAGATGTCGTCGCGGCTGAAACGCGACTCGAGGTCGCCGTGGCAGTCGCTCCAGGCGCGCAGCTTGTCGATGATGAACGCGGCCAGCCCGGAGGGCGAGTCCAACAGCGCCGCGGCAACCGTGTCGGGCCGGGTGCCGACGATGGCGCCGTAACCGCCGTCCTCCTCGCCGCGATCGTCATCCGAGTCGAGCCACACCTGCTCGGCGGCCGTGATCGGCTCAGCGAAGTCCGACGGGAACGGCCCGTGGATAACGTGAATCCCGGCGACCTGATCCGGGTACATCGTCGCGAGCCAACCGCATACCGAGCCGCCGATATCACCCCCGAAGGCGAAGTACCGGTCGTACCCAAGCGTCTCGGTCATCAGCCGGTGGTACCGCTCGGCGATCGCGACCTTCGTGGTCGGCCCTTCGGTCGGCGTCGACCACAGAAACCCAGGCAGCGAAGGGATTACCACGTCGACCTCGAGCAGGTCGGCCAGCGGCAACAGCTCCGCGAACGTGCTCGGCCAGCCATGCGTGAGCAGCACCGGCGGCCGCGTCGGATCGCGCCGAATGTGCACGAAGTGGGTGCCGTCGGCAACATACTGCGGGTATTCGTTCAACCGCGCCTCGGCAGCCCGCCAGTCGAACTCGTCGGCCCAGTAGGAGACCAGCGAGCGCAGGTATTCCGGATCGACGCCAGCCTCCCAGTCCTTCGCAGTCGGTACGGCGAATCGCGTCCGCCGCAGTCGCGACCGGAGATCGTCGAGCTCGCCCTCGGGTACGGCGATCGTGAAGGGGTCCATGGGGTTACTCCTTGTCGGTTCCGCCGCGAGCCAGCGGGAACGCGTTGAGCTGCAACTGCACCGGCCGGGCACCTGCAGACGGTTGAGCTTGGAGGCGGCGAGCGATGACACTGTCGATGTCGTCGACGAGCTGCCGGAGTTCGTCGACGGTGAGCCGCAGGTTGACGGTGTCGAACGATGCAACGTCGAGCCACTCAGCACTGAAAGCATGCTCGCGGAACTCACGGACGGCGTCGTCACGGCGGCGCATCCACTCCTGATCGATCAGCTCGGTTGCGAGCCGCTCGGCACTCCCCTCCGGCTGCTGATGCGCGTCCGGCAGCGTGATCGATCCCGGCGGCCGCATCCACCAGCGCTCCCGCCCAGTGCCACGCCCGACGTCCTCGGCGACCAGCCCGTGCTTCTCCAGTTGGCGAAGGTGGTAGCTGGTGGACCCGCTCGACTCACCGAGCCGCTCCCCCAGTCCGCTTGCCGTCAGCGGTCCGTACATCGACAGCTCGTCGAGAATCCGCACGCGCAGCGGATGCGCGAGCGCCCGCAACGCCGCCGTACCCAAAGCCGGTGCTCTACCGGTGACTTCCTGCATGATGCAAAGATAGCTTTGCAAAGATTCCTTTGCAACCACCTATGGTGCGAGCAACTCCGAGCGGTCGAGGCGGTGGCGGAGCGGCTGCGCCGGGATCGACACCGAGCGGATGGACTTCCTGCGCACGATGTTCGGCGCGTTCATCACCGACCCGGACGAGGTCGAGGCGCGCAGCATCCTCGCGTTCACGCTGGCCATCGGCCGGCACTTCATCGCATTCGATCACCCGGGCCGGACTCGGGCAGAGACAGTTCAGCTGGCTGGGGAGTATCTCCTCAGTGGGCCTGCAGGCCGTCCAGCAACAGATTGACCAGACGGCGGGGGTCGTAGTAGGTCGCATCGCCTTCGCGGCCGATGCAGAGATTCCCGATGCCGCGCATCAGCTCGTAGGCCTTGATGTCGGTGACGATCTCACCAGCTTCGGCGGCGGTCTCGAGTAGCTCGGTGCAGACCGGCAGCAGGCGGTCGAGGAAGTAGACATGCAGGGCTTCGAAGCCGCTGCTGTCGGATTGCAAGGCATGCGCGAGGCCGTGCTTCGTGACCAGGAAGTCCACGAACAGGTCGACCCAATGCCGCAGCGCCGTGAACGGCGAGTCGAGCTCGGCCAGCAGTTGCGGGCCGGCCTCAGCGCAGGCCTCGACCTGATGCCGATAGACGGCGACGACCAGGTCGGCGCGGGTCGGGAAGTTCCGGTAGATCGTCCCGGTACCGACGCCGGCCTGGGCCGCGATATCCCGGATCGGCGCGTCGACACCGGAGACCAGGAACACCTCGGCCGCCGCGGCGAGCAGCTTCTGCTCATTCCGCAGCGCATCGGACCGCTTGCTCCGACCGGTCACCCGAACTCCCTCCTTGTGCGCCAAACGGAACGACGTCCCACTTGATAACCGGAACAACGTTCCGTATCGTAAGTGGAACAACGTCCCGGTTCTCACTCTAGTGCACCGAAGGAAGAACTCATGAGCGTCATCTCCTATAGCCCGGTGATCCTGTCCGTCCCCGGCCGGCCCGTCGACCTGCAGGTCCGCGTCTCGGCGCCGGCGACCGGCACCGACCTGCCGGTCATCCTGCTGTCACACGGCCACGGCTTCGCGAACAACCTGTCCTCGCTGAACGGTTATGCCCCGCTCGCCAACGACTGGGCCGCGCGTGGCTTCGTCGTGGTCCAACCCACCCACCTCAGCTCGCGGACACTGACCGGCGTGGTCGGTGCCGCCTCAGGAGCGCCGTACTTCTGGCGATCGCGCGCCGAGGACATGTCCCAGATCCTCGACCAGTTCGACCTCATCGAGGACGCCGTACCGACACTTGCCGGCCGAGTGAACCGCGAGCAGGTCGCCGTCGCCGGCCACTCACTCGGCGGCTTCACCACCACTCAGTTGCTCGGGGCCCGTATCACCGACCCC
The DNA here is from genome assembly GCF_004348455.1 of Kribbella albertanoniae. GTDB lineage: Bacteria > Actinomycetota > Actinomycetes > Propionibacteriales > Kribbellaceae > Kribbella > Kribbella albertanoniae. The sequence goes on from NZ_SMKA01000074.1 coordinate 3,335, forward strand.
GACACCGGCGAGATCGCGGACCTGCGCGAGCCGCGGATCAAGCAGGGCATCGTCCTGGCCGCCCCGGGCCGCGGCGACGTCCTGAACGGCCCGATGGCCGACGCCATCGACTTCGCCCGCACGATCGACTTCAGCACGATGACGACACCGGCGCTGGTGGTCATCGGCGACAAGGACGACTCGCAGCACTTCACCGACATGGGCCCCGACTGGCACGCCGACCCGTACCACCTGGCACCGTCCCCGAAGACCCTCCTCACCGTCTTCGGCGCCGAGCACCTCCTTGGCGGCATCCAGGGGTACGACGCCGCCGAGACCACCGACGAGGATCCGCAGCGAGTCGCCGCGATCGCCCGCCTGACCGCCGCCTACCTGCACACGCAGTTCAACCCCAGCAGCCCCGCCTGGCAAGAAGCCTCGGACGAGCTGGTCGCGCTCGCAGCCACCGAGTCCAAGTAGAACTACCCGAGGCTCGTTGACCGGAAGGTTTGGCGGTAACTATTCGGGGAGACACCGACGGTTTGTTTGAAGTGGCGGCGGAGGGTGGTGGGGGTGCCCATGCCGGTGGCGGTTGCGATCGCGTCGATGGTGTCGTTGGTTGCCTCTAGCAACTCTTGGGCTCGGCGGACGCGGCGGGTGAGCAGCCATTGGAGTGGGGTTTCGCCAGTGGTGGCGCGGAAGAGGCGGCCCAGGTGGCGGGGGCTGGTGTTGGCTTCACGGGCGAGGTCGGTGACGGTCAGGGGCTGGTCGAGGCGTTCTTCGGCCCAGTTGAGCAGGCGGGACAGGGCGTGCTCGTCCGCCGGCTGGATAGGTTTGGAGACGAACTGTGCTTGCCCACCAGCGCGATGCGGCGGTACGACGAGGCGCCGGGCGACCGCGTTCGCGACGGCTGCACCACGATCCAGGTACACCAGGTGCAGGCACAGGTCGACTGCAGCGGCCTTCCCAGCGGCGGTGAGCACGCGACCGTTGTCGGTGTAGAGCACGTCCGGATCGACCTTGGCTGCTGGGAACGCTCGACTCAACTGCTCGGTGTGCGCCCAGTGCGTAGTCGCCTGCTGCCCGTCCAGCAGCCCGGCCGCGCCCAGCACGAACGCGCCCGTGCACAACGACGCCACCCGCGCACCCGCGTCGTACGCCGACCGCACCGCCTCGACCAACTCCACCGGCGGCGGTACGTCGACGTCCACGCAGGCCGGCACGATCACCGTGTCCGCAGCGGCCAACGCATCCAGCCCATGATCCGGATCGACCAGGAACGGCCCGACCCGGATCGGCCCCGGTCCGCACAACTGAACGTCGTACCAGTCAGGTACGTCGACCGGCGGATTGCCGAAGACCTCGTAGGCGACGCCGAGCTCGAAATGCAGGAGCTGCCCGGCCGCGGCGACCGCAACGGTATGCATGTCCGAAAGTGTACGCATGGTGGCGTTCCGGACGCTCCCGGAAACCCGGCCCGGCGGCCAGACTCAACCCATGACGCAGAGAATCGCCGTGTACGGCGCAACTGGGCACACCGGTCGTTTCGTGGTGGCGGAGCTGGTCCGCCAAGGTTTCACGCCGATCGTGTCCGGCCGCGATGCCGAGGCGCTGAAGACGCAGTGGCCCGATTTCGAGGCCCGCCCAGCCACCGTGGACGACAGCCACGCGCTGGATGCCGCCCTGATCGGAGCGGCCGCGGTCATCAACGCCGCGGGTCCGTTCGCGCTGACCGGCGCGGCAGTCTCAGCCGCCGCGGTCCGCGCCGGCATCCCGTACGTCGACGTGGCCGCGGAGATCGAGGCGAACGTCGACACCTTCGCCGCCCACCGGGATGCGACGACCCCGATCGTGCCCGCGATGGCCTTCTACGGCGGCCTCAGCGACCTCCTCGTCACCGCCGCACTCGGCAACCGGACCAGCGCCGACGAGGTGATCGTCGCGTACGGCCTCAGCAGCTGGCACCCGACACCGGGTACCCGAACCGCCGGCAAGATCTCCCACGACCGGCGGAACGGACGACGAGTGCGCTTCGCCGATGGCGAGCTGCGGTACCACGACGACCAGCCGAGCCAGGAGGACTGGCCGTTCCCCGAACCGCTGGGCACCCGCCGCGTGATCAAGGAATTCACCATGGCCGACGTCGTCACGATCCCCAGCCACCTCGACGTACCGAGCATCCGCACCGCCATGACCCTCGAGGCCGCCGGCGATCTGGCCCAGCCCGACACCCCCGCACCGAAGGCGGTCGACGACCACGGCCGCTCCGACCAGACCTTCGTCGTCGACGTCCTGATCCGAACCCCCGAGGGCGACCTGCGCACGACCGCCCACGGCCAGGACATCTACGCGATCACCGCGCCGCTCGCAGTAGGCGCCGTACGACGTCTGCTCGCAGGCGAAGGCCGTGCGACAGGCGTGGCGTCGGCCGGGGCGATGTTCGACCCGGCCGACTTCCTAAATGAGCTCGCGCCCTATGTGACCGTCAGTTCGTCAGTGCCGCCAGGCGGACTTGCCCTGGGCAACCAATTCGGTGGCCCGGTCGGCGAGTGAGCCGGTCGGCCGCTTCGCCGCGGACGCGCCCGCCGTACCGTCAGCCGGTACGTCGGGACGTGGGGCGCCGTCGCAGACCACGCGCGAGCCCGGCAGGATGCCGTTGATCAGATAGTCGTCGATCTTCTGGGTGGCGCAGGCGTTGCCGCCGTACTGACCGTGGCTACCCTCATCCTTGACCGAGATCAGCTGGTTGTTCAGCGCGACCGCCATCGCGGGCGACCCGTCGTACTGCGTCGACGGGTCGTACTCGGCGCCGATCACCAAACCGACCGGGTAGCCCTTGCGCTTCAGGTCGACCAGCTTCTCCTGCGGCTTCCACTTCGCGTAGGTGCAGTTGGTCGGCCCCGCCTGCATCGCGCCCGGACCGTACGGGTACTTCTCGCGGAACAACCGCATCTGCTCCTCGTAGCCCTTCGGATCCTTCGACCACACCGCCTCACAGCTCACCGCCGGGAAGACCCCGTTGTAGGTCTCCTTGATCTCGCCGTACAGAACCTTCAGCGCCTTGCTCGCGTCCTCGCTCAACGCCCGCTTGCCCTCCGGCGCATTCGCCGCCTGGTGGAGCAGCCCGATCAGCTCTGCCGCCAGGTCCCAGATCGGCCGGTAGCCCGACCCGCCGAGGATGATGTCGAAGAAGACTCCGTCGACATCAGTTCCTGCCCCAGGGATCGGCCAGGGCACCGGACGCACCGCGAGTTTCGCCCGGGTCGCGGTCAGGTTCGCCGTCACCTCGGCGAGCGTCTTGCCGAGGTGGTAGACGCTGTCGCGCTCCGCCATCCATGATGCGAGCGCGTCGAAGTTCTCCCTGGCCGCGACCGAGACCTGCTTGGCCTGCTCGTAGTACAGCCAGTCCGGGTGCATCGAGGCGTCGAGCACCGAGCGGTTCAGCTTGCTCGGGAACAGCGAGCCGTAGACCGCGCCGAGGTAGGTGCCGTAGGAGTAGCCGAGGAAGTTGATCTTCTTCTCGCCCAGCACGCCCCGGATGACATCCATGTCGCGGGCAGTGTTCGCCGTGCTGATGTACTTGCGGATCCCGCCACCACCGGCCGCACAGCCCTTCTCCTGGGCCTCCGCGTCGGCTGCGATCTGCGCGAACTGCTTGTCGGTCGGCCTGGTCTCGAAGAGCGGCTCGGTCGGCGGGAGCTCACACTCCAACGCCGTCGACCGGCCGGTGCCGCGCGGGTCGAAGCCGATCAGGTCGAACGGACCCGCGATCTTCTGCTCCTGCATCCAGGTCGGCATCGTCAGGCCTGGGCCGCCCGGACCACCGGGGTTCAGCAGCAGCACCCCTTGCCGCTTCGCCGGATCGGCTGCCTTCCGCCGACTGATCGCGACCGACAGGTTGCCGTCCGAGGGCTTCCGGTAGTTCATCGGCACGACGATCGTCGCGCAGTCCAGCCCGACGAATTCCTTCTCCCACTCCTCCTGCGGGTAGCCCGGTGGCGCCGTACCGGCCACACAGGCCGCCCACTCCACCTTCTGGTTGTAGTACCCGGCGAGCGCCTGGTCTGTTGCGCCGCTGGCCGGTGCCACCGCCAAGGTGCCGGTCGCCATCACCACACCGGCCGTCAGTGCCACGACTCGCGCCAACCGTGGTCGTCTACTCATCTGCTCCCTCTCCGATCACTGAATGTCAGAAGGCCGTGACGCTAGCGACACGGCGGTGAGGTGATGATCAGCAGAAGATAGGGATCCTGTGAAGGTCTCGGACCGTCCGTTGGACGGAGTATCCTGACCGCATGACCGACCGCGGGATGCAGGAACTGGCGTTGCTGTTACTGACAGCCCTCGCGAACGAGTCCCGGCACGGCTACGCGATCGCCCAAGAGGTCAAGGCGATCACCGACGGCCGCGTCGCACCACGGACGGGTGCCCTGTACGGCGCTCTGGACCGACTGCTGGCCGACGGCCTGATCGAGGTCGAGCGGGAGGAAGTCGTCGGCGGGCGCACACGTCGGATCTTCACCCTCACCCCGACCGGTCGCGAACGCCTTGAGACCGAGGCCGAGCGACTGGCCGCAACGGCTCGGGAGATGCGCCGGCGCCTGGCCGGTGGGACTGCGCCGGCCACATGAGGCTGTACCCGGTTCGCTATCACGCTGCCGGCGAGATCCTTGACGTGCATCGGGAAATGACCGCCGGCCTGTCATGGCCAGCACGAGTGCGCGCGGACGCGGACCTGCTCGCGCACGCCTTACGAGTGCGACTCGGACTCGACTCCGCCTCGACCGGTGGGCGATTCTTCGAGCTCGCGGCGCCCTTCGCGCTGGCCGTCACAGCGGCGTACGGCGGTATCCATTTGATGAGCTGGTACGCCGGGGTCGTGATCTCGCCCGGTTCCACCTGGAGCCAGCTGGTGACGACCGATCTTCGCCACGGACTGAACGTGCTGTTCCTCGTGTTGATGTGTGCCGGCGGAATCGTTGCCCTGCTCAACCATTCGCGGCTCGGCGCCGTGCTGGGCCTACTCGGTTTCGCCGTGGACTGGACGATCTCCCCCGGGCTGTACGACTCCCCGCTGCAGGCGTTCGCCGCCGTACTGACTGCTCTTGTGATCGTTGCCTGCCCGCCGGATCGGCGTCGCCGATCGCCGGCCGCCGGGGCTCTAGCTGCGCTGGCCTGGTTTCCCTCTGCACTAGTCCTGACCAGGGGTTTTGTGATCAGCACCGACTACGGCGCCTGGCCACTCCTGGCCTTGGTATTGACCGGCGTCGTCTCTTACGCGCGCTCCTCAGGTCTCCGCGCGCTGGCAGCGATCGCGGCCGCGTCCCCACTCTTCCTGGTGCAGGCCTCGATTTCCCTATAGTCCGTTCAAGTGACTATTGTCTGTCGACATGCCCTTCACCTTGGCCCACCCGGCCGCAGTACTCCCGTTGCTGCGCCACCCCTTCGTCCCGGTGGCACTCATCGCCGGGTCGATGGCGCCCGATACGCCGTACTTCCTGACCGCGGTCGGCATCAGATCTACCCAGGCGGGCGATTGGTACGGATCGTTCCTGAACGCGACCACGACTCACTCGGTCGGCGGGTTACCGATCGACCTGTTCTACACAGTCGTCCTGGTCGGAGCGTATTGGTTGCTTCGGGCACCGATCACCGCACTCGGCCTGACCCTCCCGAGAGTCGAGCGCCCGAACATCTTGTGGTTCATCGCTTCCGCGTTGATCGGCGCCGCCACGCACTTGCTCTGGGACTTCCTGACCGACAACCGATGGCTGCAGTACGCGAGTACGGCGTTCGGCCTGATCGTCATCGCCTGGTTCAGCTGGAAGCATCGCGTCGCCCTGCGCACTCCCGACGCCACCCCTCGCCTCACCCCCACCCTGCGCCGAGCAGTCATCGGCCTACTAATCACCGCTCCCCTGCTAGCCGCGGCCGTACTCATTCCTGCTGACTACGCCGGATATCAGACTGCGGCCGCCTCCTCGGCCGGGATCGCCGAAGGCGTCCTCACCGGAGCAGTCAAGCGCGCCGGCGCCGCCTTCGCCGCCGCACTCCTGCTCTACGCCGCAGCCTGGCAAGTTACCCCCAAGATCCGTTAGAGGGCGTCGATCAGCTGGCGCCGTTGCGGCGGCCCACCAACGACGGCCGACCGAACCCACCAACCGAGCCGCCCAGCCAACCCACCTTGAGCACCCATCAACCACCTGACGCCCGCGCTCAACGTCGTATCGGCTCGAACAGAGGGCACGCGACTGACCGGCCTTGCGGGTTCCCCCAGCGCCGGCACTTCGGGGTTGACGCCACCCCGAAGGCTCAGGACGCGACTCTTTAACCAGACCACCACGTCGACTCCGCGATCGTCGTGAAGCCCAACGACTTGTAGAGGTGCTGTGCGGGCTCTGCGGCGGTCAGGGTTACTGGCAAGGGATCGAGCTGCCTGAGCACGCCGTACATGAGTTGGCGAGCAAGGCCCTGGCCGCGGAACTCGGGCAGGGTCGTGACGAAGTAGATGCCGGCCACCTTGTCCTGGGTGATGGTCGCGGCGGCTGCGGCCCATTGGCCCTCGACCGCGATCAGGTAGGCGTCGAAGCCGGGCGTGGTGAGCAGGTCGGCGGGGACGGCGGCCGCTTCGCCGTACGGCTGGAAATGTGGGAGCGGGAAGCCTTCCACCACGATCTTGTCGACCTCGGCGAGCTGCTCCTCGGTCCGCACGTGGACCACCTCGACGGTCGGCTCCGGGAGGGGCGCGGCGGCGCGGACCATGACCGCAGCCGAGCCGGCGTGAGCGGTGGCGAGACCACGCCGTACGGGTCCTCGATCGTGACTCGCGGCCAGGGTTGGCTTTTCAGCAGCTCGGTGAGCTCGGCCTCGGGTGGCTCGGGTGATGTGATGACCACGCGGAGACCGTTACGCACGGGATCGAGCGCCGCAACGAAACCCGGTCTCTCGAGCAGCTCGTAGCCACGCGCTCGTCCGAGTACACGCCAGAACTCGGCACCGTTCTGGTTGGCCAGCTGAAGGTCGGTCATGGCAACGAACCTACGAGACGGCTCCGACAGTTTCTGCGAGGTGGGGTTAGCCCCACCCCGAAGACTCTGGCTGGCCGGATGGTCCAGCGGCTGTTGAGTTTCTAGCGTTTGGGGTGTTCACACAAACGCCCATCGCAAGGAGTCCCCGATGTTCACATCACGTCGTCGCCGGTTCGGTCTGCTGGCCGCGTCTGCAGTTGCTGTCACAGCGGTCGTCGGCACCACCGCGGTCTCGGAGGCCGCCCCTCGGAGCGAGGTGCAGCACAGTCTGGATGCCCTGGTTCAGGGGCCGAGTTTCCCGGGCGCGATCGCGACCGTGCGCGATCGGGCCGGCAAGGTTCGGACCTACACCGCCGGGCCAGTGCCGCGGGCGAGTCGGGTGCGGATCGGCAGTAATACCAAGACCTTCACGTCGGTCGTGGTCCTGCAGCTGGTCGGCGAAGGCAAGGTCGGTCTCGATCAACCGGTCGAGAAGTACCTGCCTGGGATGGTCCGCGGTGACGGTATCGACGGCCACAAGATCACCGTCCGCCAACTCCTGCAGCACACCAGCGGTATCCCGGACTACGACGAGATCTTCGGCAGCGGCGACTACCTGCCCTTCCAGCACACCTACTGGGAGCCCCGGCAGATGGTCGACGAAGGCCTGCGGAAGAAGGCGCTGTTCCCGCCCGGCACGAGCTGGGAGTACAGCAACACCAACTACATCCTGGCCGGGCTGATCATCCAGAAGGTCACAGGGCGTCCGGTCGGCGAGGAGATCACCCGCCGGATCATCGAGCCCCTCGGCCTGCGCGACACCTACTGGCCGGCTGCCGGCGATCAGCGGATCCTCGGCCCGCACCCGAAGGTGTACTACAAGACCACACCTGACGGTCCGGCGACCGACGTCACCGAGCTGGACCCGTCGATGGGCTGGGCTGCCGGTCAGATGATCGCCACACCTGGCGACCTGAACCGCTTCTTCAGCGCGGTGATCAACGGCAAGCTGCTGAAGCCCGCCCAGCTCCGGGAGATGCTGCGGACCGTGCACGCTCCCGACATGGACGTCGACGGCGACGGCGAGTACGGGCTCGGCATCTCGAAATTCCCCTTGTCCTGCGGCGGATTCGCCTGGGGGCACGGCGGTGACATCCCCGGCTTCGAGACGCGGAACGCCGTCACCCCGGACGGCCGCGAGGCTGCGCTCGCGGTCACCGCCATGCCAACCACGATCGACGACGCCCGCCGAGTGACCAAATCCCTGGACACCGCACTCTGCAGCTGAGTCCTGGCGCTAGAGCGAGGCGATCAGCGGTACGAGCGTCAGCCAGTTCGTTCGCGCTGCTTCGGCCGCAGCCTCCGCATCGCCGGCTGCACAGAGATCGATGATGAGGTTGTGGTGGGCAACTGATTCGCGACCGCTCAGGGATCCGAAGCGGAGCCGCTCGATCCGACGCAGCGCCGGGGTGTACTGATCGAGGACCGCAGCGATGGCCTGGTTGGCACTGACACGAACCGGAACAGCGTGGAAGTCGTCGTCGCCCTGCAGGGCGGCGTCGACGTCTGCGGCCTGCAGAGCGGCAGCGAAGCGGTCGTTGGCAGCACGCATCTCGCCAAGGTCAGCCTCGGTCAAGTGCGGAACGGCTTCCCGGACTGCCAGCTCGTGCATGGCCGCGGTGACCAACTGGGCCTCGCGAAGTGCGCGGGCATCGAGCGGGCTGACCATCGTGTAGCGGCCGGGCTTGGTCTGCACGAGGCCGGCCTGTTCGAGCCGGGCGAGCGCCTCGCGGACCGGCGTCCGGCTGACACCGAGCCAGTCCGAGAGGTCGGCATCGTTCAAGCGTTCGCCGGGCGCGAGCTCACCTTTGACAATCGCATCGCGGATCGCCCGGTAGGCGTCCTCACGCAGCAGCGAGCGCGGGACGACCGCACGTTCCTTCGGCACCGGCATGCGACCGCAACCTACCGGAAGAGTCCGCTGTAGGCGTTCAGGGCAGGCTGACCACCGAGATGCGCGTACAGCACATTCGAGTCCTTGCCGATCTCGCCGTCCCGGACAAGGTCGATCAGGGCGGCCATCGACTTCCCCTCGTAGACCGGGTCGATGATCATCCCCTCCAGCCGGCCGGACAGCCGGATCGCATCCAGGGTCGACTGCACCGGAACGCCGTACAGGTCGCCGGCCCAGCCTTCGAGCACCGTGATCTCGTCGTGGCGCAGGTCGCGGCCGAGGCCGATCAGCTCGGCGGTCGACCGGGCGATCTTCTCCACCTGGGCATGGGTCTCGGCGAGCTTGGCCGACGCGTCGATCCCGAGCACCCGCCGCGGCCGATCCTGCCCGGCGAACCCGGCAATCATCCCGGCGTGCGTGCTGCCGGTGACACTGCAGACGATGATCGTGTCGAAGAAGACCCCGAGTTCGCGCTCCTGCTGCTCCACCTCGTAGGCCCAGTTGGCAAACCCGAGTCCGCCGAGGCGGTGGTCCGAAGCACCGGCAGGGATCGCGTACGGCGTACCGCCGTCTGCTCGTACTTCGTCGAGCGCCCGGTGCCAGCTGTCCTTGAACCCGATCCCGAACTCGGCGTCCACCAACTTGACCTGCGCACCCATGATCCGGCTCAAGAGGATGTTGCCGACCTTGTCGTTCACCGGGTCCGGCCAGTCCACCCAGCTCTCCTGCAGCAGGACCGCCTTCAGCCCAACCTTCGCAGCGACGGCCGCGACCTGCCGAGTGTGGTTCGACTGCACTCCACCAATGGTGACGAGCGTGTCCGCCCCCTGCGCCAACGCCTCGGGGATCAGGTACTCCAGCTTGCGCGTCTTGTTCCCGCCGTACGCCAGGCCGCTGTTGCAGTCCTCGCGCTTGGCCCAGACCCGCGCCCCACCCAGGTGCGCGGTCAGCCGGTCCAGCGGGTGGATCGGGCTCGGCCCGAACAGCAACGGGTACCGCTCGAAGGCATCCAGAGCCATTTCTCTCTCCCCTGCGATGTGCAATATATCGCATATTGCACCTCAAGAACCCATTGTTTGTCCAGGGGGAGTCACCTTGAGCACCGATCAACCATCTGGCAGCCGCCGGGACGGTCGAACCGTGCTCAAGGTCGCCCGGCCAACCGACCTTGAGTACCCGTCAACCACCATCCGGCCGCGCACATGGTTGAACCGTGCTCAACGTCGTACCTGCTCTACGGAGGCGTGGCATGTCCTGGCAAAGCGGGCTGGAGGTCCTTCAAACACTTGAGTTTGTGGGGTTTTTCGGTGCTTTGGGACACATTTGCGAGTCCCTGGCGACTCGGTATCTCCCCGGCATTGCCGGAAGCGGTTACCGCCTGGTAGGAACGTCCATCAGCTTCGTACTGAACGGTAGTTCAAGTACGTGAATCTTGGATTTTCCGGAGGGGGTCCCGGAGTCCGACAGTGAGGTGGAGGACTCAATGCAGCGCAGTACCTTGCTATGCGGTGCTCTGCTGGCCGTGGTCGCAGGTCTGTTGTGTCTGGTCGGGGAAGCGCTCGGTCTGGACACGCAGCATGTGGCACTGGTCGGCGGCGCCCTGGGGGGTGTGGTGGGGCTGGTGCAGGAACGAACCCCGGCCCAGCGAGCGATCGGGTTCCTGATCGGGCTGTTCGTGGCCTGGCTCGGGTTCGCCGTACGGGCGCTTTACCTGCCTGACTCGGCTTCCGGGCGCGCGGTTGCGGCCGTCGTCGTGGTGGCCGTGTGTGTCGCGTTCGCGGCGGGGTCGGGGAACCGGCTGCCGTTGTGGACGTTACTGCTCGGCGCGGCCGCGATGGTGGCGGTGTACGAGGAGAGCTACACGGCGGACAGCCCGGCCTTCCTGGCGCAATCACCTTCGGCGGCGACCGGCGTACTGCTCGCGGCCGGGATCGGGTTCCTGGCGACCTCGCTCCAATGGCCCGGCCGAACACCAGCCGCTGCCCAGACCGAGGCTCCCCCTGCGGATGACGAGCCGGCCGAAGAGGCACCCACTCGCGAGTTCGCCACCACTGAAGGAGAACGTCCGTGACCGCCCGCCGGATCACCCGAGGACTGGCCGCCGTCATCGCCGTCCCGACCGTCTTCGTCCTGACCACGTCACCGGCCCTGGCCACCGCCACCGCTGACCCGGTCACCATCACCAACACCGAAACCGTGCAGGCCCGCCTGGACCCGAGCGGCAAGGTCGACACCGCCCGCATCTACGAGCAGCTGGCCCTGACCGGCAACGGCAAGGTCAAGCTCACCAACCCCGTCTCCACCAAGGGCCTCCGCAACCTCGACAGCTGGGGCGGCTACTCGGTCAAGGACGGCAAGATGGCCGTCGACACCACGGTGGATGGCGAGCAGCGGCTGCGTACGGTCAGCGACTTCGACAAGAAGAAGCTCCCGATCAAGGTCGCCGTCACCTACACCCTCAACGGTAAGCAGCTGAAGAAGCCTGGCGACGTCGTAGGCAAGAAGGGCCGCCTGGAAGCCCACTACGTAGTAGAAAACACCTCGGCCCGCTCCGAGCCGGTAACCATCACAGACGGCTACGGCAAACAGGTCACCGAACAGGCCGACGTAGTCATCCCCATGGTCGGCCAGCTGACCACGGTCCTGCCCCCAGAATTCGGCAACGTCTCGTCGAACGAAGCCAACAAAGCCGGCGACGGCAAAGGCGGCACCAAACTCAGCTTCACGGTGACCCTGTTCCCACCCGTAGGCGCAGCCACCGCCGAGTTCGGCTGGTCAGCCCAGGTCAAGGACGCCATAGTCCCCGAAGCCGAGCTGACCGCCTTGCCAGTAAGCCCACTGGACAGCCCCACCTTCAAAACAGCAGTAACCGGCTACGAAAGCGGCGCCGAAAAGGGCACCGACCTAGTCGACGGCGGCACCGAACTGGACGCCAATCTCATCAAGCTCCGCGACGGCTCCCAGAAGCTCCTCAGCGGCCTGCTGCAACTGAACGCCGGCGCGAAGACGCTGAACGAGGGCCTGGCCGACAAAGCCGCCCCCGGAGCCACCAAGCTCTCCGGAGGAGCAGCCCAACTGGCCGGCGGCCTAGCCGAACTCGACACCGGCGCCTCGCTTCTCCGCACCAAAACCGGCGAAGCCGCCGCGGGCGCAGACAAGCTGGACAAGGGCGCCGGCACCCTGCAGAAGGGTGCAACGGATCTCAACGCAGGAGCCGGCCAACTCAAGGCCGGTACAGGCAAGCTCGCGTCCGGCCTGAACCAGGCCACCGGCAAAGCCCCGGCACTGATCGACGGCTTGAACAAGGTCGGCGGTGGGCTGCAGGACGTCGAGGACGGCCTCGCCCTGATGTACGGCAAGATCGGCCAACTGCCCGCAAAGGCACAGGAGCTGCACACAGGCATCAAGCAACTGCGCGCGGGGATCGGCTCGGCCGATCAACCGGACACACTCCTCAACGGCCTGCACCAACTGAAGGCCTCGCTCGCGGGCTCAGGGCCGGGTATCGACAAGATGCGCGGCGGTGTCCATTGCGTGAGCGATGTCTTGGATGCCGTCAGCAACGGCAGGTCCAAGGCCAGGGGGTACGACGAGGCGTGTTACGGCGCTGCAGCGGCCCTGCTGAACGGACCGGCAGGCGAAGGGAACCGCACTGCCGAGCCGAACCCGATCAAGAAGATGATCCTGGACGCGACGATCCCCAAGCTGGGCATCATCGGCGGTCCGGTGCCCGACCCGACCAAGCCGTTGCCCGCCGACGCCACGTTGCAGGAGGCGCTCGCCTACCTGAAGGCCCGGCTGACCGGGCCTGCGGTCAACGGAATCACCAAGCTGCAGTGCGGCCTGGACAACACGAGCCTCGGCCTCGGTAAGGACGGCTGTCCCGCAACCGAGCCGGGTCTGATGCAAGGGCTCGTGCGAGTGGACGCCGGGGTCAGCTTCTTGGTGTCCAAGGTGGTGGAGGATGTCCAGAAGGGGATCGGCACCAAGAAGGACACTCCGAAGAACAAAACACTGCGTGGTGGGGTCAACGGTCTGCAGGGCGGCGTTGGCCAGATCCAGGCAGGCGGCAAGACGCTGCTCACCGGGTTGAACCAGCTCTCGGACGGCGCCGATCAGCTGAACACCGGTGCCGGGTCACTGGCGACCGGTACGGGCAAGCTGAAGGCCGGTGTCGGCGTACTGGTGAACGGGACCGGGCAGCTCGACGACGGTCTGTTCCTGCTTTCCGGTGGGACCGGGAAGTTGGCTGATGGCGTTGGCAAGGCACGGGACGGGTCGGACCAGCTCGCCACGGGATCCAAGGAGTTGGCTACTGGGATCGGGTCGGCTGCTGAGGGGTCGGGGAAGTTGGCTGAGGGGCTGACTACGGCTGCGGATGGGGCTACCGGGATTCCGGATGGGGCTAAGCGGCTTTCTGCTGAGGGTGCTCTCGTGCTGCAGAAGAAGGGGGCGGATACTGCGCTCGACTTTGGGCGGCGGTATGGGATGTTGGCGGCGGCTGCTAACCGGGCCAAGACTGAGGGGATGCCGTATGGGGCTCCTGAGGGGGCGGCTAGTGCTACTGCCTACTCGTTGAAGTTGGCGGGGGCTACTGGTGAGGGTGGCCGGAGCTGGGTTCGGTTGTTGGCGGGCTTGGCGTTGTTTGCGGTGGCGGTCGGGGCGACGGGGTTGATCCGTCGACGCGCTCGGCACTAACCCCCTTTGCTGGGGACCAGGTCGCGGTACCGGCCACGACCTGGTCCTCGGAATGCCGTGGGGCGGTGCGGACGTTCATGTGCTCAGAGCAGGATGAGCGCAGGAGGAGAGAGCGATGGGCGTCGAGCTGAAGCTTGAGGCGGTTGTGGTTCCGGTGGCTGATGTAGATCGGGCCAAGGAGTTTTACGGCGGTCTGGGGTGGCGGCTGGATGCGGACTTTGCCTTTGACAACGGGTTTCGGATCGTGCAGTTCACGCCGCCGGGGTCGCCGGCTTCGGTGCAGTTCGGTACGGCGGTGACGACGGCCGAGCCTGGTTCCGCACAGGGGCTCTACCTGGTGGTGGATGACGTCGAGGAAGCCCGGACCGAGCTGAGCAAGCTGGGTGTTGAGGTCAGCGAGGTGTTCCACCCGGGCGCACCGGGAGCGCAGTTCGAGGCGGGTGCTCAGAACCGCGTTGCAGGGCGGGATGAGAGCAGTTACGGCTCGTTCGCGACGTTCCAGGATCCTGACGGCAACACGTGGTTGCTTCAGGAAGTCACCACCAGGCTCCCGGGTCGCGTGACCGAGGCGACCTACGCGTCGGCAGACGAGCTCGCCGAGGCGCTGAAGCGTGCTGCTGCCGCGCATGGTGAGCACGAGAAGCGGCATGGCGGTGAGTACGACGAGCAGTGGCCGGCCTGGTACGCGTCGTACATGGTTGCGGACCGGACCGGCCAGGAGCTGCCGGAGTAGCTGCTACTCCGAGGTGGCCGCGCGGAGCATGTCTTCGCGCGGCACGACCTTGATCCGCTCACGCCCGTGGGGTTCGCCGAGGGCGATCTCGTGGGCATCGAGGCGGGCCCAGCCGGCGGCGTCGACGATGACGGCGCCGTTCGCCTTGAGGTGCGTGAGGATAGCGTCCGGGTCGGACTCCTCGGGGCGCGGCAGGGTGTCGAGGTCGGAGAGCAGGCTGGCGATTGTCTCGGCCGCATCGGACTTGGTGTGGCCGATCAGGCCGATTGGGCCGCGCTTGATCCAGCCGGTCACATACATACCCTCGAGCGGTACGCCGTCCAAGTCCAGCACGCGACCGCGGTCGTTGGTGATGACCCCGGCCTGGTGGTCGAACGGGAGCTCCGGCAGATGCGACGACAGGTACCCGACAGCGCGGTAGACCGCCTGCACCGGAGTATCGACGTACTCGCCGGTCCCCCTCGCGGTGCCGTCACCCTGGAGCTGCGTCTTCTCGGTGCGCAGACCCTCGACGCGGTCGGCGCCGAGCACCTCGACCGGGTTGTGGCACAAGTGGATGTGGATGCGGTGCGGTGCACCGGTCGGCTCGGCCTCAAGGTGCTTGAGCAAGGTGTCGACGACCAGCCGCGTGCTCTTGCTCGACGTGATCGCGGCCTGGCTCGCCTCGTCGATCTCGAAACCTTCCGGGTGCACGATCACGTCCACCGCCGGCGAGTGCGACAACTCCCGCAGCTCCATCGGCGTGAATTTAATCTGCGCCGGACCACGCCGCGCGAAGACGTGGATATCCGTTGCCTGGTTGAGCTTCAGGCCCTGATACACGTTGTCGGCGATCTCGGTGCTGAGCTGCTCGTCGGCCGGCTTGGCCAGCATCCGGGCGATGTCGAGGGCCACGTTTCCGGCTCCCAGTACGGCGACCTCACGCGCTTCGAGCGGCCATTCCCGCGGTACGTCGGGATGTCCGGCGTACCAGGAGACGAAGTCGGCGGCACCGTAGTTGCCGGGCAGGTCGACGCCCGGGATGTCGAGCGGCCGGTCGGTGATCGCGCCGGTGGCGAAGATGACCGCGTCGTAGTGCCGGCGCAGGTCGTCCAGCTTCAGGTCGACGCCGTACGTGACGTTGCCGATGAACCGGATCCGCTCGTTCTGCAGCACCCGGTGGAGTGCCTTGATGATCTCCTTGATCCGCGGGTGGTCCGGCGCGACGCCGTACCGGACGAGCCCGAACGGCGCGGGTAACCGCTCGATCAGGTCCACCTGGGCCCCAGGGTGCTCCTTGGTCACGATGTCGGCGGCGTAGATACCGGCTGGCCCGGCACCGATGACGGCGATGCGGAGATCCTTCACAAGCTGCGTCCCTCACATGGACTCGAAAGAGTTAGGTCTACCTAACTTTAACGAGCAAATCTCCGGACCCCAGCCTGGTTCCAGTCCTTGAGATTTATTTCACAAGGGCCATTTGTGTGCTATTCGAGGTCGAAGCCGAGAGCTTCGGCCGCTCGGGTCGGGACGGGGTCGGCCCAGTTGGCGGTGTAGTTCTCGATCGTGCACAGCGAACGGGTCTCCAGCTTGTCCACATAGACCGTGCCGCGGAGGTGGTCGGTTTCGTGCTGGACGATCCGGGCCTGCCAGCCCTCGAAGGTCTTGCGGTGGGTCTCGCCGGTCGCGTCGAGGTACTTGGCGTGGACGGAGAAGTAGCGGTTCACCACACCCGTGTACCCGGGCATGCTCAGGCAACCTTCGTAGAAGCCGCGGCGCCGGTGCCCGGCCGAGCGGTAGGTCGGGTTGATCGCCGCGAAGAACTCCAGCTTGTAGCGGTGCCGCGCTTCGGCGATCTCGGGCGGAACGGTCGCCGGGTCTTCCAGTACGGCGATCTGGACCGGTACGCCGATCTGCGGTGCAGCCACGCCGACACCGGGAGCCGCCCGCATCGTCCGCTGCATGAGCGCGATGAACTCGGCCAGCACGTTGTCGTCCACCTGGCCGTCGAACGGTTCCGCGACCTGCCGCAGGACGGCAGCGCCGAGTGACACGATCGGGGCCACGCCACCGTCGCCGTACTTCTCGACGAGCTCCTCGATCAGGTCCTTCACGGCAGGCGCGTCGTTCATCGTGTGGTTGCCAACTCCTGAGGCTGTCTGGACGGAACCGGCCAGCGGCAACGCCGCGGCACCGGTGAGCAAGGTACGCCGAGTCAAGGCCATGCGCCCCATTCTGCCCGGTGTCCTCCTTAGGAAGATGGAGCGAGCGGCAGGTGGAGGTTGAAGGAGGCTCCGCCGGAGGGGGAACTGGTGACCGTGAGGGTGCCGCCGTGGGCCTGGGCCAGGTCGCGGGCGATCGCGAGGCCGAGGCCGGCGCCGCCTTCGTCACGGCTGCGGGCGTCGTCGAGGCGGACGAAGCGCTCGAAGATCCGCTCCCGATCGGCCTCCGGCACGCCGGGGCCATCGTCCTGCACCTGGATCACGGCGTGGCCGTCGGCGGAGTTGACGACGACCCGGATCTCCTGGTGGGTATGGCGTTCGGCGTTGTCGAGCAGGTTGCCGAGAATCCGGGCCAGCCGCGTTTTGCTGCCTAGGACAACCGGTTCACCGGTGAGGTCGAGGCGGGCGGTCCGGCCGTCGATCGCGTCGCGGACCAGGTCGGTGACCTGGATGCGTTCCGGGTCGGGGTGGTCGCCGGCGTCGAGGCGCGCGAGCAGGAGCAGGTCGGCCGCGAGGTGCTGGAGGCGGACTGTGTCGGCGATCAGCTCGTCGAGCTCGAGCAGTTCGGGGTGCGCGGCGGCGACCTCGAGCTGGGTGCGGAGCGAGGCGATCGGACTGCGGAGTTCATGGGATGCGTCCGCGACGAAACCGCGTTGCTGGGCGACCGAGGTCTCCAGCGCGGTCAACGTGTCGTTCGTCGTTCGCGCGAGGCGGGCGACCTCGTCGCGGGACTCCGGCACCGGGACGCGACGGCGCAGGTCGCGGGCGGCCGTGATTCCGGCGAGCTCGGTCCGGATCGCCTCGACCGGCGCTAGCGCGCGACGGGTGACCATCCAGGTGGTCAAGGCAACGACTGCGAGCAGCAGCGGCAACCCGATCAGCATCGTCCGGCTGACTGTCGACACCGCATCCTGTGTCGTCGCCAGCTCCGCACCGGCCTGCACAGTCACCTCACCACCACCAGCCGGCAACGTCACCTTCAACGCCGCGAACCGGTACTCCGCCGTCCGCCCGTCAACAGTCGCCGTACCCGTCGAGTAGCCGGCATCGCCCTCAGAAACCTTCCCAGGCTCAGGCTGAGATGTCTCGTCGTCATCAGGTTCGTCGCTGTCATCATCGCTGTCTGTGGGCGTAGACGTCGGCCTGGGCGTAGGCGTTGCTGTAGGCAACTGCACCGGCCTACTGTCGATGGCGGTCAGCTTTTCGCTCACCGCCAACACCTTGCCGTCGGCATCAGTTATGCGGACGGGGCGTTCTTCGTCCAGGTCCAGCTTGGCGATCGCCGTACCGCCGGCCAGTTGTGACGCCAACTGTTGCGCGGTGACTTCGGCCTGCAGCTCGGCTTGGCTGGCGAGGTTTGCACGCAGCAGCAGTACGACGGCCAGGCCCGCGATCACGAGTGCCACGGCCACCACGGCGGTGGCGGCGACCGTAGTTCGGGTTCGGAGGGAGCCGCGCATGTCAGCCACCGTCCCGCGCGAGCCGGTAGCCCGATCCGCGCACGGTGGTGATCGCCTTCCGTCCGAACGGCGTGTCCAGCTTCCGCCGCAGCGCGCTGACATAGACCTCGATGATGTTCGGATCACCGTCGTACGCCGCGTCCCAGACGTGATCGAGGATCTGCGTCTTCGACACCACCTGCCCGGCGTTCGTGGCGAGATGCTCCAGTACGGCGTACTCCTTCGCCGTCAGCTCCACCTCGTCGTCCCCGCGGAACACCCGGCGCGCGGCCGGTTCGAGCCGTAGATCGCCGAGCTCGATCACCGGCGCCGCACCCCGAGTACGCCTGCGCAGCAGGGCACGGATCCGAGCCAGCAGGACGACGTACGAGAAGGGTTTGGTCAGGTAGTCGTCGGCGCCGGTGTCGAGTCCCTCGGCCTCGTCGTACTCGCCGTCCTTCGCGGTCAGCATCAGGACCGGGACCTCGGAGCCGGCCGCGCGCAGGTCGGCGCAGACGCGGTAACCGTTCCGGCCGGGGAGCATGATGTCGAGCAGGATCAGGTCGTACTCGCCGCTCAGCGCACGGTCCAGCCCGGTCAGGCCGTCGTACGCGACGTCCACCACGAATCCCTCGGCGACCAGCCCCTTCGCGAGCGAATTGGCCAGCCGTTTCTCGTCCTCGACGATCAGCAACCGCATGCCCCCAGCCTGACAGACCCACCTGAAGCCCGCTTCAGGTTGCTTCAGGACCGCTTCAGGCAGGGTCGGCACTGTGGTGGTCGTCAAGGAGTTCCCCGATCGAAAGGCCGCCTGATGAAGCGCCTCGCACTGACCCTGACCGCCGCTGCCGTCATCGCCACCGGAGGCGTCGCCACCGCGTACGCCGTCCAGTCCGACGACAAGCCGGCTACCAGCCCGACCGCAAGCCCGTCGGCCGGCAACTCCACCGGCGTACCGACCGGCTCACTGACCGCCGCGAAGGCGGCCGAGCAGGCGGTGAAGGATGTCCCGGGTGGCGTCGTGACCGATGTCGACTGGGACGACAGCAAGTGGGAGCTGGACGTGCACACCACGGCCGGCTGGCGCGAGCTGAGCTACGACGCCGACGGCAAGCTCCTGTCGAACCGCGCCGACAGCAACTCGGACAACCGCGGCAACGATCACGACGACAACGACGACGACTGACCCAGCGTCGTACTGAAAAGCAGACGAGCCGGCCGAGTTCACCTCGGCCGGCTCGTACGGCGAGACGCCGCAACACCAACCGCCGTGAGCGGATAACGTTTGCACCGTGTTCGACCGGCCCGAGTCTGCACTGCGTGTCGTCGCCCGGTCGCCCTTCTACCGCGCGGCGTTCCTGTCGTTGCTGATCGCCGGGATCGGGATGTCGGCCGCGACTCCGCAGCTCACCCTCTTCCTGGTCCGCGACCTCGGTACGCCGCTCCCCGTGGCCGGCCTCTACTACGTCACCAACCTCGCCGCCCCGATCGCCGGCTACCTGCTCGGCCGGCTCTCGGACCGCAGTCACGACCGGCTCCGCCTGCTCCGGATCTGCGCGCTCGTCGGCACCGCCGGCTGGCTGGCGATGGCCTCCACCAACGCCGTCTGGCAGCCGTTCGTGATCAGCATCGTTGTCCTCAGCATCGGCGGCGGCTCGATGGCCCAGCTCTTCGCCGCCTGCCGCGACGAACTCAGCCGCAACCCGACCCGCGCCGACAACCGCGTCGTCGCGACCGTCCGGATGGGCTTCACGATCGGCTGGATCCTCGGCCCGGTCCTCGGCAGCTGGTACGGCGGTGTCTTCGGCCTCCGCTCGTTGCTCGTGGCAACCGCAGTGTGCGTGTTCGCCCAGATCATCCCGTTCGGCCGCCAGCGCATCGAGCGCTACCAGGCGCCGAGGTCGACCCTCCGATCGCCGGGCACCCGCGAGATCACCCACATGCTGCCGCTGCTCGCGTTCACCGCGTTGTGCGTGCTGGCGATGACCGGCGACACCATCAAGTTCGGCTATCTCCCGATCTACATGGCCGACGAACTCCACCTGTCCGACTCGGTCCGCGGCGCGGTGATCGGGATCCAGCCGCTGATCGAGCTGCTGATGCTGCCCGTGGTCGCCCGGCTGGCCGACCGTTTCGGCGGACTCCCCGTGATGACCGGCGGCGTCGTACTGGGCCTGTGCGGCAACCTCGCCTTCGCCACCAGCACCGGTGTCGGCATGCTGTTCCTCGGTCAGGCCCTGACCGCGGGCCTCTGGGCCTGTGTCGCGGCGATCGGCGTGTCGATCGCCCAGGACCTCTACCCCGAAGGCGTCGGTACGGCGTCCGGCGTGTTCCTCGGCGCGATCCCGGTCGGCTCCGCGATCGGTGGCGCGATCGGCGGTATCGGCGTCGCCGCGATCGGCCTCCCCCAGGTCTTCTTCGTCCCCGCCGCCCTGACCACCCTCGCGGTAGCCGGTTTCGTTGCCCTGAGCATCCGCACAGGCCGGACCGGTACGCAGTCAGCCGGAAAGTGAGCCGAGCAGCTCGTCAGCCAGCTGAGTCAGGGAGTCGTCCCGGCTCGCGGCCACCACCACGTCCGCCTCAGCTCCCAACGCCGAGCGGGCGGCCGCTTCGACCAGGTCCCGCGCCTCCAGCTCGTCGGCGATGATCAGCGGCGCTCCCAGCCGGAGGCGTTGGATGCCGGCCACGGTCAGGATCCGGAGCGCCGACCGGTATCGCCCGGCCGCCACCTCGAGACCCGCGACGAGCTCGACGATGTCGATGATCCCCTCGGTCAGATCGATCTCGCGGTACAGCTGCAGCGCGTCCCGCAGTCGTTCGCGAGCCCGGCCCAGGTCGCCGGTGCGCTGGTAGACCAGACCGAGGTTGCCCAGCGTCCCCGCCTGGCCCCGCCGGTCGTCGATCCGCCGCCACAACTCAACGGCCGCCTGGAACCGCTCCTCGGCCTCCTCCAGCCTGCCCAAGCCACGCAGCGCACCGCCGGTGACGTTCATCGCGGTCCCCAGCAGCCTGGGTTCGCCGACGAACTCGGCCAGCTCGGACGCCTGGAAGCCCAGCTCGAGCGCAGTCTCGAACTTGGCCAGGGCAAGGTTCGAGATGCACAATCCGACCAGCGTGGAGGTACAGCCCAGGTCGTCGCCGAGTGACCGGAAGATCCCGAGGGCTCGCTCGCCGAGCGCCAACGCACCGACCGCGTCGCCGCTGTTCCGAGTCAGCGAAGCCGTTGCCCGGAGCGCAACTGCGCGATCCCGCGGCGGCGCCTCCTCTTCGATCGCCAACGCCCGATGCAGCCAGTCGCGTGCCTCCACGATCAGGCGGCCGTGGCTCCACCAGTACCACCAGGTCGGCGCCGCGATGGCAAGCACCCGGTGCGCCTCGCCCGGGGTCTCGAGGGACCACTGGACGGCCGACCGCAGGTTCGCCTCCTCCCGGCTCAGTTCACCGACCAGCAGTTCGTGGTCGGCACCGCCGTACCGCTGGGTCCGGGCCGCGAGCTCCGCACACCAGTCGGCCTGCCGGCGGCGAACGTCGATTTCATTGCCGTCAGCTACTAATCCCTCGAGCGCGTAGTCCCGAATGCTCTCCAGCAGGCCGAAGCGATGGCCGCCGGGTTCGACGCTGATCGTGATCAGGCTCCGGTCGTGCAGGTCGGCCAGCAGCGGCGCGATGTCGGCAGCCTCGATCGGCGGTTCATTGCCACTGGCAACCTCTTCGGCCGCCTCCAAGGTGAACCCGCCGGCGAAGACCGCGACCCGGTGCAGCAGCGCCTGCCCGAGCGGGTCGAGCAGTGAGCAGCTCCAGTCGATGGCTGTCCGCAGGCTGCTGTGCCGACCGCCGGCTGACCGTGCGCCACCGACCAGCAGTCGCAGCCGGTACTCGATCCGCTGCGCGATCTGCTCGACAGTCAGCGTCCGGGTCAGACCGGCGGCGAGCTCAATCGCGAGCGGGTATCGATCGACCGCCGTACAGATGGTGTCGGCGACCTCGGCGTCGTCGTCGGGCCCCAGCCCACAGCGCTCCTGGAAGAGCCGGATCGCATCGGCCCGGCTGAGCGGACCGAGCGGCCGCACCTCCTCGGCCGAAACCCGGACCGGGCGCTGCGAGGTGATCAGCACCGAGACCCGCTCGCCCTGGTCGGCAATGGCCATCAGCAGATCGGCGATCGGGTCGAGGACGTGTTCGGCACCGTCGAGCACGAGCAGCGCGCCGGCCAGCCTGGCCACGCAGAGCGGCAGCAGTTCGTTGCCCGCAGCATCGACCTGGGTCGCCGCCGCAAGACTCGGCAGTACGGCGTCGCCGCGCGACAGGCGGGTGAGATCCAGCCAGACCACCGGGCGCCCCGGCTGCGCGACCAGGTTTGCGACCTCCCGAGCCAGCCGGGTCTTGCCCACCCCAGGAGCACCGGTCAGGGTGACAACGGCCGGTCTACGCAAGCGATCCAGCAACGCCGTGACCTCAGGTCCCCGGCCGATCATCGACGTACCAGGCTCTGCCGCCTCGTCGACCGGCCGGACGTCCCGAACCAGCAGCGACGGATCCTGGCGGAGCAGACGCAACTCGAGCTCGAGGGTTGTCGGCGACGGGTCGATACCGAGCTGATCGGCCAGCGCACGGCGAAGGTCGGACACCCGCGCCAGCGCCTCGGCCTGCCGGCCCGCGCGGTACAGGGCGACGACGGACAGCCCAACCAGGCGTTCGTTCAGCGGATTGCGGCGCGCGAGCTGATCCACCTCGCTGACGGCGATGGTGCCGAGGGCAAGTTCCGCCTCCAGCCGGTCGGTCAGCAGATCGAGGTGCAGGCTCTCGAGCCGCGCCGCCTCGACAGCGCCGTACGGCGTCTCCCGGACATCAGCGAACGCCGGGCCGCGCCACTGGGCCAGCGCCTCGGCCGCAGCCGCGCAGATCCGGCCCGGTTGCCCACTGCGCCGAGCTGCGCGGATCGCCAGCAACTCGTCCTCGACCGTGAGCAGATCGGCCAGCCGGCCCTTGAGGGCATAACCATTCGGGGCGCGGTGGACGGCGGCGGCGTGCGCGCCCAGTGCCTTGCGCAACCGATAGATCAGCACTCGGAGCCGCTCGGTCGGCTTGTCGACCTGCCCCTCACCCCAGAGATCGGCGGCCAGGGTTTCATCCGGTACGCCGTGGCCACGCGCCAGCGCCAGCCGGACCAGCAGGGCCCGCTCCAACGCACGCTCGACCCGGAACGTCTCGTCGCGAACTCTGACCTCGGTCGGTCCGAGCACCCTGACCTCGAACTCTCCATCCCCCGACGGATTCATGCTCGGCACTCCCCCCAGCTCAGCCTGGCGCTATCGCATCTGAGCATGGCAGCGGGACCGCCGTCCAGCACCCCAGTAAATCCCCCAGGAATCTGGGGTATGCCTTGACCTGCACGATCGGGCAGACTGCCGGAGTGGCGACCGGAGACCAGCTTCTCGAGCGCGATCTCGAGCAAGCAGCGATCGCCGACGCGCAGGCAACTGCGGGCGGCGGGCACGGCCAGATGCTCGTCGTACAAGGCGAAGCCGGTATCGGGAAGTCGCGCCTGCTGGCCCAGGTACGGCGGCCGGGGCACCGGCTGTTCACCGCCCGCGGCACCGAATTCGAGCAGAACGTGCCGTTCGGCCTCGTCGGGCAACTGTTCGGCCACGCCGTGCGCGATGCTGACGAGTCAGCACTCTCCGGGCCGGCGGCGCAAGCGGTTCGGGTCTTCGATCCGGTGGCCGGTGAGCATTCGGCGGCCAATTCGGAGCTGGCCGTATTACACGGCCTCTACTGGCTGACGGTGAACCTCTGCGACGGTCGGACCGTGATCGTGATCGACGACCTGCAGTGGGCCGACCCGCCGTCGCTGCGCTATCTCACCTACTTGCTTCCCCGTCTGCCCGCCCTGCCGTTGCTCGTCCTCGCGGCCGCGCGGAGCGGCCGGGACGCCGACCGTCCGGAGGTACTGCGGCTCCTGGCGGACTCTGGTGTCCGCGTCATCCGGCCCGGTCGGCTGTCGGTCAAGGCGACGACCGAGCTGCTGGACAGCACGTTCGGTGAACCGTGTCAGCCGCGCTTCGCCCGGGACGCGTACGAGGCCACCCGCGGGAATCCCTTGCTGGTGCGAGCCCTGGCCGGTGCGCTGCTGGACAAGAACGTTGCTCCGGTCGATCAGAATTCGGGCCTGATCCTCGCGCACGGACACAGCACGGTCGCACACCTCGTGACCGCTCGCCTGGCGGCTGCGGGACCGGTGGCCACCGAGATCGCCCGCTGTCTCGCGGTCCTCGGCCAGCGAGCCGCCGTACCGCTCGTCCTGCAGTTGGCTGCGCCAGACCGGCCTGAGGCCGCGGACGGCCTGGCCGGACTGCAAGCGGCCGGCCTCGTCGAGCTCGACACCGACCAGGTGACCTTCACCCATCCGTTGGTCGGCGCTGCCGTCGAAGCCACGATCGATCCCGTCGAACTGGGTCGGAGGCACGCGGCCGCTGCCAACGTGCTGCAGGCATCACGAGCGCCGGCGGAACACGTCGGCGCGCATCTTGTGAAGGCTCCGCGTGGACTGGAACCGGCTGCGATCGACTGGCTGGAGCGGGCGGCATCGTCGGCGTTGGCGCGGGGTTCGGTGGAGGGCGCGTTCGTGTTTCTGCGCCGCTGCCTGGACGAATCGCTACCGGTTGATCGACGGCGAGAGCTGCTGGTGGCCGCATCCGAGCTCGCGTTGCAGGTCGACCTTCAGACCGCGGCGGACCTGACCGCCGAGGCCCGGGGCCTGACCGCCGATCCGGTGCAGCGCGCCCGGCTCGGACTCCAACTCGGCCGGGCCCGCGGCTACTTACTGGATCCCGCTGAGGCCTTCGCCGCGCTCGAGAAGGCGCGGGACGAGACCCCTGATTCGGCCGAGGATCTCCGTCGGCAGATCGAGGCGACGCTGCTGGTCGGAGTGTTCGTCGTACCGGGCCGGTTGCATCTGCAGGACCGCGTGCCATCGCTGGCAGACCTGCCGGCGAGCGATGGCATCGGCGCCAAGCTGTTGGCAGCCGCGATCAGTGCCCATGAAATGGCACAGTGCGTGCCAAGCGGCGTCGAGCGGGCCACGGCGGCACTGGCCGATGGCGAGCTGATCCGTACGTCGAATGGCGAGGGACCGCTGGTCTGCGGCTGGCTCACGCTGCTCGCTGCCGACGAGCGACTCGCTCTGACCAGCCTGAACGAGGCGGTCGCGCAGGCACATCAGAACGGGTCGGTCCGCTCGCTGGCCGCGGCCTACTGCTTCCGCGCCGCAGCTCACCTCTGGACCGGTCAGCTGAGCGATGCAGAGCAGGACGCCCGCGAGGCGCTCGAGCTGGCCCGCACCGGGCGGGTCGACATGGACCCCAGCTTCGCTGCCGCGTATCTCGCCTGGTCACTCGCCTATCGCGGCGACCTCCCGAGTGCGGAGGCGGCTCTCCGCCAGGTCGGCGTCCCGTACGCCGGTGTGCCCGACCGGCCTGTGTACTACGCGCTGACGGCCTGGGCCGAGCTTCTGCTGCTGAACGGTCGGCACAACGAGGCGCTGGCCACGGCCAGGCGAGCCGGGCACGTCTGGCAGTCATTCGGCTTCGCGAACCCCGCCTTGGCGTCGTGGCGTTCGGTGGCCGCGCTCGCGGCTCATGCGCTCGGGGATCGGGCGACAGCGAGCGCCGTACTGACTGAGGAGCTAGAGCTGGCCGAGCGCTGGCAGGGCGCTCGGGCGTTGGGACGGGTACGGCGCAACCTCGGCCTCGTGCTCGATTCCGGTGAACTGCTCGCGGCCTCGGTGGCCGTGCTGACAGACAGTCCAGCCAAGCTCGAGCTGGCGGCCTCGCTGCTCGAGTACGGCGCATACCTTCAGCGGACCGGCCGGCGGATGGAGGCCCGCGACCTCCTGAGCCGCGCTCTCGATCAGGCCGAGGTCTGTGGGGCAACCCAGCTCGCCGAACGGGCCCGCTCGGAGCTCACCGCAGCCGGCTTCCGCCCGCGCCGCAACCGCCTCACCGGACGAGCCGCCCTGACCGCCGGCGAACTACGCGTTGCGGAGCTGGCGGCAGCCGGGGCGACCAATCGGGAGATCGCCCAGGACCTCTTCCTCACCGTGAAAACGATCGAACTCCACCTCTCCAGCACCTACCGCAAACTAGGCATCGCCAACCGAGCAGCTCTCCGAGACGGGCTAGTCTCAGGCTGAGGCCTTCCCGATGGGGCAGGGTTCCGAGGTGAGGGTGCCTGAAGGTGCGGGACCCTCGTAGGTTGGCCCTCATGATCGGACTGGCGATTGCCGTCGCTTGGTTGGGGTTTGTGCTGCACAACGTGGCGGATCTGCCTGGGCAGACGTTGCTTAGTGCGGAGACGCTTTATCCGTCACTCGTGTACGTCGCGTTGATCGGCGTACTGCGGTGGTCTGCCTGGCCCTTGTTCGGGTGGGCGGTGCTGAACGGGGTCGGTGGGGGTTTGCTGAGCGTGCTGCCGTTGCCGTTTCTGCCGTTCGATCCGGTGCAGACGTTTCATCACTACTCGTTCCACGTCATCTACACCGCCACCCAGATTCCGCTTGCAGTGCTGGCGTTTCGCCGGGCCCGGGGGCCTCAGGCGTTGTAGCCGCCGTGGGCGTCGAGGACGGCGCCGGTGACATAGGTGGCGGTGGGCCCGGCCAGGAAGCCGATGGCGGCGGCGATCTCGTCGGGGTGGCCGACGCGCTGGATGGACAGGCCGGCGAGGAGCGCCTTCAGTACGGCGGGGTCGGCGGCCATGCCGGTCTCCATCAGGCCGGCCTCGACGACGTTCGCGGTGATGTTGCGGGGGCCCAGGTCGCGGGCGGCGCCGAGGGTGTAGCGCT
Organism: Kribbella albertanoniae; assembly: GCF_004348455.1. Lineage (GTDB taxonomy): Bacteria > Actinomycetota > Actinomycetes > Propionibacteriales > Kribbellaceae > Kribbella > Kribbella albertanoniae. Next base: position 30,185 of record NZ_SMKA01000074.1, read on the forward strand.
CGATGCCTGCCTTGGTGGCGGAGTAGTCGGCCAGGCCGGGGAGGCCGACGCGGGTGCCTAGGCCGGAGCTGATCGTAATGATCCGGCCGTTGTCGCGGAGGACCTTGGCGGCGGCGCGGATGACGGCGATCACGCCGAGGTAGTTGATCGCGTGCATCCGGTCGAGCGCGGCGGTGTCCACCTCCGGGTCGTCGACGCGGCCGTAGACGCCGATCGCCGCGTTGTTCACCAGGATGTCCAGACCGCCGTACGCGGCGACGACCTGGTCGATCAGCACCGGCGCCTGACTCGTGTCGGCATGGTCGACCTGGAACGCGACCGCCTTCGCCCCGAGTGCCTGCACCTCGTCGACAACGCTCTGAGCCAGCGCCGCCGAACTCACATAGGTGAAGGCGACATCCGCACCCTGCCCGGCCAGCAACCGGACCGTCGCCGCTCCCAGCCCTCGGGACCCACCAGTGACCAACGCGACCTTGCCTGCCAACGCCTTACTCATAGCCAGCTCCTCTGTCGTAACAAGAATGGTTACTTCGACCTTAAGGTAACATACTTAGTTACGACGGCAAGGAGGACCATGAGCGCGAACAGCAGGCTGACCATCGCGGCGCACACACTGGCCTGGATCGGTCTGTACCAGCGCCAGGGCCACGAGGTCGCCACCTCCGAACAGATCGCCGGCAGCGCGAACACCAACCCGGTCGTCATCCGCCGCCTGCTCGGCGAACTCCGCGCCGCCGGACTGGTCGAGTCACGCCGCGGCGTCGGCGCCGGCTGGTCCCTGACCCGCGACCTCACCGCAATGACACTGCTGGACGTGTACGACGCGATCGAACCCGGCCCCCTCTTCGCCCTGCACCGCGCCGACCCCGACCAGGGCTGCGTCATCGGCCACGGCATCCAGCCCGCCCTGCAAGACATCTACGCCGGCATCGAATGCACCGTCCGCACCGAACTCAGCAAAACCACCCTCGAAGCCGTCCTCCAATCAGTCCTAGCAGTCCCCCGCTAACCCCACTTCCCCCTCCAGCCGACCCACCCAGGGCGCATTTGAACGGATATCCATCCGGCTTGCCGGTTCTCCCCTCGAATGTTCAGGGGAGAAGCGACAACCTGCGGGGAGATCCCCTCAAATGGGGTTCTCCGGTCCGATGTGTGGGTGGTTCGCCGTCAGGCCCACCGCAACGTCCGACGATCCGGAGACCAGGCGTGCGTCCAGGCGTGCGGTTCCTTCGCCCGTTGCGGGTACGGCGCTCTGCTGGGCCGCATGCAGGTGAGTCGGGTGTACCGCGGTCACCTACTGGGGACCCCGGACATCTGGTGCGGTGTCCGGGGTCGCCAGTAGGTGTACGAGGTTCCGCCGGTTACCGCGCGAGCTGGGGAGTCCTACCCGTCGTTTCCGGGTGGCCATGCTCCCCAACTCCACGACGGGTGCCCCACCGAAC
>NZ_SMKA01000075.1 GCF_004348455.1 Kribbella albertanoniae
GCCCTACGCCCCCGCTACGAACAACTCCGAGACCTCGCCATCCAGGCAGCGCGCTAGCTGAACGGCATTGCACGAAGAGGCAACTTGCTGGCGTGTCCTGGCAGCCGATGGCTACGTTGCGAGCCTCAGCGTTCGTCCAAGGGGGTTGCTTCATGCGTTTCCGCCTACCCGTTGTCGCCACTGCAACGCTTGCCCTGATCGCTCCGGTCGTCCCGGCAACGGCCGCGCCGCCACCGGAGCCGCTGGTCTTCGGTGCCTGCCCGGCTGACATCGCTCAGCCCTTCCCCGCCTTGACCTGCGCCACGCTCCAGGTACCCGTCGACTACCGGAAACCAGCCGGCGCGACGCTCGACCTGCTGGTCACCAAGCACGCTGCCAAGGCCCCGTCCAAGCGGCTGGGTGCGCTCTTCGTCAACCCGGGTGGTCCGGGCGGCGGGGGTGCGGCATACGCCGGTACGCTCACCCGCCCCGACGCCACTGGCTTCACCCGGCTGCAGCCCGCCGTACTCGATGCCTACGACGTGATCGGCTTCGACCCACGCGGGGTCTCCCACAGCTCACCGATCAGTTGCGCCGATCCGTCGCATTTCCCCACGCCGCAACCGGATCCGGACGCGCCGGCCAGCCGTGACCCGCTGTGGAAGCTGTGGGGTGACTATGCGGACGGCTGCGGCGCGAAGGCCGGCGCGCTGCTGCCACACCTGGGCACCGACAACGTCGCTCGGGACATGGACAACATCCGGGCCGCACTTGGCGAGCAGAAGCTCAACTATGTCGGCTTCTCGTACGGGACGTACCTCGGCTCGGTCTACAGCGAGCTGTTCCGGGAGCGGGTCGGTCGGATGATCCTGGACGGCAATATCGACCCGACCCCACGCGACGTCTGGTACCAGGCCTCACTGGCGCAGGCACCGGCGTTCGAGAAGCGGTTCACCAGCTACCTCGGCTGGGTGGCGAAGTACGACACCGTCTACCACCTCGGGACCGCGGTCGACCAGGTTCGCGCCAACTGGGACAAGACACTCGCCGAGTTCCGCCGTACGCCGCACGGTGTGGTCGGCGCCTACGAACTGCTCACCACAGCCGGCGGAGTGATGTTCTCGGAGTCGAACTGGATCGCCTTCACCAGTGCGCTCAGCAGCTACGTGGTCGGCGGTGACGACAGCGCTCTGGTCGATTTCGCCGCAGCGGACACCAGTGCGGCGTCCGAGCGGTTCAACGCGATCTTCAACGCGGTGATCTGCGTCGACGCGGACTGGCCTTCCACCAGGGCCCGCTACGAGCGCGACGCCGCACGACTCGCCAAGGTCTCGCAGTTCACATGGGTCAACGTCTGGGCCGGCGGCGGCGCCTGTCTGGACTGGCCGGTGCCGAACCACACCCCGGTCCACGTCTCCGGCAAGGGGCTACCCGGCATCCTCATGTTCAACACGGTCGGCGACCCGTCCACGCCGTACGCCGGTGCTCTGAAGCTGCACAAGGTGTTGCGGAGCTCGGTTCTGGTGACTGAGCGGGATTCCGGCAAGCACTGCGTCTTCAGCAACTCACGGGCCTTGGTGAACACCGCCGCCAACGACATCGGCACCAAGTACCTACTCACCGGCGAACTACCGCCGGCCGACACCTCAGTCCCGGGCCACGCGCTGCCGGTCCCCACCCCAGCCACCCTGAAAGCACCAATCACGAAGGTGCCACTCCTGGAGCGATGATCCTGTAGTACCGCCGTTGCGGTACATCGGCGGTACTGCAACAGCAGGACGTCAGGGGCACGTCTGCCACGTACTGTGAAGAGATGGGTAGGTTGTCGCTGCGGTGCCAGTGGGTGCTCGAGTGCCTGCTGGCCCTGGCCATTCTGGTGCTCAACCTCTTTCTGCTGGGGCAGCGGCAACATGGCGCTGGTGAGGTCACGCTGACCGTCTCGGGGATCGTGCTCTGCGCGGCAGCGGCAGGCGGCATGCTAGTTCGCCGGAAGAACCCGCTGCTCGCTCTCGGCCTCACCACCGCAGCAGGGGTCAGCTACTCGGTCAGTCAGAAGGCATTGAGTCCGATCGGGCTGTTCATGGCTTGCGCTGCGTACACCGTGATGCTGCGCAGCGACCGACGTACCCGCATGACGTCTGTGATCGCAGTCGTCGCGGTCACGCTGGTGGCGGCCGCCGTCTTCACTCACGGCGAGCTGATGGCGAACCTGTTCAACGGTCTGGTCGTTCTGTTCGGCGCTGCCATCGGCGAAGCGAGGCGGTACCGGCGGGCCTACCTGCGTGAGCTGGAGGACCGAGCCGCGAGGGAAGAGCGGCTGCGGATCGCTCACGAACTGCACGACGTCATGGCACACCACATCGCCCTGATGAACGTGCAGTCCGGAGTCGCTGCCCACCTGCTACGCAGCGATCCGCCTGGGGCCGAACACGCGTTGGCTCTCGTCAGAGACAGCGGCCGCACAGTCCTGCAGGAGCTGACCATCCTGCTCGGTGTCCTCCGGCGCTCCGGCACTCCGCTGCCCACAGCGCCATCACCGTCTCTCCGCGAGCTGGCCACTCTCGTCGCCTCTTTCGAAGCATCTGGGGTAGCGGTCGAGTGGACTCCACCGACCAACCTTGGTGACCTACCTGAGGTTGTGGAGCTCACGGCGTACCGCATCGTGCAGGAGTCGTTGACCAACGTCCTCAAACACGCACCGGGCGCGCAGGTCCGGATCACCATCGCCCGCGGGCCGGACGGGCTCACCGTCGTCGTCACCGACACCGGCGGCCACCACCCCACCGGCGCGAGTCCATCAGCCGGGCACGGTCTGATCGGGCATGGTCTGATCGGGATGGGCGAGCGCGTCGCCGCGGTGGATGGCACACTCCGGACCGGGCCAACAGCGGGCGGCTTCGAGGTGTCCGCGGTCCTTCCCCTCCAGACGGGAGTCACCGATGACGATCCGAGTGCTGCTGGCCGACGACCAGACGCTGATCCGGAGCGGCTTCCGGGTGCTGGTGGACTCCGCACCGGACCTGCAGGTGGTCGCTGAGGCCGCGAACGGGCGCGAGGCCGTCGAGCGGGCCCGGACCGAGCGGGCCGACGTGGTGCTGATGGACATCCGGATGCCCGAGGTTGACGGGCTGGCGGCGACCCGTGCGATCACCGCCGACGACGATCTGGCCGGTGTGAAGGTGCTGATCCTGACCACGTTCGAAATCGACGAGTACGTGTTCGAAGCCGTCCTGGCCGGTGCCAGCGGCTTTCTGGGCAAGAGCGTCGAGCCGGACGAGCTGGTGGACGCGATCCGGGTGGTGGCGCGTGGCGACGCACTGCTGTCACCCAAAGCGGTGCGCAGCCTGATGAACCGCTTCCTGGCCGAGCCACGCACTGGTGGCGAGATCGGCCCGTCGGTGCTGGACCTCCTCACCGAACGCGAGCGCGAGATCGTCGGACTGGTCGCGCTCGGGCTGTCCAACGACGAGATCGCGCTCCGGCTGGTGCTCGCGCCGTCGACCGCCAAGACCCACGTCAACCGAGCCATGACCAAGCTCGGCTGTCGCGATCGAGCACAGTTGGTCGTGATCGCGTACCAGACCGGCCTGGTGCGGCCGGGGACCGTCGTACCGCCGCTGCAGTAGCCGGTACGACGAACGCCGTACGCCCAGGAGCCCACCGGTGGCTGACGCGCGCGACGGCTCGGCCCCGCGAGCATCGACGGCATGGCTATCTACCTCTATCGGCTCGGCCGGTTCGCCTTCCGTCGGCGCGGATTGGTCGCATTCCTGTGGCTGGCGGTGCTGGCGGCCGGCGTGGTCGGCTCAGTCACCCTGTCCGGCCCGACCGCGACCGGCTTCTCCATTCCGGGCACCGAATCGCAGCGTGCGGCCGATCTGCTCGCGCAACGCTTCCCACAAGCCGGAGCGAGCCAGGCGACCGCCCGGATCGCCTTCCAGACCGGGCCGGGCCGGCAACTGGCCGACGAGCCTGAGGTCCGGCAGACGCTGGCCCGGATCGCCACCGCGCCGCAGGTGAGCAGTGTCGTCGACCCGTTCACCGCCAAGACGGTCTCGCCCGACGGGCGCACCGGCTACGCACAGGTGACGTTCAGCGTCCCCTCGGAGGAGGTGACCGCCGAAGCGAAGGAGGCGGTCGATGCCGCGGTCGCCCCGGCCCGGGCGAGCGGACTCACCGTCGAGTACGGCGGGGACGCGCTGGAAGCGGACGGTGGACCGCCCCTCAGCGAGGTGATCGGCCTTGCCGTCGCAGCCCTGGTCCTGCTGCTCATGTTCCGTTCACTCGTCGCCGCGGCCCTGCCGCTGCTCTCGGCTCTGGTCGGCATCGGGATCGCGGTGACTGCGATCTCCACCGCGTCGGGCTTCGTCGGCATCGGGAGTTCAACGCCCTTGCTGGCCCTGATGCTCGGACTCGCGGTGTCGGTGGACTACGCGCTCTTCATCATGTCCCGATACCGGCACGAACTCAGTACCGGGCTCGACCCCGAAGAGGCGACCGGGCGTGCCGTGGGGACAGCCGGGTCCGCAGTGGTGTTCGCCGGGGCGACCGTGGTGATCGCTCTGGCAGGGCTGTTCGTCGTCGACATCCCCTTCCTGACCCAGATGGGAGTGGCTGCCGCGCTGACCGTCGTACTGGCGGTTGCCATCGCTCTGACGTTGCTTCCGGCGCTCCTGGGCTTCGCGGGTCGCCGGGTCACTCCCAACGAACGCACTGGTTCGATGGGGCGCAACTGGGCGCGCATGGTCACACGCCGGCCGGTCGCGGTCCTGGCGGTGTCTGTGCTCGGTCTCGGCGCTCTCGCGCTCCCGGCCACCGATCTCGAGCTGGAGATGCCGAACGACAGCACATCGGCGCCGGACAGCACTCAACGCAAGACCTATGACCTCGTCTCGGGTGCATTCGGCCCTGGCGTCAACGGGCCGTTGATTGTCGTCGTCGACGGCGGTACGTCGGCCACTGCGGCGGCCACGGCTCAGACCATCAGCACGCTGCCGGGCGTGGCCGCGGTCAAGCCACCGCGGTTCAACCCAGCCGGGGACACCGCGCTGCTGACAGTTGTCCCGACGACCGGTCCGGGCAGTTCGGAGACCAGAGAACTCGTTCAGACGCTGCGGGACCTGCCGGAGGTCCCGGGCACCCGGGTGTCCGTCACCGGATCCACTGCGGTGGACATCGACATGTCGGACAAGCTCGCCAGCGCGCTGGCGCCGTACCTGGCGCTGGTGGTCGGACTGGCGTTTCTGCTGCTGACGCTGGTCTTCCGCTCGATCGTCGTGCCACTGAAGGCGACGCTGGGATTCCTGCTCACTGTGGCGGCCACCTTCGGCGCACTGGTCGCGATCTTCCAGTGGGGCTGGCTGGCCGGGCTGTTCGGGCTCGAAGGCCAGGCGGCGCCGGTGATCCCCATGCTCCCCGTACTGCTGGTGGGTGTGGTGTTCGGACTGGCGATGGACTATCAGGTCTTCCTGGTCACCCGGATGCGTGAGGCACACGTGCGCGGTGCCGGTCCACGCGCCGCTGTCATCGACGGCTTCGCCCACAGCGCCCGCGTGGTCACCGCAGCGGCCGTCGTCATGGTCGCCGTCTTCGCCGGCTTCATCCTGGCCGGACAGACGCTGATCGTGGAGATGGGATTCGGCCTCGCGTTCGCAGTGGCCATCGATGCGTTCGTCGTCCGGATGACGATCGTCCCTGCCGTCCTGGCGTTGCTCGGCAACCGCGCCTGGTACCTGCCGGCCTGGCTCGACCGCCTGCTGCCCACCGTCGACATCGAAGGCGAGTCCCTACGCCGACAGGCGCCCCAAGGCGTTGGCGTAGCGCTTGGCCGCTAGGCCTTGCAGCGTGCGGGTGGCCGGTCCGCCCAGACGGGCGTACCAGGCCGCCGCACGGCTGTAGGCGGTCACGGTGAAGTAGATGCCGTCGGACTCGCGGGTCACCACGAAGGACTCCTCACCGGACTCCGGGTGTCCCTGCAACGTCCCGTACGCGAAGCCGATCCGGTCCGGCTCGTCGACGGTCCACACCACCCGGCACGGGATCGGTAGGCCCACCAGACCGATCGGTACGGCGGTGCGCAGCCGGCCGAGCGCCATACCGGGTCCTAGTCGTCCCAGGGCGTTCACTCCGATCGCTGCGGGACCGTCAGCCGTGAACGGCAGCCCTGCGAGCCGGTGCATCCGCCAGCTCAGCAGGGCTTCACCCGCGCGCCGGAACACCTCGTCGCCGTCGCCCAGCCGGTCCCGGTGCTCCAGCCGGTGGAAACCGGCCGGAGTCTCGTCGAACCGGGTGGAACCGACCACGTCGTACGAGAAGTGCAGTTGGGGCAGGTCGTCGAGCCGCATCAGGTCAGCTGCTCTTCAGTCCGGTCGTGTCGCCGGACTTGAGCTTGGTGAAGAGCGCCTTGGCCTTCGCCTCGTCCCAGCCGACACCGACGCCGCCGTCGACCGGAACACTGTCGTCGCCGATCGGCACGGTCAGCGTGACACCGCCACTACCGGAGACCGCCCGCATGCCGCGGGCGAACTTGATGAAGTCGAACAGGCTCATGTCCTTGTCGACGGTGAGTGCGTCCACGCCCTTGGTCGCAACGCCGTAGTAGCGCACCGGGTTCAGGAACGTCGACGGGGAGCTCGCCTTCTTGCCGACCGCCCCGACCATCTGGCGCTGCCGCTCGACGCGGCCGAAGTCGTTCTTGCCGTCGGCCTTCCGCGAGCGGACGTAGCCGAGCGCGTTCACGCCGTCCAGGTCCTGGCAGCCGGCCTTCAGGTCGATGTGCGCGTCCTCGTCCTTCATCGCCTTCGGCAGGCACATGTTGATCCCGCCCAGGCTGTCGATGATCGAGGCGAAGCCGCTGAAGCCGATCTCGACGTAGTGGTCGATGCGCAGGCCTGTCTTGTTCTCCAGAGTCTTCATCAGCAGGGACGGATTGCCCTTGTTGTACGCGAAGGCAGCGTTCACCTTGCTCTTGCCGTGGCCCGGCACCGTGAGCACGCTGTCGCGCGGGACGCTGACCAGCACTGTCGGACCGGACGCCGGGACGTGCATCAGCATGATCGAGTCGGTGCGCGAGCCGGAGTCCTTCCCGGTGTGCAGCCGAGCGCGCTCGGCGCGGCTCAGCCCTTCACGTCCGTCCGACCCGACCAGGAGGTACGTCGTACCGGAGGTGGCGGCCGGCCTGGTACCTGTCGGCATCGCGTCGATCTTGTCGATCCGGCTCCACGCGTAGAGCGGGACGGTGACGAGCATCAGCACGAAGACCAGGATCAGCAGGCCGAGGGTCCTCAGGAACCAGTTCTTCCGCTTCTTCGGGCGGCGGCCGTTCGGCCTGCTCGCGAAACGCTGGTCCATGGGCTGCGGTTGACTCATACCCACGACCGTATCGGTGCGCGGCGCCACGGACGTCACTCCAGTGAACGAATCTAGCGGTCTGAAAGTCGGTACCGCCTCCTTCAGAAGGAGGAAATCGGCCCGGGAATCGAACCAGACCGCCGGAACGTGCGCGGTGACACCCCGGTACGCGCTGTGAACAGTCTGCTGAAGTACGCCGGGTCCTCGTAGCCCACCCGCCTGGCCACGGCAGCGATCGACAGCTCCTCTTCTGCGAGCAGAGCCTTCGCCGTGCTCAACCGGGTCCGCAGTACGAGCTCCTGCGGTGTCACTCCGGCCTCACGCCGTACTGCCTCGCGTAGCTCCTTCACTGTGAGTCCGAGCTCTGCGGCATAGTCCTGAACCGAGGCGACCACACAGGCGAGCCCAGCGAGCCGCTCAGCCACTCCGTCGCCAGACTCCACCGCAGCTAGGCCGAGTACGTCGTACAACGCTGCAGCTGTCTGTACGGCGTTGTGCGCGCCAGCGACCCGCAGTAGCCGGCCGAACGCCCGGTCGACCGGTCTGGGGTCGGCGTACCGGCTCACCGGTCTGTGGGGGTCCAGATGACCGAGTGCAGCGAGCCCGGTGGTCGCCGTACCGCCGAACAGCACCCAGAGCTGCCGCCACTTCGTCGCGGGCCGGTAGCCGTGCAGAACACCCGGGTAGAGCCACAGCATGGCCGGCGACCGCACCTCGAACAGCTGACGGTCCGGACCGTGCAGGAGCTGCCCCCGGCCCTCCTTCACCCACACCAACGCATGGCACCCCAGCGCCCGCTCCGGAGCCGGTACCCCAGCGTGGATCTGCTCGCCGACGCCCAGGCAGAAGAGTCCAAGTTGTTGCTCAGCAGGGCCAGGAGTCAGGTAGGTGGACCAGTTGGCCATGGAACAAGAGTCCAAGAAGTACTCCGCCCTGTCCATTCCAGTCGATGCCTGCAGCCGGTGGAATTGTCGATGTGCTGACATCCAACGGGTACGTACTGGACGAACGACGGCTCGGCGAACTGACCGCCGTACCGGATCACGAGCGGACCGATCTGCCGGTCCTGCGGGAGCGGTTGCAGCGGGACGGCTACCTGCTGCTGAGAGGGCTGCTGGATCCACAGGTGGTGCTGGAGTTCCGGAGGTACTACTTCGAGCGCACCGGCGCTGCCACGGACCGAGCGTCGTACCGGAGGGTGCTGTTCGAGCAGATCGTGCCGGGACTGGAGTACGCCACCTTCTGCGCGCTCCTGAAGGGCTGGTTCGAGTGGTTTCTGGGCGGGGAGCCGTTTCTGCACCGCCGGAAGATCATCCGGCAGATTGCTCCGGGTGAGAACGGCATCGGGACCGCTACCCAGGCGCATTACGACCTGGTCTACCTGCGCGGCGGGAGCGACCAGGTGCTCTCGGCGTGGATCCCACTGGGCGACTGTCCGGTCAGCCGGGGCGGTCTGACCTACCTGGAGCGCAGTCACCACCGGGTGCTCGCCGACGAGGAGACCCTGAAACTGCCGGCTGCTTCGATCACCGCCGACCTGCCTGCACTGGCCGAGCAGTACGACGCCAACTGGCTGGTGACCGACTATGCGGCCGGCGACGTGGTCATCCACACCGCCCACACCATCCACGCCGCTCTGGACAACGTCTCCGATGTGATGCGGCTCTCAACGGACATCCGGTATCAGCGCGCCGACGACCCCATCGACGCCCGCTGGCAGAACCACTGGCACGACCAGGACTGGCTGTAATTGAACTCTTTCCCCACCCCACCGCCCCGGTCACTGACCGATATCCGGATTGCTTCTCGCTAACGACAATCATTTCGGTTAAGGTTCCGGTCGAACCTGAATCAGTCGAGTCGTGTGAGGAGAGCCGTGAACCGCAACGAGTTGGTCGCCGGAGTGGCGGAGAAGGCGGGCATTCCGCGCAACCAGGCCGAGCGGGTCCTCGACGCGCTCGGTGACGTGGTCACCGAGGCCGTGCACAAGGGCGACAAGGTCTCCCTGACCGGTCTGCTGAGCATCGAGCGGGTCCTGCGCGCACCGCGCACCGGCCGCAACCCCCAGACCGGCGAGCCGCTGTCGATCCCGGCCGGCTACTCCGTGCGACTGTCCTGCGGGAGCCGTCTGAAGGCTGCCGCACGCGGCAACCTCCGGACGATCTCCTGACCTGCTACCGCTGAACCGCGGTCACCCAGTAGGGCGTGGTCGCGGTCGGTGGTGTGGTGAAGCGGGCGTTCGGCAGGTAGAGCCGGTTGCCGAACGCCGCAGCCGTCGTGGGTACGTCGAAGTCCGTGCTGGTGATCTCGCGCAGCACGCTGCCCTTCGTGGCCGCCTGGTCCAGGCCGACCACGGCGATCTTGTTCAGCCGGTTCTGGACGACGTACAGAGTTCTGCCGCTCAGCAGCAGGCCGTCGCCGTTCGTCATCAGCGCGCCGCCGAGGTCGATCCGCCGGGCCACTCCGGTCTTGGTGTCGACGCGGAGCAGGAAGCCGGTTGAGGACTGGACGATGATCAGCGCACTGCCGTCCGGCGTCAGGGCGATGCCGTTGCCGTTGTTGCCGGGCTTGTGCTCGTAGTCGCCGGTGAGCGGGATGGTCTCGGCCTCCGCCGGCAGCTTGCCGTGCCGGCCGAGTGGCAGCTTGTAGAAGACCGGCCGCTGCGAGTCGGTGAACCAGGCCGCGTCCTTGCCGAGGACGACGTCGTTCACGAACGTCGGCGTCGTCGTGGTGAATGTGTAGCTGGCCAGCGCCTTGCCGGTCCGAGTGTCGATCACGCGACCGTTGCCGCCGGCCGCACCGGCCACGAACAGCCGGCCCTGCTGGTCGACCTTCATGCCGAGTGAGCCGGTGCCGGGTCCGGGGCTGAGCACCTTGCCGGTGCCGGTCCGCAGATCGGCGGCGTAGATGTCTCCGTTCGCACGGGAGCCGAAGTACGCCGTACTGCGGGCGATCGCGATGCCCTCGGGCTGGAAGCCGGCCGGGAGCTCGATCCGGGCCGGGAAACTGGTGGTTTGGGAAGTCGCCGTTGCGGTCGGTGCACTGACCAGACCGAGCAGCAGAGCGGGTACGCCGGCGAGTACTGCCAGCCGGCGGACGAGGTGTGACATGGGCGGGTCCTCCTGATCCGTGGGTCTCGGTCAGGAGAACGGAATCGGCCTGTGGAAAGTTCAGAACCGGCTCTGGCCAACGGGTATGTTCACTGTCAGCAACTCAACACAAACTTTTGGGGCAGGGATGACAGCAGATAGTGAGAGCTCGAGTCCGGTGCGGCCGCAGGACGACCTCTACCGGTCGGTCAACGGTCCGTGGCTGGCGGCGAACGAGATCCCGGCCGACAAGGCGATCTACGGCGCCTTCCACGCGCTCTGGGACACCGCTGAGCAGGATGTCCGCGCGATCGTGGAGAAGACCGTCGCCGCCGGTCATCCCGAAGGCAGCGAGCCGCGCAAGATCGCCGACCTCTTCACCAGCTTCATGGACTCCGAGACGATCGAGCGGCTGGGTGCCGAGCCGATCGCCGGGCAGCTCGCGCTGGCCGACGGCGTCACCGATGTCGCCGAGCTGGTCGAGGTGCTGGGCAAGCTCGAGCTCGAGGGTGTCGCGGGCGTCTTCCGGGTCTGGGTCGACGCGGACGCCAAGCAGTCCGACCAGCACATCGTCTACCTGATGCAGGGTGGGCTGAGCCTGCCCGACGAGTCCTACTACCGCGAGGACGGTTTCGCCGAGACGCGGACGGCGTTCGTCGCCCACGTCACCCGGATGCTCGAGCTGGCCGGCCGGCCCGATCCGGCCGGGGCCGCCGAGCGGATCCTGGAGCTGGAGACGCGGCTGGCCGCGCACCACTGGGACCGGGTCAAGGATCGCGACGTCACCAAGACCTACAACAAGCTCGACCGGGCGGGGCTCGAGAAGCTCACCTCCGGGCTCGACTGGTCCGGGTGGCTGGCCGGTGCCGGCGTCCCGGAGAGCGCGTTCGAGCAGGTTGTCGTGCGCGAGCCGGAGTTCCTGACCGCGGCCGCGGCCGCCCTGCAGGAGATCGAGCTGGAGCAGTGGAAGGAGTGGCTGGGCTGGCAGATCGTGCACTCGGCCGCCACCGTGCTGAGCAAGGCCTTCGTCGACGAGAACTTCGCCTTCTACGGCAAGACGCTGACCGGCGCCCCGGAGCTGCGGGAGCGCTGGAAGCGCGGGCTCGGCGCGGTCGAGTCGGCGCTCGGTGAGGCGCTAGGCCAGCTGTATGTCACCGAGCACTTCCCGCCGATCGCCAAGTCCCGGATGGTCGAGCTCGTCGCCAACCTGGTCGAGTCCTACCGGCAGCGGATCGAGGGGCTGGACTGGATGGGTCCGGAGACCCGCCGTCGTGCGCTCGACAAGCTGGGCACCTTCGTGGCGAAGATCGGCTACCCGGACAAGTGGAAGGACTACAGCGCGCTCGAGATCGACCCCAGCGACCTGTTCGGCAACCTGCGCCGCTCGGTCGCGGTGGAGACCGCGCGTGAGCTGGCCAAGCTCGGGACGCCGGTCGACCGCGACGAGTGGCGGATGACGCCGCAGACGGTGAACGCCTACTACAACCCCCGGCAGAACGAGATCGTCTTCCCGGCCGGGATCCTGCAGCCGCCGTTCTTCGACCTGGACGCCGACGACGCGGTCAACTACGGCGCGATCGGGGCCGTGATCGGGCACGAGATCGGCCACGGGTTCGACGACCAGGGCTCGCGGTACGACGGCGCCGGCAACCTGAACGACTGGTGGACCGACGAGGACCGCGCCGCCTTCGAGGCGCTCACCGACAAGCTCGTCGCGCAGTACGACGCCTTGTCGCCGGAGGAGACACCGGGGCAGTTCGTCAACGGCAAGCTCACCCTCGGCGAGAACATCGGCGACCTCGGCGGGCTGTCCATCGCCTACCACGCCTACCAGCTCTCGCTCAGCGGCGCCGAGTCGCCGGTGATCGACGGCAAGACCGGTGCGGAGCGGTTCTTCGGCGCCTGGGCTCACGCCTGGGCAACCAAGACCCGCCCCGAAGAGGCGGCCCGCCGTCTCACCATCGACCCGCACTCCCCGCCCGAGTTCCGCTGCAACGCAGTCGTGAAAAACATCGATGCCTTCCACGACGCGTACGGCACCACGGAAGACGACGCCCTCTGGCTCGCGCCCGAGGACCGGGTGCGCATCTGGTGACAACCGACTCCGGACCTCTCGGGCGAAACCTGCGCGCCTGAACGCCCACTCCGGCCACCAAACCGTCGAAGAAGGCACCGAGATCATCTTCCGGATGGCAACCCTCACCCCCACCGGCACCTACCAAGACCGCCACGGCCCTCTCCCCGGTGACCGCCCATCTGATGGGTAGACCCGCCGGGAGGTGGGTTGGCCAACCTGATTCCGGTTTGCCAACCCACCATCGGATGGGTGTACCAGGCAGATGGGGGTTAGGAGGACATCCAGTTCTGGAGGCCTTCGATGGTGCGGGGCATGGCGTCGGAGAGGTTCTCGGCGCCGGTGTCGGTGATCAGGATGTCGTCCTCGATCCGGATACCGATCCCGCGCAGGTCCTCGGGGACGGTGAGGTCGTCGGCCTGAAAGTAGAGGCCGGGCTCGACGGTCAGGACGTAGCCGGTCTGCAGGTCGCCCTTGCGGTAGTTCTCCTCGCGGGCGGAGGCGCAGTCGTGGACATCCAGGCCGAGCATGTGGCTGGTGCCGTGCAGGGTGTAGCGCTGGTGCAGGTTACTCGCCGGGTCCAGGGCCTCCTCGGCCGAGACCGGCAGCAGCTCCATCGCGTCCAGACCGCGCACGATGACCTCCATCGCGGCGTGGTGACCAGACTGGAACGGCACACCGGGCTTGAGGGCCGCGATGCCGGCGTTCTGCGCGTCGAGGACGAGCTGGTAGAGGTCACGCTGGCGCGGCGTGAACTCGCCGTTCACCGGCAGGGTCCGGGTGATGTCGGCGGTGTAGAGCTGCCGGTTCTCGACGCCCATGTCGAGCAGCATCAGCGTTCCGTCGACGACCGGGCCGTCGTTCTCGATCCAGTGCAGCGTGGTCGCGTGCGGTCCGGCTGCGGCGATCGAGGTGTACCCGACGTCGTTGCCCTCCGCCCGCGCCCGGCGCCAGAACGTGCCCTCGATCCAGCGCTCGCCGTACTCGCGGACTCGGTCCATCTCGGACAGCACGTCGGAGAAGCCGCGGTGGGTGATCGCAACCGCCTCACGCAACTGCTCGATCTCCCACGGGTCCTTCACCAGCCGCAGCTCGGACAGGGTCGTGGCCAACTCCAGGTCCCGGGTGTCATCGGTCCGCGCACCACTCAGCAGAGGCGCGATCGAGTAGTCCTCACCGCGCCGTACCCGAGTCTGTACGTCGTTCTTGAGCGCGTCACCGAGCTTGTCGATGTGCCGGGTCTCGAGGCCGAACTCCTTGGCGGTCTCCTCCAGCGACGGGCGGCGCCCGGCCCAGAGCTCGCCGTACGTGCGGTCGCGCCAGAACTCCGACCCCTGACTGCGGTCCGAACGCGGGCGGAAGTACAGCACCGCGTCGTGGCCCGTCGTACCGTTCGGCTCCAGCACCAGGACGGCGTCCGAGGTCTGGTCGCCGGCCAGCCAGACGTAGTCGGTGTGCGGCCGGAACACGTAGTCGGTGTCGTTGGACCGCACCTTGTACGTCCCGGCCGGGATCACAAGCCGCTCACCCGGGAACGCCTGCGACAACGCATCCCGCCGCTTCGCCGCCCAGACGCCGGCGGGGCTCAGTGTCACGTCCTGCCGCTCGGAGTCGGCCCAACCCGAGTTCATGAACGCGGCCAGCTTCGCGCTCGGAACGGAGTCGTGCGACGCGGTCTTCGGCGCGGTGCCGTCAGCGGCTGTGGTGTTCTCGGTCATCGTCGACCAGTCCTCGTTTCGGCGCAGGGGCCCAGTGTCAGCCCCGGGTGTGCAGTTCGTCACCGCGGGTCAGGCCGCTGTCCGGCAGCGCTTCCGCGGGATCCGAGCCGATGCGCGTGATCGCATTCCGCTCGTCCACGAAGACTACGCTCGGCCCGACCCCCCGCGCCTCCGCGGCATCATCAGCCTGCCTGTCAGTGGCCGCGATCATCCCGCCCACCTTGAGCACCCACCAACCACTCCCGCGCCTCGCAAACAGTCGAGCCGTGCCCAAAGTGCCCTCACCTCCCCACCTTGAGCACGGATCAACCATTCCCGCGGCACGCAAGTGACTGATCGGTGCTCAAGGTGCTCGCGACGGGTCGACCCGTGCACAAGGACGAGCGCGCCTACCGTTGGGCCACGGATCATCACCTTGAGCACCCATCGACCAGTTCGGCGGCGTCCAGATGGTTGGCCGGTGCACAAGGTGGGGCGGTGGGGGCATGTGAAGGCCTCGCAGCTCATACTCTGCGAGGCCGTGACCTTTGTACCTGGCGTGGGCCGACCGGGGCTTGGACGACACGCGAACGGAGAGCGACATCACAGCGTCGTACGATCCGCGCCATCACCCACCCGAGGTGCCGGGAGTGATCGGGGGCTGACATGCTGTGGCGGGTGAGCCCGAAGTCTTTGACGGATTTGGTGGCGCCCGACTGGGCGGAAGCGTTGGCGCCGGTCGAGGAGACGGTCAGCCGGATGGGGGAGTTCCTCCGGGGGGAGATCGCGGCCGGGCGGCCGTACCTGCCGGCTGGGGAGAACGTGTTGCGGGCGTTCCAGAGTCCGCTCCAGCAGGTGAAGGTGCTGGTGGTCGGGCAGGATCCGTATCCGACGCCGGGGCATCCGGTGGGGTTGAGCTTCTCGGTCGCTCCGGACGTCCGGCCGATCCCGCGCAGCCTGGCGAACATCTACCGCGAGCTGATGGCGGACGTCGGCGTACCGGCTCCGTCGAACGGCGATCTGACGCCGTGGGCAGAGCAGGGCGTCCTGCTGCTCAACAGAGTGCTCACCGTGCAGCCCAGCAAGTCGGGTTCGCATCGCGGCAAAGGCTGGGAGTCGGTCACCGAGCAGGCGATCCACGCGCTCGTGAACCGCGGCGGCCCGCTCGTCGCCATCCTCTGGGGCCGCGACGCGCAGACCCTGAAGCCGATGCTCGGCAAGATCCCGTACGTCGAGAGCGCGCACCCGAGCCCGATGTCCGCGGACCGGGGCTTCTTCGGCTCCCGCCCGTTCAGCCGGGTCAACGCCCTCCTGGTCGAGCAGGGCGCAACCCCGATCAACTGGCAACTCCCCTAACCTCTCCGCGAACCGCCCGCCCGCTCCCGCCACCAGTCGCGGCCGGAGACAGTAAGCGACGGCCGGAGACCCCGCACCATAGGTCTCGGGCCGCTGCTGCCTGTCTCCGGCCAGCAGTGGTGGCGCGGGACGGGTAACGGCTTGGGCGGCTACTGACATGGCAACTTGTTCGAATGATCTATTGCAGGATCGTTCAACAATCTCCTATGGTTGCGGGAATCGCATCCAGCGGGTCCGTCCCTGGGAGGAACCATGTGGGTTCTGCTCGCCATCGCGGTGGTTGTCGTCGGTTTCGCGCTTCGGCTGAACTCGATGCTGGTCGTCACCGCGGCCGGTATCGTCGCCGGTCTGATCGGCGGCCTGTCGCCGGTCAAGATCCTGAACGCCTTCGGCGACGGGTTCGCCGGTAGCCGCTCCGTCACCGTCTTCATCGTCACCTTGCCCGTGATCGGGCTGATCGAGCGTTACGGGCTGCAGCATCAGGCTCGCAAGCTGATCGGCAAGCTCACCTTCGCCACCACCGGCCGGCTGCTGGCCATCTACCTGCTGATCCGGCAGGGCACGGCAGCGCTCGGCCTGACCAGCATCGGCGGTCCCGCACAGGCTGTGCGGCCGCTGATCCACCCGATGGCGGCCGGTGCCGCCGAACGCCGCTACGGCAAGCTGCCGGAGAAGCTCCAGGAGAAGATCAAGGGCTTCGCCGCCAGCGCGGACACGGTCGGACTGTTCTTCGGCGAGGACATCTTCGTCGCGATCGGTTCGATCCTGCTGATCACCGGGTTCGTCGACGCGACGTACGGGCTGCAACTGGAGGCGATCGACATCGCGCTCTGGGCGATCCCGACCGGTATCTGCGCACTCCTGATCCACGGCGCCCGATTGCTCTATCTCGATCGCCAACTGGACGCACTGGCGCGTGAGGCCAGGGCCGAGGCCAAGGAGGTGGCGAAGTGATCAAGGTCGAGTGGTTCTACTGGCTCTGCGGGATCTTCTTCGTCCTGATCGCACTGCAGGTGCTCAACGACCGCACCAACCCCAAGCGGATCGGCAGCGCGGCATTCTGGGGCGTCCTCGGGCTCTCGTTCGGCTACGGCACCTTCGTGGTGAACAAAACAGCACCCGCCTGGCTCCTGGGCATCGCGGTGATCGGTCTGGCCGTGCTGGCCGGTTCCGGCTTCCCGGGCAAGGGCCAGGAGCGTACGACGACCCAGGCCGAGCGAGCGAGGTTTGCTGACAAGTTCGGCAACAAGCTGTTCCTGCCCGCACTGGTCATTCCCGTGGTGGCTGCGCTCTTCGGCGCGTGGCTGGCCAAGGTGAAGCTCGGCGACGGCAGCCTGCTGCTGCAGTCCGGTTCCGCCACGATTATCGGGCTCGGCGTCGCATCCCTGCTGGCACTGGCGGTTGGGATGGCGCTGCTCCGGCCACGCTCCCCCGCCGTACCGCTGCATGAGGGTCGTCGTTTGCTCGAGCACATCGGCTGGGCGGCGATCCTGCCGCAGATGCTGGCCACACTGGGGCTGCTGTTCAACGCCTCCGGTGTCGGCAAGGCAGTCGGCCGTGTCACTGACCACCTGGTTCCCAAGGGCTCGCTGATCGCCGCAGTCGCCTTGTACTGCATCGGTATGGCGGTCTTCACGATCATCATGGGCAATGCGTTCGCAGCGTTCCCAGTGATGACCGCTGCGGTCGGCTGGCCGTTGCTGGTAACGCAGTTCGACGGTACGCCGGCGGTGGTCTTCGCGATCGGCATGCTGGCCGGCTTCTGCGGCACCCTCTGTACGCCGATGGCCGCGAACTTCAACCTGGTTCCAGCGGCCCTGCTGGAGATGAAGGATCAGTACGGCCCGATCAAGGCCCAGATCCCGACCGCGATCCCCTTGCTGGGTTGCAACATCGCCATCATGTACTTCTTCGCTTTCTAGGAGACGACACCCCATGAAGTACGCCGCTGCCTGGTCCGCGATCGCCTGTGAGGTGCTCGAGACGCCGTACCCGTACGGCGCCGCGCATGCCTCACGTGGTCCGGAGGACGTGGACGTAACCCCGGAGAAACTGCACCCGGCGTTCCACGGCTCCTACGACTGGCACTCCAGCGCGCACATGCAGTGGTCGCTCGTCCGGTTGCTCGCACTGGCACCGGACGAGGCCGGGTCCAGGCCGATCGAGGTGCTGGACCAGCGGCTGACCACAGCAGCGATCGCGACCGAGGCGGCGTACCTGCGGGAGCGTCCGTCGTACGAGCGTCCGTACGGCTGGGCGTGGGCGGCGATGCTGGTCGCCGCCACCCGCACCACGCAGTGGGCAGAGGCGACAGCTCCACTCGGCGATGTGATCGCCGACCTCGTGCTCGACTGGCTACCGCGGCAGGCCTACCCGGTCCGCCATGGTGCCCACCTGAACTCAGCGTTCGCCCTGTCGCTGTTGCTGGAAGCGTACGACGACCTCGGCCGGGGCGAGGTCGTCGGCGCGATCCGGAGTCGCGCGGTCGACTGGTTCCAGAACGACACGGCGTACGACACCCGCTTCGAGCCGTCCGGGACGGACTTCCTCTCGCCGGCACTGTCCGAGGCCGAGCTCATGCGCCGGGTGCTGCCCGCCGCAGAGTTCACCGACTGGCTGCACGCCTTCCTGCCAAACCTCGGAACCACAGAACATCAACACCTGCTGGAAGTTCCCACCACCGACGACTCCGGTGACGGCCAGCTCGCACACCTCTCCGGGCTGGCGTTGTCCCGCGCCTGGCAGCTCCGCACGATCGCACCGAGCCTGCCGGACGTTGCCGAAGTACTAAGAGCAGGCGCCGACCGTCAGATCGACGCAGTGCTCCCCACTGTCACCGACGGCGACTTCATGTCGACGCACTGGCTGGTGTCGTTCGCCCTTCTGGCCCACCAGGCTTGAAGCCAGTCCAACTGCGCCACAGCAACGCATAACGACCACCAGCAGCCAGCAGCCCGTCATGCGTCCCAGACTCGACGACGCGGCCGCCATCCAGCACAACGATCCGATCCGCCTGCTGTGCCTGCGTCAACCGGTGCGCCACGATCAGCGTCGTGCGTCCCTCGGTAGCGGCCACCGCTGCGCGTTCCAACGAGCGTGCACCAGCACTACCGGCCTCAGCCGTCGCCTCATCCAGTACGGCGACCGGCGGATCCGCGAGTACGAGCCGGGCGAACGCGAGCTGCTGCGACTGTGCCCCAGTCAGCTGATGCCCCTGCTCGCCCACGACGGTCTCCAGCCCGTCCGGCAGCGCGCGCACCCAGGCCAGCGCACCAACGCGTTCCAGCGCGCTCTCGACCTCACCGTCGGTAGCGTCGAGCCGAGCAAGCCGTACGTCGTCAGCCAGCGCCCCGGAGAACACGTGGACCTCCTGGCTGAGCAGCGCCACCTGTGAACGCGTGCGATCCTCGCCGAGGGCCTGCACGTCCACACCGCCCAGCCTCACCACACCAGCCGTCGGGGTAAGCACTCCGGCCGCCAGCGCAGCCAGCGTGGTCTTCCCAGCACCACTCGCCCCCACGAGCGCCACCCGCTCGCCCGGTTCGAGTCGCAGCGACACCTCATCGACCACGAGCGGACCGTCGTACGCATGCCCGATGCCAATCAGCTCCAGCGACGCATCGGCCGGCCCCGGACCAGGTGGCGGCGAGGAGATCTGCTCCATCTCCAGTACGCCGGCCAACCGGGCCATGCCCGCGGCTGCCGTCTGCACCTCGTCGAACAGCATCATGACCGCGCCGATCGGGTTGAACAGCCGATGGAAGTACAGCGCGGCCGCCGTCACCGCACCGATGGTCACCAGATCGCCACGCACCAAGAAGAACCCGGCCACCAGAATCCCACCCAGCCCAACGAATTCGGCATGGTTGATCCGCGAAGAGAAGAAGCTGAAGATCCGGAACACCTTGATCGACAGGTCGCGAGCGGTCGCCGACGTCGCGTCGATCTTCGCCAGCTGCACGTCCTCGAGCCGGTACGCCCGCACGGTCGCGCTGCCCCGCAGGGACGCGATGATCGCCTCGGACCGGTCGCCCATCGCGATGCGTTCCTTGGCGTAGTACGGCGCCGATCGCGGCAGGTACCAGCGCAGAGCCAGGATGTACATCGGCAGCGCGAGCAGACCGGCCAGGCCGAGTCGCCAGTCCAGCGCGAACATGCCGCCCGCGGTCAGGATGATCGTCAGCGCCGCACCGAGCAGCATCGGCCCGATGTCGGTCAGAGCGCTCGCCACCGTCGCCACGTCGTCACCGACGCGGGACAGCAGGTCACCGGTACGCACCTTGTCCAGAACGGGTGCCGGCAACTGCAGCGCGCGGTCCAGCACCTTCTCCCGGATCCGCGCCAGCACCGTCTCACCTACGCGCGCGACGAGCATGACGCCGAGCGCCGTGAGCAGACCGGCCAGCAGAGCGGCGCCGCCGATCAGCAGCACGACCTTCACGATCGCAGAGCGGTCCGCCCCGCTCGAGATATCGTCGACGAGCGCACCGAGCGCCCAGGGTGCGACCAGACCGGCCGCACTCCCACCGGTGATCACCACGGCCGCGACGATAGACAGACCAGGCAGCTTGCGGATCTCACTCCACAACAGCGCCCACGTCGCACGCGGGCCGGCAACGGGCAGCAGGTTCATCGGAGCACCGCTTCCTGGTACGCCGCGTCCGACTCGGCGAGCTCGGCATGGAGGCCCTCGGTCACGACGACCCCATCAGCCAGCACCACGACGCGATCCATCTTCCCGAGCAGTGCCGGGCTACTGGTCAGCACCAGCGTGGTCAGTCCGGACCGGACCTCCGCCAGCCCTTCCGCGAGCAACTCCTCGGTGACCGCGTCGACCGCCGTACTGGGGTCGTGCAGGACGAGCAGTGGCGGCGAAGCGAGCAGTGCGCGGGCCAGACCGAGCCGCTGGCGTTGCCCGCCAGACAGTGCCTGGCCACGGTCGGCCAGCGGCCGGTCCAGCTCGTCAATGAGGTCAGCAGCCCCGGCTGCAGTCATCACGCGCTCCAAGGACGGCGACTCGACCAGCAGGTTGCTGCGCAGTGTGCCTTCGAACAGGTCAGTGTCGTGCTGCTCCAGCAGGACTGTGTCGCGCAGAGCGTCGATATCCAGCTCATCGATCGGTACGCCGCCAACCCGGACCGCACCGGTGTACTCCGAGGCTCGCCCGCCAACGACCGCCAGCAACGCGTCCGCGTCACGCGGGTCGTAGCAGAGCACTCCCACGGTCTCACCGGCCAGCAGAGTCAGATCAACATCCACCAACGTCTTGTAGGACACGCGTTCCAGCTGCAGCAGCGGCTTGGCAGGGTCCACGGCAGTCGCCGTACCGGTCGCTACGAGTGGCGGTGAGGACAGGACCGACGCCAGTCGGCCGGCGGATGCACGGGCGGTCGCCAACACCTGACTGGCGTAGCCGAGCGTGCCAACGGGCTCGGCGATGAACTGCGCCAGCCCGACCACCGCAATCAGCTCGCCGATGCTGATCCGCCCGTTCAGTGCGAACCAGCCGGAGACACCAGCCACTGCTGCGAGCAGCAGCCCACTGAGCGCCGTACTGACACCGTCCTGCAGACCAGCCGTCGACACTGCACGCAGTGTGGCTCGCAGCGTCGTTTGGCTGGACTGGCGGTAGCGAGCAGCCGCGTTGTGCTGCGCACCGATCCCTCGCAGCGTCCGCAGCCCGCCAACCAGGTCAGTGGCCAGTGCGGTCGTCTGAGCAACCGCCTCCTGCTGAGTCGACGTATGGCGGGTCAGCAGCGGCGAGAGGGCCTGAATGCCCAGCACCAGCAGCGGTACGCCGATCAGTACGCCGATCCCGAGCGGCACATCGACCAGTAGCAGGGACACCGAGGCGACGATCAACGCCGTGGAAGCCGCACAGCCGATCGAAACGGCCCGCATCACCAGTGCGGTCTTCTCAGCGTCGGATGTGGCGATCGACAGCAGTTCCCCCGAACGCAACCCGGTCCGCTGTCCTCGGGGGTCGAGAACGCGCCGGGCGATCTCCAGCCGCAACTGGTGCGTCTCGTACTCGATCGCGCGGACAATCAACCGCGCTCCGAGCTTCCAGGCATTGGACAGCACGGCAAACAGGGCCGCAAGCATCAGCACGCACCAGATCAGCGGCTCTACATCCCCAGTAGCCACTGCCTTGTCGACGAACACCCCGATCGTCACCGGAACGGCTGCCTCGGTCGCTTGATGTAGCGACATCAGCAGCACACCAAGGCTCATCCGCCCCCGATGCCGCCGTACCGCCCGCCTCAACAGCTGTCCAGTCGACATATTAGGTAACCCTAACTGATCCGGAGTGATTGACAGCGAAGGCCGATCACCGTACGGTCTCGCGATAATAGGAAAGTTTCCTAACAGTTGACTTGGCTGCGTCCCACGCAGCGAGCCGACACCACGAGACCGGCAGAGGGAGGCAGGGTTAGCCCATGGCAACAACACCTGGAACCCCCCGCCTGCTCCGCGCGATGAACGACCGGGCCGCCCTGGACCTGCTGCTCTCCCAAGGGCCGCTGTCCCGGACCACGCTCGGCCACTTGACCGGACTGTCCAAGCCGACCGCTTCCCAGCTGCTTGCTCGCCTGGAAGCGGCCAACCTCGTCCGCGCCAGCGGTACCACCGCCGGCCGGCCGGGACCGAACGCCCAGCTGTACGAGATCAACGGCAACGCCGCGTACGTCGCGGGCCTCGACGTCACCCCGACCCGGATCCGCTCGGCGGTCGCCGACCTGACCGGCAAGGTGGTCGGCCGCTACGAGCTGCCCACCCCCGGCCGCAGTGCCAAAGGCACGGTCGAGCGGGTGATTAAGGCGATCGAGGGCGCAGCCGGCGAGGCCGGTCTGAACCGGGCGAACCTGCACCGCGTCTCGATCGGCACGCCGGGTGGTTTCGACCCGACGACCGGCCGCCTGCGGTACGCGACGCACCTGCCCGGCTGGCATGCCCCGCATCTGCTCGAGGAGCTGGCCGCGGCGATCGCCGTACCGCTCGAGGTCGAGAACGACGTCAACCTGGCCGCGGTCGCCGAGCGGCAGATCGGGCACGCCAAGGAGAGCGAGAACTTCGTCCTGCTCTGGGGCGAGGAGGGCATCGGTGCGGCGATCGTGGTCAACGGCCGCCTGCACCGCGGTGCCACCGGCGGCGCCGGCGAGGTCGCCTTCCTGCCACTGCCCGGTACGCCGCTCGTCCGCAACGTCGGCCGGAACAACGCCGGCGGCTTCCAAGAACTGGCCGGTGGCGAACCCGTCCTGGCCCTCGCCCGCGCGCACGGCCTCAAGGCCCGTACGCCGGAATCCGCGATCACGGCCGCACTGGCAACCCCAGGAGCCGGTGACGCGGTGCTGTCCGAATTCGCCCATCGACTCGCCGTCGGTCTGGCCGCGATCGTCGCGGTCGTCGACCCCGAACTGATCGTGCTCGCCGGTGGTGTCATCACCGCCGGCGGCGAACGCCTGCGCGGCCTGATCCAGGACGAGCTGGCGGACCTCGCCGTACCAAGGCCGCGGTTGCTGATGACCGCGATCCCCCTCGATCCCGTGCTGTCGGGTGCCCTGCAGTCCGCCCTGAGCGCCACCCGCGACGAAATCTTCGACACCGCTAGTTCTCCACCCATTTCCTAGGAGTCAAACGGATGCAACGCCTGAATCGTGCCGTCATCGGCACTGCTGCAGTGGCACTGCTCGCCACCGCCTGCACCGGTACGTCGGAAGCCCCGAAGGCGAACGACGACGTCACCAAGGACGTGACCATCACGTTCTGGCACGGCTGGAGCGCACCCAGCGAAGCCGCCGCGATCACCGCCAACATCAAGGCGTTCGAGGCGAAGCATCCGAACATCAAGGTGAAGGTCGTCGGCAACATCAACGACGACAAGATCAAGCAGGCACTGCGGGCCGGCGGACCGAACTCCCCCGACGTCGTCTCGTCGTTCACCACCGACAACGTCGGCACGTTCTGTACGTCGAACGTGTTCGCGGACCTGAAGCCGTTCCTGGACAAGTCCGGGATCGACATGGACAAGACCTTCCCGAAGGCGCTGCAGGACTACACGCAGTACCAGGGCAAGCGCTGCGCCCTGCCGCTGCTGAACGACGCCTACGGCCTGTACTACAACAAGGACGCCTTCAAGGCCGCCGGGATCACCGCGCCGCCGAAGACGATGTCCGAGTTCGACAAGATCGCCAAGCAGCTGACCAAGGAGAAGGGTGACACCTACTCCCAGCTCGGCTTCATGCCGAACTTCCACGGCTACGAGTCGACCACCTCGCACTTCGCCGCGCAGTGGAACCCGACGTACCTGACGCCCGAGGGCAAGTCGAACCTGGCCGCCGACCCGGCGTTCGCGAGCATGCTGAAGTGGCAGAAGAACCTGGTCGACTCGCTCGGCGGCTACGCCAAGCTGGAGAAGTACCGCGCCACCTTCGGCGACGAGTGGGGCGCCAAGAACCCGTTCCACACCGGCCAGACGGTGATGTCGATCGACGGTGAGTGGCGGCTCGGGATGGCCAAGGAGGCCGGGGTCAAGTTCGACATCGGCGTCGCGCCGTTCCCGGTCCCGGACGACCAGGCCGACAGCTACGGCAAGGGCTACCTGGCCGGCACCATCATCGGGATCGCGAGCCCCAGCACCAAGCAGAACGCCGCCTGGGAGCTGGTCAAGTACATGACCACCGACACCGAGGCCGTGGTGAACTTCTCCAACGGCATCCACAACGTACCGTCGACGCTGGACGCGCTGAAGTCGCCGAACCTCAAGGTCGACGAGGGTTTCAAGACCTTCCTGGAGATCGCGCAGCACCCGAAGAGCAACACCACGCCGGCCAGCCCGAACGGCGGCGCCTACCAGCTCACGTTCCAGGACTTCGCCTTCCAGCACGAGGCCGGCAAGGTGCCGGACCTGGCCGCCGGTCTGAAGAAGACCGACGAGCAGATCGACAAGGATCTGGCTCAGGTCAAATGACGTCACCCGGACTGCGCCGCATGCATCGTCGGGAAGCGCTGCGGAACGTCGCCTTCCTGTCGCCCTGGCTGATCGGGGTCAGCGTCTTCTTCCTCTACCCGCTGATCTCGACCGTCTACTTCAGCTTCATGAAGTACGACGGGTTCACCGCCCCGACCTGGACCGGGCTGAAGAACTGGAGTTACGTCTTCACGGACTACCCGTTCTTCTGGCCGGCCCTGCGGAACACGCTCTGGCTCGTGATCGTGATGGTCTCGCTGCGAGTGCTGTTCGGGCTCGGGATCGGGATGCTGATCACGAAGGTGAAGACCGGTGCGGGATTCTTCCGCACCGCCTTCTACCTGCCCTACCTGGCGCCGCCGGTCGCGGCCACGATGGCGTTCGCGTTCCTGCTCAACCCGGGCACGGGTCCGGTGAACAACATCCTCGGTGCGATCGGGCTCCCGCAGCCCGGCTGGTTCAACGACCCGACCTGGTCGAAACCCGCGCTGACGCTGCTGGCGCTGTGGGGTATCGGCGATCTGATGGTGATCTTCATGGCGTCGCTGCTCGACGTACCGCAGGAGCAGTACGAAGCGGCGTCGCTGGACGGCGCCGGGGCGTGGCAGCGGTTCTGGTTCGTCACGCTGCCGAACATCTCGCCGATCGTGCTGTTCGCGGTGGTCACCGGCGTCATCCAGACCATGCAGTACTACACCCAACCCCTGGTGGCCGGGAAAGTCGCGAGCGGTGTGATCGGTGGCTCGGGGCAACAGTTCGAGCCCGGCTACCCGGAGAAGTCCACGCTGACGCTTCCCCAGCTCGTCTACAACCTCGGCTTCCAGCGGTTCGACACCGGTGGCGCCTCGGTGGTCGCGCTCGTCCTGTTCGCGCTGGCCATGGTCTTCACCGCCATCCTGATGCGCCGCCGCAGCGGCTTCCTGTCGGACTGAAAGGGGTCTAGTCATGACAAGCACCACCCTGACCTCGCCGGTCGCGATCAGCGCCGCCAACCGCGAGGCACGCCGTACCCGGTTCCTGCACTGGGTTGCGGTGCACTCGCTGGCCATCGCGGCCGCGCTGTTCTTCGTGCTCCCGTTCGTGTTCGTCGCGCTGACCGCGCTGATGAGCGACCAGCAGGCCCTCACCCGGGACCTGTGGCCGGACAGCTGGCACTGGGAGAACCTGAAGACGGTCTGGAACACCCCGGGCTTCCTGACCTGGTGGAAGAACACCTTGCTGTACGCCGTTCTCGGTACGACGCTCACCCTGGTCTCGAGTATCCCGGTCGCCTACGCGCTGGCCCGCTTCAAGTTCCGCGGCCGCAACTTCGCCCTGATGCTCGTGATCGCCACGATGATGCTCCCGCCGCAGGTCGTGATCGTGCCGATGTACCTGTTCTGGGCCAAGGAACTGCACCTGTCCGGGACGCTGTGGCCGCTGATCATCCCGATGGCCTTCACCGACGCGTTCTCGATCTTCCTGCTCCGCCAGTTCCTGCTGACGATCCCGAAGGACTACGTCGACGCCGCCAAGGTGGACGGCTGCGGCGAGTTCAAGGCGCTGATCCGGATCGTCCTGCCGATGGCCCGGCCGGCCATCGCCGCAGTCGCGCTGTTCCAGTTCTTCTACTGCTGGAACGACTACTTCGGCCCACAGATCTACGCCAGTGAGAACCCGGCCGCCTGGACGCTGAGCTACGGCCTGGAGTCCTTCAAGGGCGCCCACCACACCAACTGGAACCTCACCATGGCCGCCACTCTCCTCGTGATGGCCCCGGTGATCATCTTGTTCTTCTTCGCGCAGAAAGCCTTCATCGAAGGCGTCACACTCACAGGGGTCAAAGGTTGAAACTCACAGTCGTAGGCGGCGGATCCACCTACACTCCCGAACTCGTCGACGGTTTCGCCCGGCTGCGTGACACGCTGCCGGTGACCGAGCTGGTCCTGGTCGACCCGGCCAAGGACCGCCTGGAACTGGTCGGCGGGCTGGCCGAGCGCATCTTCGCGAAACAAGGTCACCCCGGTCGCGTCGTCACCACCACCGACATCGACGCCGGGATCGACGGTGCGGACGCCGTACTGCTGCAGCTGCGCGTCGGCGGGCAGGCGGCTCGTCAGGAGGACGAGACCTGGCCGCTGGAATGCGGTTGTGTCGGTCAGGAGACGACCGGCGCCGGCGGGCTCGCCAAGGCGCTGCGGACGGTGCCGGTGGTGCTGGACATCGCCGAGCGAGTACGCCGTACCAACCCGAACGCGTGGATCATCGACTTCACCAACCCGGTCGGTATCGTGACCCGGGCGCTGCTGTCGCACGGCCACAAGGCGGTCGGGCTGTGCAACGTGGCGATCGGGTTCCAGCGCCGCTTCGCCAAGCTGCTGGGAGTCACACCGGGCGAGGTGCAGCTGGACCACGTCGGGCTGAACCACCTCACCTGGGAGCGGGCAGTCCGCGTCAACGGCGAGAACATGCTGCCGAAGCTGCTCGAGGGCCACGTGGCTGAGCTGGCCGCGGACCTGAAGCTTCCGCCGGAACTCCTGCTGCAGCTGGGTGTCGTACCGTCGTACTACCTGCGCTACTTCTACCAGCACGACGAGGTGGTGCAGGAGCTCCTGACCAAGCCGTCGCGCGCTGCGGAGGTGGCCGCGTTGGAAACCCAACTGCTGGAGATGTACGCCGACCCCCAGCTCGACGAGAAGCCCGCACTGCTCGAGCAGCGCGGCGGCGCGTACTACTCCGAGGCCGCTGTCGACCTGGCGTCGTCACTGCTCAACGACACCGGTGACATCCAGGTGGTGAACACGCTGAACGACGGCACGTTCCCGTTCCTCGCGGACGACGCAGTGATCGAGGTACCGGCCACCGTCGGTGCCGACGGCACCATGCCGGTCGCACTGGCCCCACTCGAGCCCCTGTACGCCGGTCTGGTGGCGAACGTGACGGCGTACGAGGACCTGGCCCTGCAGGCGGCAATCAAGGGCGGCCGCGAGCGGGTCTTCGAAGCGCTGCTGGCGCACCCGCTGGTCGGGCAGATCTCGTTGGCGGACCAACTGACGGACAAGCTGCTCGCTCACAACAAGCAGCATCTGCCGTGGGCCCGATGAGCGCCGCATTGGTGCCGGGCGGCGTTCTGGCCTTCGACGCCGGCAACAGCAAGACCGACGTCGCTCTGGTGTCGGCAGACGGCCGCGTGCTCGGGACAGCACGCGGCGGCGGTTTCGAGCCGCACGTCATCGGCGCCGACGCAGCCGTGGCCGGTCTGGAGCCGCTGGTGCGGGCTGCAGCCGCCGCAGCCGGTCTGCGCTTCGGAGACCGCCCACTGGTGCAGCAGATCTCCGCCTGTCTGGCCAACGCCGACCTCCCGATCGAGGAGGAGCGGCTGAGCGCAGCGTTCGAGAGCTTCGGCTGGGCCGAGTCGGTCTACGTCACCAACGACACCTTCGCTCTACTGCGCTCCGGTGTGGACGAGCCCCGGGGCGTAGCGGTCGTCTGCGGGGCCGGCATCAACTGCGCCGGCCTCCTGCCAGACGGCCGTACTGCGCGCTTCCCTGCGGTCGGAAGAATCTCCGGCGACTGGGGAGGCGGCGCACAACTGGCCGAAGAAGCCTTCGCCGCCGCCGCCCGCTCCGACGACGGCCGTGGCCCCTTCTCGGCGCTGGAGACAGCCCTCCCGGCGCACTACGGCGTCAAGTCCGTCCCCGCGCTCATCGAGGCACTCCATCTCGGCGACATCCCCTACAACCGCCGCCTCGAAGCAGGGCCCATCCTCTTCCAGGCAGCGGCGGCCGGTGACGCCGTGGCCCGCGAGGTCGTCCAGCACCAGGCCGAAGAGATCGTCACCATGGCCGTCGTCGCCATGCGGCGGCTCGACATCCTGGACGAGCCCACGGACGTCATCCTGGGCGGCGGTGTCCTGACGGCAGGCCACCCCCTGCTGATGGAGACCGTGATCCGGCTACTCAACGCCGCCGCGCCCAAGGCGGTAGCCCGAGTCATCGACGTACCGCCAGTGGTTGGTGCGGCTCTGCTGGGCCTCGACCACACCAATGCGCCCGCAGACGCTCACCTGACACTCAGATCCGCCTACGCGACCTCCCCTGCCGCGTAGGCGCCGTACCGAAGAACGGGTAGTGGTGCGGATTCGCGCCGCTTCCCGGCCTGGCTCAGGCGGGCGGCGGGCGCCGGGATCCGACTACTACCCGTTCTTAGGTACGCAGGTCATGCGCCCAAGGGTCGGTGCGCCCTCGGCAGCGCGCCAGCTTGCTTGAAATCCCCCTCCACTCCTGGTTGAACTGCGTTTGGGCAAGGGTGTAATCATGATTACATGAGTACAAAGACTGATACCGAACGGGTCCGCGGCTGGGTCACCGGCCGCCTGCCCGGCGAGTGGTTCGAGGGCGAGCCGGAGCTGACCATCGACCGGGACGAGATCCTGATCGTCGGCACGCTGAAGGCTCCTGAGCAGGGCGGCGACGTGAGCGCCGCCGAACGGTCCGCCGCCGAAGAGGGCCGGATCAAGCAGTTCCGCGAGGACACCCGGGAGCGCCGGATCGAGATCGCGCGCGAGCTCGAGCACGCCACCCGGCGCAAGGTCGCCTGGGGTGTCGACTGCGGTGCGACCCGCAAGGTCTTCACCTCGCTGTCCGCGCCGGTGATGACCCGGCTGCGGCAGCCCGAGCGTCAGGTGCTCGACACGCTCGTTGAAGCCGGGGTGGCTCGCTCGCGCAGCGACGCGCTGGGCTGGTGCGTGAAACTGGTGTCGCAGCATGCCGACACGTGGCTCGGCGACCTCCGCGAGGCCCTCACCAAGGTCGAGGACGTGCGCAGCGCCGGTCCGGACAAGGACGCTGAAGCGAAGAAGTAGGCGTGGCAATGGGCGGCAGCCTCGATGAAGCTGCCGCCCGCCCTACAAGGTCACCTACTGCCAGTTGCCGCTCTGCGGCGGTGTTCCGTTGGAGTAGCCACCGTTCTGAGGCGCACCGTGAGTGGCCGGGTACTGCGGATCGGCCGGCGGCGCCTGGTACTGCTGGGCGTTCATCCCGTTGTCCGACGGCATCGGCTTCTGGATGTTGTCGCGGGAGAACATGTTGGTCAACGCCCGGGCGGCCATCTCCCGGCCACCGAGACCGAACGCCAGGCCGAGTGCGAGGGACGCACCGGCGAGCACGATCAGCAGCGTGTTGCCGGTCAGCTGGACCGCGATCCCCAACTGCGTGAGCGCGGCGAAGGCGGCGTACACGAGGATCGCGTACCTGCCGACCTTGGCCAGGGTTTCGTTGCCGGTCGCGCCACGGATGATCGCGGCCAGGAAGTTCGCGAACAGCGCGGCCAGGCACAGGATCACGATCGCGGCGAAGATCCGCGGAATGTAGCCGAGCATCGTGCTCATGAACGCCGAGATCTCCGGCACGCCGAGCGCGGACGCGAACATCGTGAAGCTGATCAGGAACACGAACCAGAACACGACCTTGCCCAGCACCGCCGAAGCGGTCAGCCCCGTGCCGGACCGCTGCAGCACACCGGAGACACCGGCCCGCTCCATCCATTGGTCGAACCCGACCTTGCCGAGCAGCTTCCCGACCAGTTTGCCGAGCACTTTGGCGACGAAGTACCCGATCACCAGGATGACCAAGCCGCCGAGCAGGTTCGGAATGAACCCGAGCAGCTTGCTGAACGCGTCCTCGAACGGCCCAGTGAAGTCAATCGCTAACGGACTCATGGGATTACCCTTCCGATGTGCGGAGGTTTCTACTATCACCCGTTCCCCTGGTTGCCTAGGGCAAACGGTGATCACATCCGTGTAATCGTTGGATCACAACGAAAAGGTCTCTGCATAAACTGGGCGGCATGACCGCCGATCTGATCATCCGCCGCGCCACCTCCGCCGACGTCCCCGCCATCGTCACCATGCTCGCCGACGACCAGCTAGGCACCAGCCGCGAGTCCCTCGACGACCCGACGCCATACCTGAAGGCCTTCGCCGACATCGACGCCGACCCGAACCAGCTCCTGGTAGTTGCCGAACGCAACAACGAGACCGTCGGCACCCTGCAGCTCACCATCATCCCCGGCCTGTCCCGCCGAGGCTCCTGCCGAGGCCTCATCGAAGCCGTCCGCGTCGCCGCCCCCGCCCGCGGCACCGGCCTCGGTACGACGCTCATCCACTGGGCCATCGAAGAATCCCGCAACCGAGGCGCCACCCTGGTCCAGCTGACGTCGGACAAATCCCGAACCGAAGCCCACCGCTTCTACACGAACCTAGGCTTCGAACAATCCCACGAAGGCTTCAAACTAAAACTCAACTGACGCGTTTGGCCGAGGCTGTGAACGTGTTGCAGGAAGCGGGGTTGCCGGACTTGAACGCGGGTCCTTCCCAGAACCACTGGCTCGCGCGGGAACCATGGTCGCGGACCTTCTTCGGGTCGTACTCGTCACCGCTGTGCTTGGTCTGGAACTCCCAGAGCCTCAGCCGGTTACCGGTGATGCCGAAGGTCGCCTTGTTCGCGCCGAGGAAGGCGGCGCCGAAGCAGCTGGCCTGGAGCTCGGTCCGGCGGCTCCACTCGAGCTTCTTGCCGGGGTTCTTCTCCCAGCCCTCCTCGGACCAGGCTGCGGTGAGCATCTCGGTCAGCTCCTGGATGTGGTGGCCGTACTCGTGCGCCATCGTGCTCATCATCCACATCCGGGCGTCGAGCGGCCGCTCCTTGTAGCGGTCGAGATCGTCCTGCCAGTCGATGGCGATCGTCTCGTCCGCAGGGCAGTAGTACGTCGTGCCGATGTCGCCGGTGCAGGACGACGCCGGCGCCTTCTTGGTCGCCAGCACGACCTTGGGCGAGCGGAACTCGTACTTCGCCTTCTTCACCAGCGGCGCCCACGCCTTGTCGAGGCACGGCAGCATCGCCTGGTAGTACTCAAGAATCGCCGACTGCGTGGTCGGCTTGATCGACGGTTCCTTGCAGCCGGCCGCAGCCAGCTTGCCGGCCGTGTAGATCTCGTTCTTCTGGAGGCGGACCAGGTTCGGGACCGGCTTCTCGGTGACCGTGACGGTCGGGTCCGGCAGGGTGGGGAC
>NZ_SMKA01000076.1 GCF_004348455.1 Kribbella albertanoniae
GAGGGGGAGGCGGCTAGGCCGCAGGCGGGGGTGATGACTACCTTCTTCATCAGCTCCGGGTCGAGGCCCAGTTCGCGCCAGCGGCGGATCAGCGGGGCTGCGGCCTGCTCCTGGTTCGGCAGGGGGCCGGTGGTGGGCACGAGGCCGGCGTAGATGGTCGAACCGGCCTCGACAGCGATCCCCAGCTGCTCCCAGCCAGGTGAATTGAGCAGCGAGATGTCCACGGCGATTCCAGCTGCACCGGACTTGGTGAACACCTCGATCGGTGGCCGGGCCGCGCAGCAGTGCACCATGGTGGGCGCAGCGCTCGTGAGGAGGCTCAGCAGCTCAACAGCGCCCGGACCGTCGATGGACCGGTGCTTTCCCCAGCCAGATGCGGTCGGGATGGCTCCAGCCAGTACGGCGGGCAGCGCCGGCTCATCCACTTGCAGTACGACGTCCGCGCCGGGCAGGCGTTTGCGAATCTCAGCCAGATGCAGCTCAACGCCGTACGCCAATGCCTGTGCGAGATCACGCCGGGCACCGTGGTCGGCCAGCACCTTGTCACCGCGTGGTCGTTCCACTGTCGCGGCCAGCGTCCACGGACCGGTGACCTGGACCTTCAGCGGACCCACATAGCCGTCCGCGTACTCCTCCAGCACGTCCAGGTCTTCCCGCAGCAGCGCACGCGCCCTGCGCTGGTCCAGACTCGCAGTCGCGTCGCCACCCCCGGTCAGCCGCCACCCGGCCGGCTGCAGGTCCGCAGCGAGCTCAGTCACCAGAGCGATCGCCCTGCTCAGCATGTCGCCGTACGGGCGTGCCGGGAGCTCTGGCAGGAACGGGATGTCGACCGCTTCGAGCAGGACCTTGGTCCACTCGCGCATGTCGTCGCCCGGCAGTGAGCCGAGCCCTGTTGTCGTCACGCGTGCTGGGCCGCTACACGGTTGACCGTGTCGATGGTGGCGGAGCCGATGACGCGGGTGCCGTCGTACAGGACCACTGCCTGGCCGGGGGCTACTGCGGAGGCCGGCTTGGTGAAGTCGACCAGGACCTGGTCTCCCTCGAGACGTGCGGTCACTGCGATCTCCTCGCCGTGGGCACGCAGCTGCGCGGTCACCTGCAGCTCGGACGTCGGCATCGGGCCGCACCAGCGCGGCTTCGAAGCGGTCAGTCCAGTCACTGCGAGCTCTTCACGCGATCCGACTGTGACTGTGCGGTCCACCGGGCTGATGTCCAGGACGAACCGCGGCTTGCCGTCCGCGGCCGGCGTACCGATCTGCAAGCCCTTGCGCTGGCCGACAGTGAAGCCATGGGTACCGCTGTGGTCGCCGAGCTTGTTGCCCTGCGCGTCGACGATGTCCCCCGGCGCCTCCCCCAGGTGCTTGCTGAGGAAGCCCGCAGTGTTGCCGTCGGCAATGAAGCAGATGTCGTGGCTGTCCGGCTTGTCCGCCACTGCCAGCCCGCGGCGGGCGGCCTCCTCGCGGATCTCGGTCTTGACCGTGTCACCGAGCGGGAAGAACGCATGGGCCAACTGCTGCTGCGTGAGGACGCCCAGCACGTACGACTGGTCCTTGGCCGGGTCCACGGCGCGGTGCAGCTCGCGACCGTCCGGAGTGTCGACGATGCGCGCGTAGTGGCCGGTCACGACCGCGTCGAAGTCCAGTGCGAGCGCCCGCTCCAGAACTGCGCTGAACTTGACCTTCTCGTTGCAGCGCAGGCAGGGGTTCGGTGTGCGGCCCGCGGCGTACTCGGCGACGAAGTCCTCGACCACGTCGGCGTGGAACCGCTCAGCCAGGTCCCAGATGTAGAAGGGGATACCGATCACGTCCGCGGCCCGGCGTGCGTCCCGGGAGTCCTCGATGGTGCAGCACCCACGCGCACCGGTCCGGTACGACTGCGGGTTGCGGCTCAGTGCCAGGTGCACTCCGACGACGTCGTGCCCGGCTTCGGCCATCCGCGCCGCCGCGACGGCGGAGTCCACTCCGCCGGACATGGCTGCGAGTACCCGCATCAGCTGTTCCTTCCCACGTTCTGCAGACCGGCGGACTGCGCCCGCTCCACTACCGGTCCGATGTTCTCCAGTACGGCGTCGATGTCGGCCTGACTCGACGTGTGTCCCAAGGTGAAGCGCAGCGACCCGCGCGCACGCTGATCGTCGTACCCCATGGCCAGCAGCACGTGGCTCGGCTCGGCGACCCCGGCGTTGCAGGCGGAACCGGTCGAGACCTCGATCCCACGTGCGTCGAGCAGCAGCAAGAGCGAGTCGCCCTCACAGCCACTGAACGACAAGTGTGCGTTACCCGGCAAGCGCCGTACCGGGTCACCCGACAGTTGCGCGCCGTCGACAGTCTCCAGGACACCTTTGATCAGCGTGTCCCGCAGTCCGGTCAGCCGGGCGGACTCCAGCGGCTGGTCCTTGATCGAGTGCTCCACAGCGACTGCGAACCCGGCAATGGCCGGCGCATCCAGCGTGCCGGAGCGCACATCGCGCTCCTGACCGCCACCGTGCTGCACCGGGGTCAGCTTGGTCTCCTTGTGCACCACCAACGCGCCCACGCCGTACGGGCCGCCCAGCTTGTGCGCAGAGACGGTCAGTGCGTCAACACCCAGCGCAGCGAAGTCCACCGGCACCTGCCCGATCGCCTGGACGGCGTCGGTGTGCACGGGGATCCCCCACTCGGCAGCCAGCGCAGCAACCTCCTGGATGGGCTGGAGCGTGCCGACCTCGTTGTTGGCCATCATCACCGTGACGAAGGACACCGTCTCCGGCGCGGACTCGATAGCCCGCCGTACGTCGTCCGGCCGGACCCGACCGAGCTCGTCGACCGGCAGCCACTCGATCTGCGCACCCTCATGCTCAGCCAGCCAGACCGCTGGGTCCAGGACGGCGTGGTGCTCGATCCCGCTCAGCAGGATCCGGCGGCGGCGCGGGTCCTCGGACAAGCGTGCCCACCACAGCCCCTTGAGGGCCAGGTTGTCCGCCTCGGTCCCACCAGAGGTGAAGACCACCTCGCTCGGCTGCGCCCCCAGCGCGGCGGCGATCGTCTCCCGCGACTCCTCGACCGTACGGCGGGCGGCCCGGCCGGCGCCGTGCAGCGACGACGCGTTCCCGGTGCGCCCCAGGTGCGCAGCCATCGCCTCGATTGCTGCGGGCAGCATCGGAGTCGTCGCAGCGTGATCGAGGTAGACCGCACGAGGGCGCAAAGAGGTCATAACACTCTCAAGGGTAAGTCCTGCCGGGATGTTCCCGATCCGCCGGACAGATCGAGCCTCAGCGGGCCGGTTCGTCTGGCTGGACCAATCGGGCTCGATCACTCGTCGAATCCGACAAGTGCAGGGCGTGGTGGCGCGCCCTAGCATCGGCTGAGGCAGCTGCCGCATCTGAGGAGGACTTCGTGACCCGACGTCTGCGCATCGACGACCTGGCCGAGCTCGCCGTACCGGAGGAGCCCGCGCTGTCACCTGACGGCAGCCAGATCGCGTACGTCCTGCGGACCACCGACCTGAAGGCCGACCGCGACCTGCGGAACCTCTGGCGGGTCCCGGCGGCAGGTGGCGAGCCACGGCAGCTGACACGGTCCGACGGCGACAGATCGCCGGTCTGGTCACCGGACGGCAGCAAGCTGGCGTTCCTGCGGGCCAAGGACGGGCCAGCGCAGCTGTGGGTGCTCCCCAGCGACGGTGGTGAGCCTGAGCAGCTCACGACGCTCCCTCTGGGTGCTGGTGCACCGAAGTGGAGTCCGGACGGTACGCGGGTCGCCTTCAGCGCACCGGTCGACACTGCTCCGGCCGAAGGCGGCAGCGATGACGCACCGATCGTCACCGACCGGTTGGACTACCAGTCCGACGGCGCTGGCTGGTTGAAGACCGTCCGCAAGCACATCCACGTGCTGGAGGTCGCCTCGAAGCAGGTCCGACAGGCAACTGAGGGTGACTGGCATGCCGGGGACCCAGCCTGGTCACCTGACGGCACCAAGCTGGCGTTCGGCGCAGCTACCGCGGCAGATGCAGATCTGACCGCAAAAGCACCGGCGTACGTGCTGGACGCGTCCGATGCGAAGGCCACGCCCCACCTGGTCGGTCTGGCCGACGGACAGGTCGCAGCGTCCGGCTGGACGGCCGATGGCGAGTCCCTGCTGCTGGTCGGCAACTTGCACGGACCAGTGGGACACAGCCGCCTGCTGCGGCTGGACTTGGCATCCGGAGCGGTGACCGAGCTGGCGGAGTCCTTCGACCGCAACGTGATGGTCGGTGGACCGGCGTACCCGGGCGGTCACCCCGTACTGACCGACGAGGGCAACACCGTCCTGTTCTGCGCACGCGACCGCGGCTGCACCCACCTGTACGCCGTACCGGTGGCTGGCGGCTCCCCCGCCCGAGTCCTGGGCGAGGCGGGCCACAACATCTCCGGTCTGAGCGTGGCGGGCGGAATCGCGACCACCATGCTGACCACCGAGACGTCGTACGGCGAAGTCGTCGCCATCGACCTGGAGACCGGTGCGAGCAGCACGCGGACGTCGTACGGCGAGAAGCTCAAGGACGTGGAGCACTTCCGTCGAGTCGAGCGCGAGTTCACCATCTCGGACGGGACTGTGGTTGCGGCCTGGCTGATCCGGGACCCTGCTGCGACAGGAGCGCAGCCGTTGCTGCTGGACATCCATGGTGGTCCGCACGGCGCGTGGAGCGCTGGGGCCGACGAGGTGCACGGCTATCACCAGGAGCTGGTCGCCCGCGGCTGGAGCGTGCTCCTGGTGAACCCACGCGGCAGCGACGGCTACGGCGAGGACTTCTTCACCGGTGTGGTCGGTGGTTGGGGGACGTCCGACAGCAAAGACTTCCTCGAGCCGATCGACCAGTTGGTTGCCGAAGGCATCGCTGATCCGGAGAGGCTCGCTGTGGCCGGCTACAGCTACGGCGGGTTCATGACCTGCTACCTGACCAGCCGGGACAACAGGTTCGCCGCAGCGGTCACCGGTGGGGTGATCAGCGACCTCACCAGCATGACGGGCACCTCTGACGTCGCTCACTACCTGGCCGCCTTCGAGCTGGCCGGCAATGACTTGCAGGCGATGTCACCGATGACCCAGATCGATCAGGTCCAGACGCCGACGCTGATCATCCATGGTGACGCCGACCGCCGCTGTCCGCTCGGGCAGGCGCAGCAATGGCACACCGCACTCCGGGAGCGCGGTGTGCCCGCGCAGCTGGTGCTCTACCCGGGGGCGGACCACCTCTTCATCGTGCAGGGCAAGCCATCGCACCGCCTCGACTTCAACCGCCGAGTGCTCGAGTGGGTCGAGCAGTACGCCGGTAGTGCGGCCGGACCGCGCCGTCCGCGGATCGACGCGGCGCACTGGCAACGCAGGCTGACCACACTGGCCGCCAAGCACGGCGTGACTGGCGCAACGCTCGGAATCCTCCGTGGCGACGAGCTGGTGCAGGCAGCGACCGGCGTACTCAACGTCAAGACCGGTGTTGAGGTCACCAGCGATTCGCTGTTCCAGATCGGGTCGATCACAAAGGTCTGGACGACCACTCTGGTGATGCAGCTCGTCGAGGAGGGACTACTCGACCTGGACGCGCCCGTGGTCGCCGTACTGCCCGAGCTGCAGTTGAGTGATCCGGATGTCACCAAGCAGGTCACCATGCGGCACCTGCTCACCCACACGAGTGGCATCGACGGTGATGTGTTCGAGGACACCGGACGTGGTGACGACTGCCTGGAGAAGTACGTCGAACTGCTGGCCAACGTCAGCCAGAACCATCCGCTCGGCGCGACGTGGTCCTACTGCAACTCCGGCTTCTCACTGGCCGGGCGAGTGATCGAGAAGCTCACCGGCAAGACCTGGGACCAGGTGCTGCGGGAGCGGATCATCGAGCCGCTCGAGCTGGAGCACACGGTCACGCTGCCCGAAGAGGCCCTCATGCACCGGACCGCCGTCGGACACGTCAAGCCGGACCAGCTGGCCCCGGTCTGGAGTTTCCAGCGCTCCGCGGGACCAGCAGGGCTCATCTCGTCGACGGTCGCCGACGTACTGGCCTTCGCGAAGCTGCATCTGAACGGCGGGCTGGCTGCGAACGGCAAGCGCGTGCTCCCGGAGGCAGCGGCCGCCGAGATGGCCGTGAAGCAGGCAGACGTACCCGACAGGTCGATCGTCGACTCGTGGGGACTCGGCTGGATGCGGTTCGACTGGGACGGGCAGCAGGTGATCGGCCACGACGGCGGCACCATCGGCCAGGTGGCAATCCTGCGGATCCTGCCCGCCGAAGGACTGGCGGTCACACTGCTGACGAACGGCGGTGGCGCCGGCGACCTGTACGACGAGCTGTTCCGCGAGATCTTCGACGATTTGGCCGACGTCACGATGCCAGCCCTGGTGGCACCGCCGGACACACCACCCATTGTCGATGTGGAGCGGCACACCGGACGCTACGAGCGCGCTGGTACGACGCTGGAGGTGCTGATCCGTGATGGTGAAGCAGTACTGCGCAGCACAGTCACCGGACCGCTGGCGGCATTGGTGCCTGAGGTGACGCAGGAGCGCACTCTGGTCGCGGTTGACGAGAGTGGCGACCTGTTCGCGATCCGGCCGGACGGTGTGCTGGCTTGGAGCGCTGTGACGTTCTATTCACTGCCGACCGGTGAGAAGTACGTGCACGTCGGCTCCCGCGCGACACCGAAGGTGGCCTGATGGATCTGCTCACGGATATCGAGACCCTGGTGACCTGCGAGTCGCCCTCGGCCGACAAGGCCGCGGTTGCGGCCAGTGCGGACGTCGTTGCCCAGCTGGGAACCGAGCGGCTCGGCAAAGCACCGGAGTACGTCGTCATCGACGGCTGGACGCACCTGCGCTGGAAGTTCGGCGACGGGCCGACCCAGGTGCTCGTCGTCGGCCACCACGACACGGTCTGGCCGTTGGGCTCGCTGGCGACGCATCCGTTCCAGATCGAGAGCGGTGTCATGCGCGGACCGGGGTGCTTCGACATGAAGACCGGTCTGGTGATGGCGTTCCATGCCATTGCCGCACTCCCCGACCCCAGTGGCATCACCCTGCTGGTGACCGGTGACGAGGAGCTGGGGTCACCGTCGTCCCGGGCGCTGATCGAGACCGAGGCGGCCGGCTGTGTGGCCGCACTGGTGCTCGAGGCATCAGCGGACGGCGCACTCAAGCTGGAACGCAAGGGCGTCTCCAACTACGAGCTCCTGATCACCGGCCGCGCCTCCCACGCCGGACTGGAGCCAGAGCTCGGTGTGAACGCCAGCATCGAGGCCGCGCACCAGATCCTCGCAATCAACGAGCTGGGCGACCCAGCGCTCGGTACGACGGTCACCCCGACCAAGCTCGTCTCCGGTACGACGCGCAACACCGTCCCCGCCGCAGCGAGCTTCCTGGTCGATGTGCGTGCCCGCACGGTCGCGGAGCAACTCCGAGTGGACGAAGCGATGCGCGCACTCCAGCCGGTGCTGCCGGAAGCAGTACTGGAGCTGATCGGCGGTCCGAACCGGCCGCCGTTCGAACGCAAGATGGCCGAAGACCTCTACGAGCAGGCCTCCCGGATCGCAGCCGAGCTTGGCCAACCGCCCCTGCGCCAGGTGTCTGTGGGCGGCGCGTCCGACGGCAACTTCACCGCAGGCATCGGTACGCCGACGCTCGACGGCCTGGGCGCGGTCGGCGGCGGCGCGCATGCCGACGACGAGCACGTCATCGTCGACGAGATCGCACCACGCACGACGCTTCTCAGCACGCTCATAGCCGAACTGTTGGGCCGGTAATGGCTGAAGTCCGTGAGCTGACCGAGCTGAGCGATCTGGAAGCGGTGTACCGGCTGTTCGACGCCATCTGGCGACCGGACCCGCACAACCCACCCGTCACCACCGAACTGCTGCGCGCCATGTCCCATGCCGGCAACTACGTGAGCGGTGCGTACGACGGCAGCGAGCTGGTCGGCGCGTGTTTCGGATTCTTCGGTGCGCCGTCCGAGCGGACTCTGCACAGTCACGTGGCCGGTGTGTCCCGGGAGGCCCGCAGCCGGAACGTCGGGTTCGCCCTCAAGCTGCACCAGCGGGACTGGGCGCTCCAGCGCGGTCTCACCGCGATCGAGTGGACCTTCGATCCGCTGATCCGTCGCAACGCGTACTTCAACCTCGTGAAGCTCGGTGCGCGGCCGAAGCAGTACCTGACCAACTTCTACGGTCAGATGCGCGATGAGATCAACGGCGAGGACGAGAGCGACCGGCTGCTGGTGCGCTGGCAGATCGACGAGCCGGTCGGCGGTGTCGAGTCATCGGCGACAGCCATCGCGCTGGATCGCGGCAGCGACGGTCGGCCGATCCGCACCGAGTTGCCGGCGACCGGGCCGGTGGCGGTCGCCGTACCGGGTGATGTGGAGAGCTTGCGGGCAACAGACTTCGCTGCGGCTCAGGAGTGGCGGCTGGCAGTGCGTGAGGTGCTCGGTGGCTTGCTGGCGGACGGCGCGCGAGTCACCGGCTTCGATCGGACCGGATGGTACGTAGTCGAACGAGAGGGAGTGGCATGAAGCTGACCGGAGTCGAACTGCGACGGGTGTCGCTACCACTGGTGTCACCGTTCCGGACGTCGTTCGGGACCGAGGTGACCCGGGACGCGCTGCTGGTCCGGGCGGTCGGCACCGAGGCCGAGGGCTGGGGCGAGTGCGTCGCCATGGCCGGTCCGCTGTACTCGGAGGAGTACGTCGACGGTGCGATCGACGTACTGCGCAGGTACCTCGTGCCCGCGATGGCCAACGTGTCGGAAGCCACCCAGGTGGCGCCGGCGCTGGCGAAGTTCCACGGGCACCGGATGGCGAAGGCTGCGCTGGAGACCGCCGTACTGGATGCCGAACTGCGGACCGAGAGCCGGTCGCTGGCGCGCGAACTGGGCGCAGTGCACGACCGCGTGCCGTGTGGAGTATCCGTCGGCATCATGGACTCCATTGATCAACTCTTGACTGCAGTTGATCAATACATTGACGAGGGGTATCTCCGGATCAAGTTGAAGATCGAGCCCGGCTGGGACCTCAAGCCGGTGGCAGCCGTCCGGGAGCGGTACGGCGACATCCTGCTGCAGGTCGATGCGAACACGGCGTACGGCGTCGCGGATGCTCGGCACCTGGCCCAGCTGGACGCCTTCGACCTGCTGCTGATCGAGCAGCCGCTCGACGAGGAGGACATCCTGGGACACGCCGAACTGGCCAGGCAGGTCAGGACGCCGATCTGCCTGGACGAGTCGATCACCTCAGCCCGCGCGGCCGCTGCGGCCATCAGCCTGGGCGCGTGTTCGATCATCAACGTCAAGCCCGGCCGGGTCGGCGGCTACCTGGAGTCCCGCCGGATCCATGACGTCTGCGTGGCGAACGGCATCCCGGTCTGGTGCGGCGGCATGCTCGAAACCGGGCTCGGCCGCGCCGCGAACGTGGCACTGGCCGCGCTGCCCGGCTTCACGCTGCCGGGTGACACCTCCGGGTCGTCGCGGTACTACGCGACCGACATCACCGCACCGTTCACCTTGGTGGACGGCCACCTCGCCGTACCGACCGGACCGGGCATCGGCGTCGACCCACTCCCCGACCAGTTGGCCGAGTTCACCACCTCCACCGAATGGCTCCCCCTATAGAAACCCACAAACCCCGGGACGAAATCTGTCCGGATGCACAATGGCTGGGTGACACAACGACCCCGGGCCAGCCTCGGCCGCGTACTGGACGATCTGGGCGCAACCCTGCTCGAACTCGTGGCCGGCGACCCGGACCAGCCGATCGGCGGGGTCGCCATCTATGAACGCTGTCACGACCCGCTCGACGACCCGGTCCTCCCCCAGCATGCGCTCGTCCTCGGGGTCGGTCTGCACGACCCCGAGGAGGTCAGCGAAGTACTGCGCGACCTCAGCCGCCAGCACGCGGCTGGGCTGGTACTGCGCAGTCCCGTCACCGTGGACAAGCAGACTGTCGACGAAACCGGCGTGGCCGTCCTCGCACTGACCAGAGGCGCCACCTGGGACCAGCTGGGCATCCTGCTGCGCTCAGTCCTCGACGTAGGCATTGCGGACGCAGAGACGCTCGGCGGCATGCCATCCGGCGATCTGTTCGCGCTGGCGAACGCCACTGCCGCGCTACTCGACGCGCCGGTCACCATCGAGGACCGCAGCTCCCGAGTGCTCGCCTTCTCCGGACGTCAGGACGAGGCCGACACCGCACGCGTCGAAACAGTCCTGGGCAGACAGGTCCCCGAACGCTACTCCCGGCTGCTCTCCGAACGCGGAGTCTTCCGAGAGCTCTACCGATCCGACCAGCCGGTCTACGTGGCGCCGATGCCGGCCACCGAGCCAGAGAGCGCGATTCCACGCGTTGCTGTTGCAGTGCGAGCTGGTGACGAGATCCTGGGCTCCATCTGGGTCGCTGTGCACGAGCCGCTGACCCACGAGCGTTCCGAGGCGCTGCGTGACGCCGCCAAGGTCGTTGCCCTGCACATGCTGCACATCCGCGCCGGTGCGGATGTCGAACGCCGACTACGCGCCGACCTGGTCAGTACGGCGCTCGACGGTGGCGCCGGATCCCGCGAGGCACTCGACCGACTCGGCCTGGCCGACCGGGCGCTCGTCGTACTGGCACTGGCCGCGCCTGCGGCCAGTGAGCGGCAACGCCTGGCAGATGGGTTCGCCATGCACCTCGGTGCGGTCTTTCCGCGGTCAGCGGCAGCGCTGGTGGGTGATGTGACCTACGGGCTGGTGCCGACCGACAGTGAGGAGCGCGCTGCCCGGGTCGCTCAGGACTTCCTGGACCGGGTCGGCGAGCGGTCCGGCGCCATCATCGGAGTCGGGGCAGCTGTGCGGTTGCCCCAGGCACGGGCCAGCGCAGATCGAGCGCTGCGGGTCCTGCGGACCAGTCGACGCACACAGCGCGTCGCCCGGCTGGCCGACGTACAGGTTGAGGCACTGCTGCTGGAGCTGCGCGACCTCGTCGAGGCCCGGGGTGAACAGCTGACCGGACCGATCGCACGGCTCGTGGCCTACGACCGGGACCACAACACCACACTGGTTGAGACATTGCGGGCCTGGCTGGATGCCTTCGGTGATGTGACTGCTGCAGCGGCCGCGGTGTACGTGCATCCGAACACCTTCCGGTACCGGCTGCGGCGGCTCGCGGAGGTCGGCGCACTGGACCTCGACGACCCGGACTCCCGCTTCGCCGCGATGCTCCAGCTACGTGTGCTTGCAACTGACACCGTGTCAGGCGGTTCTCTGGAGGCACCATGTTGAGTATCGGAGACCTCGCCCGCCACACCCGCATCTCGGTGCGGATGCTGCGGCACTACGACGCACTGGGGCTGGTTGTGCCCGAGCGCGTCGACCCGCACACCGGACACCGGTTCTACGCCCTGTCACAGATCTGGCGTGTCGACAGTCTGATCGCACTGAAGGAGCTGGGCTTCACGCTGGAGCAGTGCGGCGCAATCCTCGACGAACAGCTACCTGTCGAGGAGCTGCGCGGAATGCTGCGGCTGCGGCGTGCCCAGCTCGAGCAGCGGATGACTGCGGACGCGGACCGGCTGACGGAGGTCGAGCGGCGGCTCCGATCGA
Source organism: Kribbella albertanoniae (assembly GCF_004348455.1). Classification (GTDB taxonomy): domain Bacteria; phylum Actinomycetota; class Actinomycetes; order Propionibacteriales; family Kribbellaceae; genus Kribbella; species Kribbella albertanoniae. The sequence continues at coordinate 11,574 of NZ_SMKA01000076.1, forward strand.
TCGAAAGAGGACTGACCATGACCAACCGCACCCTCCAGCTCGGCCCGCTGCCCGCCCTGCGCCTGCTGCACCTGCACGCCGAGGTGAACGACGAGTCCGAGATCGGCGGCGCTGTGATGGCGCTGAGCGAGAAGCTGGACGCACTACAGCTCTCCGGGCAGCGCGTTCACACGTACTACGGCCGTCCGGACGGTTCCAAGATCGACGTCTCGGTCGGGATCGCAGTCGGTGCGACGGACAACAGTGCGGCCGGCTTGGACGTGACCGACATCCCCGCCGTACCGCAGGGAGCGTCTGTCACCTACAAGGGCCCAGCCGAAGGCATCGGCGACACCTGGCGGACGCTGGACGTCGCACTGGACGAACAGGGCCTCGAGTCGTACGGCGTCTACCGCGACATCCGCATCAGTACGGCGGACCCGGAGCAGGTCGTCGTCGAACTCCAAGCGGCTGTCCGGCCAACCCCATAACGAGTTCACACCGCACGAATCCGCGCCACCCACGGGTGACCGGGGTGCAGGTGCTCGATCATGTCGGCCAGCCAGACCCGCTGGTCGGCTGACAGCAGTGGGAGTGCGGCGGTGAGATCCAACTCGTCCTTCGGCCTGGCCTGCTTCGCCTTGTAGGCCAGCGCCATCTCCGGGTTCAGGTAGCGAACACCGTCGGGCGCCCGCCAGGTGATGTCCTCGAGAGCGAAGTCGAGCGCCGGGTCGCGCCGGAACACCCAGCGTCCGTCGCGGTCCGGGTTCACCACCACGTCGTACTCCCACGGCGCCAGCGCATGCTTCCGCAACCAGATCTGGTCCGCGTCCTCCGGGTGCTCGGACTCCTCGTCCGTCAGCGGCCGGAACCGCCCACCGGCGTTCGACCACAGATCGTACGTCCCCCGCAGATGCAGCCGCAGCTTCTCGACATCGCGCTTCCACAGCGACAGATCGACATCCTCGTGCGCCCGGTGCACTCCGGTGAACGCATCGATGGCCCATCCCCCAGCGATCCACCACTCCCCGTCGTACCGGCTCATCATCGCCAGCGCATCAGCCGGCGTCGACCGCTTCCACGGCCCGTGCAACCGGTGGAACGCCAAGTCCTCCGGATCGAGCCCGTCCTCGTACCAGAACCGCTCCTCGTCAGCCACCTGCCGATCTTCACACAGCAGGACCATCACCGGCAGGCGGTACGGGTTAGTGAGCGGTGGCAACGATCTGGAGGTACTGCGCGCCGGCCAGCAGAGTCCCGTCAGTAGCTCGGTTGGCACGCTCGTACGCGCCTTCAGCCGCCGCTGCAAAGGCAGACCGCGCTGTTGGGTCGAGCCGCTCGTAGAGCATCCGCCACGGCGGCAGATGCGTGAGCATGGTCGCCACCTGGTCCTGGGCAGACTTCGCGAACGTCTCCTGCACAAGTACGTCGCAACTCGTCACTGCGATCCGATCGCCGAACAGCTCCTTGTAGCGCTGCTCATTCCCCCACAAATGCGGCGACGGCACACCGGGCGGAGGAGGCGGCAGTACGTCGGCCAGCGCGGACTGCAGGTCGGCCATCAGCCCGGTCAAGCACCAGCTCACCAGACCGATCCGTGCACCGGGCTTGCACACCCGCAGCAGCTCGTCGGCAGCACGCTGCTGGTCCGGCGCGTACATGACCCCGAACGTCGACAGCACGACATCGAAGGTCGCGTCCTCGAACGGCAACTGCTGCGCGTCTGCCAGCTCTGTGTCGATCGACAGCCCCTCGGCACCAGCCCGCCGTACAGCACGGTCCAGCACGATCGGACTGAAGTCCGTCGCCGTCACCAGCGCACCCCGCCGGGCCGCGGCCAGCGCAGTGTTCCCGGTCCCGGCGGCGATATCCAGCACGCGGTCACCCCACCGGACCGCGGTCGCCTGCACCTGCAACTCGCTCGTCAGCGCGGACTGGTGCGCCAACGGCTGGTAGTCGACCTCGGCGCTCCAGGCCGCCCGGAACCGCTCGGTCGCCGCCTCGAATGGTGTTGTCATCCCGTCCCCCCAGCATTGAGCATCTGACACTCCGGAATTCGCTAGCCTTTGCGGCTAGTCAATTAACGACTACCGTAGCCGGGTGGCCGACAATGTCAACCCCCGCCGCTACGACTCGCCCGTTCGGGAACGCCGGGCGGAGGCGACGAGGAGCGCCGTACTGGATGCGGCCGAGCGGATGTTCACCGCGCGCGGCTTCGTCCGAACCACGTTGCCCGCGGTTGCCGAGGAGGCCGGGGTGTCACTGGCGACGGTCAAGCTCGCCTTCAAGACGAAGACCGAGCTACTGCTGAACGTCTGGCACCGCACACTGGCCGGCGGCGTCGACGATCGGGTGCCAGTGGTCGAGCGCGACTCCTACAAGGCGCAGTTCGAGATCGCCGACCCAGTGGAACGGATCCGGTTCGCCACCAGCAGCGGCATCGTGATCCGGCAGCGAATCTCCGACCTGATGGCGGTGATCGAGGCCGGCGCGGCGGTCGACGACTCCCTGGCCGAGCTGAGGCGCCGCATGCTCGAGGAGCGCTGGCACGTGATCCGGGAATTCACCCAGCGACTCGCGGACGACGATCACCTACGGCCGGGTCTGTCCGTCGACCAGGCCACCGACGAGTTCTGGCTGCTCAACCACCTCGGTAACTACCGCCTCCTCACCGAGACGCGAGGATGGACAGCCGACCAGTACGCCGACTGGCTGAACCGGACATTGGTCCACGCCCTCCTCCGCCCAGAGCTGTACCAATAGGCGCTCTCCTGCCTCAGCCCTCGCGGGCTGTGGCGGCTGCCCGGAAAATGAGGGGATCTCCCCTGAAGTTGCTGGTTCTCCCCTCAAAAATTGGCCGGAGAAGGGGCGACATGAACGGATAACCCCTGAAATTTCCTGGCGGGGGCACGGTGGGCACGCTGGGCAAAAGCGAGCCCGGCTCGGCGGGGTGCCGGGCCGGGCTCTGTGGTGCGGTAGGTCAGGACTTGCGCTTGGTGACTTCTTCGGTGGCGGCGGGGAGGACCTTGTGCAGGTCGCCGACGACGCCGAAGTCGACGAGCTCGAAGATCGGGGCCTCGTTGTCCTTGTTGATGGCGACGATGGTCTTCGAGGTCTGCATGCCGGCCCGGTGCTGGATCGCGCCGGAGATGCCGGCGGCGACGTACAGCTGCGGGGAGACGGTCTTGCCGGTCTGGCCGACCTGGTAGGCGTGCGGGTACCAGCCCGAGTCCACCGCGGCGCGGGATGCGCCGACAGCAGCACCGAGGGAGTCGGCGAAGGCCTCGACCGGGGCGAAGTCACCGCCGGTACCGCGGCCACCGGAGACGATGATCGCTGCCTCGGTGAGCTCCGGGCGACCGGTCGCGGCGCGCGGCTTCGACTCGGTGATGCGGGCGGTCTTGGCGGCGTCGGAGATCGTCACGTCGAACTCCTCGACCTCCGGGGAGGTCTCCGCGGCTTCCGGAGTCGCCGCGTTCGGCTTCACCGTGATGACCGCGATGCCCTTGGTGATCTTCGACTTGACGGTGAAGTTGCCCGCGAACACCGACTGCGTGGTGACCGGACCCTCCTGTACGTCGACCGCGTCCGTGATCAGGCCCGATTCGAGCTTGACCGCGAGCCGGGCCGCGATCTCCTTGCCCTCGGCGTTCGACGAGATCAGGATCGCCGACGGCTCGATCTTGGCCGCGACCTGCTGGAGGGCCTCGGCCTTCGGCGACACCAGGTACTGCGAGAGCTCCGGGTTGGTCAGCGCGATCACCTTGGTGGCGCCGTACTGACCCAGTGCGGGGAGAGCGTCCTGCACACCGTCGCCGATGAAGACCGCGACGGGCTCGCCGAGACGGCGGGCGATGGTCAGGAGCTCGGCGGTCGTCTTGCGTACGACGCCCGCGGTGTGGTCAACGAGAACCAGAACGTTCGACATAAGACTGCTCGCCCCTCAGAGGAACTTGTTGGTGGACAGGAACTCGACGAGCTGGCCCGCACCGGAGCCGTCCTCATCGGTCACGATGGTGCCTGCCGTACGGGCCGGACGCGCGGTCACCTCGATGACCTCGGTCCAGGAACCGACCTGCTCCGGGGTGATCTCCAGGTCGGCCAGCGACCAGGTCTCGACCGGCTTCTTCTTCGCGGCCATGATGCCCTTGAACGACGGGTACCGCGGCTCGTTCGCCTGGTCGGAGACACTCAGCACCAGCGGCAGCGTGCCCTCGACGGTGTCGCTCGCGGTGTCGCCGTCGCGGCGGATCCGCACGGTCGTGCCGTCGACGGTGACCTCGGAGCCCAGCGTCACGGCCGGCAGGCCGAGGCGCTCCGACACCATCGCGGGGACAACACCCATCCCGCCGTCGGTCGAGCTCATCCCGAACACGACCAGGTCGGCCTCGAGCTTGGCCAGCGCCTTCGACAGCACCAACGAGGTGGCGACCGCGTCGGAGCCGTGGATGGCGTCGTCAAGCACGTGCACCCCCGCGTCGGCGCCCATCTGCAGGCCCTTCTTCACCGCGTCCGCAGCCTGCTCCGGGCCGACAGTGAGGATGGTCACCTCAGCGTCGCCGGCCTCTTTCACGGTCAGTGCGGTCTCAACGGCGTACTCGTCCAGCTCGGACAGCAGCCCGTCCACACCGGCACGGTCCACCGTGTTGTCCTCCGGGCGGAAGCGGCGGTCCGCCGTGGCATCCGGCACGAACTTCGCGCAGACGACAATCTTCATAACGTGTGGGACCCCTTCTGGTTAACGGTCTCTCCAAGCCTGCCACGGATGTTACTCGCGGGAAACATATGCCACGTGCGAGCCCCATCACACCGCCGGCCCCGTGAGGCGATCCAGCTCAGGCTATCCGGTCGGTTCACGCACCAGCACCGGGTCGCGGCCGAGGCGTCCGACACACCCGTCCGAGCGGGCCCGACCGTTATCCGAACGGCTTTTCCAAACGGGCGTTTGCCGCCCGGACGCCCGGGCACCGGACCCGGCGTTCGTTGCTCGGTACAACAAGAACACAGGGCACAACAAGAACACGGGGTTGATAACGATGACCATGCAGGGAATCGAGCAAGTCGTGGGCGAGCCGGCGTACGACGCGGCCGGGGACAAGGTCGGGTCGGTCGGCACTCTCTACGCCTCCGACACGAGCGGCCGGCCGGAGTGGGTCACGGTGAACACGGGGATGTTCGGGACCAAGCACACCTTCGTGCCGCTCGACGGTGCCCACGTCGAGAAGGACGGGCTGCACCTCGCCACGTCCAAGTCGAAGATCAAGGACGCACCGCGGATCGACGCCGGTGGCCACCTAAGCGCCGGGGAAGCCTCGGAGCTGTACCGCTACTACGGCCTGCAACTGCCGCAGACCAACGCCGGTACGACGCCTCGCGGGCGGACGGCCGAGCGGGACGCCATGGCTGGCCGCGACGGCATGGCTGAGCAGGACGCCATGGCCGGTCGGGACGGCATGGCTGGGCGCGACGGCATGGCTGGGCGCGACGGCATGGCTGGGCGCGACGGGTCGATGGTCCGTCACGAGGAGCGGCTGCACGCAGGCACCGAGACCGTCGAGACCGGGCGGGTCGGTCTGCACAAGCACGTCGTGACCGAGGAACAGCAGGTCACGGTGCCGGTGAGCCACGAGGAAGCGCACGTGGTCCGCGAACCGGTCGCCGACGGCGAGGCCCGGCCTGGTGAGCTCGGCGACGAGGACCGCGAGGTCGTGCTGCACGAGGAACGCCCGGTCGTCGGCAAGGAGACAGTCGCCGTCGAGCGCGTCGGCCTCGAGACCGAGACCGTCCGCGGCGAGGAGAACGTCACCGAGACCGTCCGCAAGGAGCAGATCGACGTGGAAGGTCTGGACGACGACGGAATGGGTAAGCGTCACAAGCACTAGTGGTGTGTCGCGTCTAAAACTTGAGTGCTGGCGGTGTCCAGGTGGGTGCATCGCAAGGCGGAGGGAAGGGCTCGATGCCTTTCCATCGTGCCCTTTCCTCCAACGCAGCGAGGTGCCCGCCTGGGCGCCGCCAGTGCCAAGGTTTAGGCGCGACACACCACTAGGGGACAGATCCAACAGCGGCGGTGTTCGGGCGGGCGGGCCCGGACACCGCCGCTGTGCATAAGCTGACCGCGTGACCGAGATATTGGCCCTCACCGGGGAGCGAACCGCACCAGGGATCTGGCACGAGAACTACTGGTTCGCGCGGCACGAAGCGGCGTACCGGTGGATCGTGGCAGAGCTGCTGCCAGTGGCCGGCCGAGTGCTCGAGGCAGGCTGCGGCGAGGGGTACGGCGCCGAGCTGCTTCGGACTGCTGGTTCGGAGCAGATGTTCGGACTGGACTACGAGGACAACACCTTGCGGCATGTACGGCGGATGTATCCGCAGGTGCAGGTGATTCGGGGTAACCTCGTGCAGACCGCCTTCGCGGATGCGAGCTTCGGGCTGCTGACCTCGTTGCAGACGATCGAGCACCTGTGGGAGCAGCCGCGGTTCATCACCGAGTGCGCGCGGATTCTCGCGCCGGGCGGGATCGCCGTACTGAGCACGCCGAACCGGCTCACCTTCCCGAGCGGGAACTGGTACCACACGCGCGAGCTGACGATGGCCGAGTTCACCGAGCTCGTCGAGCCGGAGTTCGAGATCACGCACACGCTCGGACTACATCACGGCAAGCGCTTGCAGGACTGGGAATCCGAGCACGGTTCGTGTGTGGACGCCCAACTCGCAAGCCCGCATGACGAGTGGCCATCGGGCCTGCGCGAGCTGGTCACCAGTTCGACGTACCAGGATTTTGAGATCAGGCCGGGCGACCTGGACGAATCGCTCGACCTGATCCTGGTAGCGGTGAAACCTACGGACGGATGAAGCGTTCGAGGATCTTGCCGGCGATCAGGTAGACGAGCGCGGCGATCCCCCAGTTCACCAGCAGGGTGTTCTTCGCGGTCTCGAGCCGGAACAGGTCCTTGAACGGACCGACCAGGTCGTGCCCGCGCTCCAGCACCCAGCGCACGATCTCGTTGCTCTGGTTGGTCTGGTCGAGTGCCGTGAAGAGCGCGCCCAGCGCCAGCAGGGCTGCGGCGAGCACGGCGACCAGCCAGATCAGCGAGGCGAGCAGATTGCGCAGCTGCCGCACACCACTACCGACCGAGCTCAGCGCCTGCTTGCCGCCCTTGGAAGTGGTCGTGCTGGGCTTGACCGCCGAGGACGGGGCGGCCGTCGAGACCCGGCTGACCGGCTTGGTCACCGCCGTGTCGTCAGGTTTGGGCTCCGAGCCGCTGCTGGACGCAGCCGAGGCCGCGGCCTCCTCGCGGGCCCTCTGCTCGGCGACGATCTCGGCCGCCGTGCGTGGCTTGGCCGTCTTGGTCGCGCCGGCCACGGGAGTGTCCTCGGGTGCTTTCCCCGCTTTGTCGTCGTTGCCCACGTCACCCATCTCCTCAGCCGGGTTCGGTTCCTCACCTGCGCCCGGGACCGGTGCGGCCGCCTTCCTCCGGCGGCTGACCGGGACCGGCCGCGGCGACAACCTGCGCCGGGCCCCGGCGAACGGGGCCGGTGCGGCAGTCGTCGTCACGTCGTCAGTCGTCTGCAGCGCTGGTTCCACCGTAGCGCCCACCGGGTCGGCAATCGTCGGTTCCGGGCGGGGCTTGGCGTGCTCAGCCACGCTGCGTCTCCTCTCCGACGGCCATCCGGTCGTGCGGGACATAGTGCCCGACTGGTGAGTAACTTGAGAACCCCTCGGCACCCTCTTTGTCATCGCCGGCAGTCGGTGTCACGGTGACCTGGGGTGTCGGGAGCTGTAGTTCTTCGGGTGGAACGGACGAACGCAGCTGGGCGGCAGTCGCTGCATTCACCTCCGCGAGCTCGGCCAAATAGGCTCGGCGCGGCGCGTCGGCGGCATAGCGGGTGGTGCGGTCGGCGACGACGACCGCCGGAACCCCGGCGGCCACGGCGTACGCAGGAATGTTGCCACGGGCAACGCTGTTCGCGCCGATCACCACGCCGCGGCCGATGTCGGTTCCGCGGGTGACGGTGACCTTGGTGGCCAGCCAGCAGTCCGGGCCGATCCGGACCGGCGACTTCACCAGCCCCTGATCCTTGATCGGCAGCCCGAGATCCTCGGTCTTGTGGTCGAAGTCGCAGATGTAGGTCCAGTCCGCGATCAGCGTGGACGCGCCGATCTCGATGTCCAGGTAGCAGTTCACCGTGACCTCGCGGGCGAACACGACCTTGTCACCGATCCGCAGCGTGCCTTCGTGTGCGCGCAGGCGGGTCTCGTCACCGAGGTGCACCCACTTGCCGAGGATGATCCGGCCGTGACCGGGCCGGGCCGCGACCTCGAGTTTCTTGCCCAGGAAGACGAAACCCTCGGTGATGACGTGCCGGTGCCTGAGCTTGAACCAGGCGAACCGCCAGTACCGCTTGAGGTAGTACGGCGTCCACGCCCGATGGCGCACCACCCAGCGAAGATTCGCCACTGACAGCAACCGCATCTTACTTACCCTACTGCGATACCCCGGTGATCGAGACGTTGTAGTACAGCTCGTCCGGGACAACGGTGGACAGAACCTTGTCCACCTTGGACAGCTGCAGCCACGACTTGTACGCGAACATCCGCCAGCCGAACCCAAGCTTCTGCTCCGGTACGGCGGCCTCGAACGTCCGGATCGGCCACCCGAGCCACGCTGCGGTGAGCTCCTCGGTCACCGTCTTCACCTGTACGGCGCCCGCGCGGGTTGCCGTCCGCGCCAACGTGTCGGGGTCGAAGGTGTGCAGGTCCACAACGGCTTCCAGCGCAGCAGCCCGGGAGGACTCGTCGAGCTCGGCCTGCGGACGTCGCCAGTCCGAGAGCGCCGGCAGCTTGGTGACATTGGTGGTCGCCCACCAGGTGAAGCGGGACAGCCGGCGCGCCACGAAGTCGCCGTACCGGGTGGGTTCGCCACAGATGACGAAACGGCCGCCGGGCTTGAGGACGCGGAGCATTTCGCGGAACGCGAGCTCGACATCCGGGATGTGGTGGATGACCGCGTGACCGATGACGAGGTCGAAGCTGTCGTCGTCGTACGGGAGTTTCTCGGCGTCGGCGACCCGGCCCTCGACCGCGAAGCCGAGCGTCTTGGCGTTCTTCTTCGCCGCCTCGACCATGCCCGGGGACAGGTCGGTGACGTGGGCTTCGTCCATCACGCCGGCCAGCTTGAGGTTCAGCGTGAAGAAGCCGGTACCGGCACCGATCTCGAGCGACTTCCCGTACGGCCAGCCCTGGTCACCGGCGATCGCGGTGAACCGGTCGCGCGCATAGGTGACGCAGCGCTCGTCGTACGAGATCGACCACTTCTCGTCGTACGTCGACGCTTCCCAGTCGTGGTAGAGCACCTGGGCCAGCTTGTTGTCGTTCCAGGCGGCCTCGACCTGCTCGGCAGTCGCAGCGGGCTTCTCGGCAGAGGTGGTCATTTCACTGTCCCTTGAATTCAGCCTTACCAGGGCCGTTCTCGACGAACGACTTCATTCCGATGGTGCGGTCTTCGGTGGCGAAGAGCGCGGCAAACTGCTGGCGCTCGATCTCCAGTCCGGTGGCCAGGTCAACACCCAGTCCGGCGTCGATCGACTCCTTGGCTGCTCTGAGAGCGAGCGCGGCACCCTTCGAGAACTGCGCGGCCCAGGCGACCGCGGCGTCGTACACCTCGGCGGCCGGGACGACCTTGTCCACCAGACCGATCCGCAGCGCCTCGGCGGCGTCGACGAAACGGCCGGTGTAGATGATGTCCTTGGCCTTCGACGGGCCGATCAGCCGGGAGAGCCGCTGGGTGCCGCCGGCGCCGGGGATGACGCCGAGCAGGATCTCCGGCTGGCCGAGCTTCGCGTCCTCGGCGGCGATCCGGTAGTCGGTGCACAGCGCGAGCTCGCAGCCACCACCGAGTGCGTACCCGGTGATGGCGGCGACCGTCGGCTTCGGGATCGTGGCCACGGCGGACAGGGCGGCCTGCAGCGGACCGGAGCGCTTGACCATGTCGGCGTACGACATGTCGGCCATCTCCTTGATGTCCGCGCCGGCGGCGAAGACCCGCTCGCCGCCGTACACGACCACGGCCCGGACGTCGTCGTTCGCCGTCGCCTCGTCGGCGGCGGCCCGGATCTCGTCCTGCACCTGGACGTTCAGGGCGTTCATCTTCGGCCGATCCAGCCGGATCGTGCCGACACCATCACTCACGGTCAGGTTGACGAACTCACCCATCACGTCGCTCCCTTACTCACCGGTCACATCACCGGGAACCGTACTACAGGTCCACAGGCTGACCGGAAACGGCAGATCGACGAGCAGCGTCAACGATCTGCAGCGTACGCAGGCCTACCGCACCATCCGGCTGCGGTACGACGGCAGGGGTCTTGCCGGGAACCGGCGGGCCGGACTCGCGGACCGCGTCCAGGAAGGTCGCCAGCAGCGACTCGTCCAGATTGCCGCCGACACCCAGGAAGACCTCACCCTTCTCGTCCGTTCCGCCGACATGCGGCAGGAAGGGCTCGATCTCCACCGAACCGTTCGTGCCGGTGACCTGCAACGAGACACCACCCCAGGTCGGGCCGTTGTCCGGGACGCTCCACGAGCAGTCGATCGTTGCCAGCAGCCCGTTGTCGTAGGTGATGGTGACCAGTCCGCCGGTCTCGACCTGCACACCCTTGTCCTGGTGCAGCACGTGGTTCGCAGCGGCGTACACGCGCGCAGCCGACGCCCCATCGGTCAGACCGTCGATCAGATCAGCGCAGTGCACGGTGTGGTCGACCAGCGCACCACCACCTGCCAGCGTGGCATCCGTGAACCACTGGCGAGCGTCGTACGGGATTTTGCCGTTGTTGGTGCCCAGTACGGCGAACACGTCGCCGAGCCGGCCTGCTTCGACCATGGCCCGCAGCCGCAGGTACGACGGCGCGAAGCGCACCGGGTACGCGATCATCAGGATGGAACCTGCTTCGGCGCAGGCGTCCAGCATGGCTTGACCATCTGCGACCTCAGTGGCCAATGGCTTCTCACACAGCACGTGTGCACCGACTGCCGCGGCCCGCTCGACCAGTGCGCGGTGGCCGGCGTTTTCGGACGTCACCACGACAGCGTCCGGTCCCCACGCGAACAGCTCGTCGTACGAGTCCACATAGGGCACACCGAGCTTCTCGGCAAGCTCTGCACCGCGCAGAGCGCGCGGACCGGTGTCGGGCGCCGCTGCGCCGTCCGGGTCGGCCGACAGCACCTCTACATCAGGCATCTGACCCAGGAGGTAGGCATATGAACCAGCGTGGGTGTGAGCGAACGAGGCGATCGCAACCTTCATGCCACTGCTCCGTTCAGCTCGATGGTCTTGCCGGACTCCATGGACAGGCGGGCGGCTTCGGCGAGGTCGACGGCTGCTACACCGTCCACACCGAGCACTCGTGGCTCGGGCCCACCACGCAGACCGATCGCCAGCTCCCGCAGCTGAGTCAGGTACGGGCTCTCTCCCCGCGCAGCTGCCGGGATCAGGAGCTCTGCAGCGTTCGCTTCCTTCTGCAGCTCCTCAACGAATCCGGTGTCCACACCAGACGTGTGCTTCAGTACGCCGGACGCCCCGGCAACGTGGAAGCCGGTCCGGAACGGGGTCCCGGGCACACCCCAGGTCGCCCGGCAGAGCGAAATCGCACCGGACTCGTGGGTCAGCGTCACGTGCGCGGAGACGTTCACCGGGCTGATGCCGTCCACAGTCGGCGGGTTCTGCACGGCGTACACGCTGGTGACCTTGCCGCACAGCCACTGCGCCTGGTCGAGGTCATGAACCATCAGGTCCATGATCACGCCGCCGGAGCGAGCCACATCGCGATACCAGCCTGCGCCGGCCGGCGACGAGGCCTGCCTGAAGAAGCGGGCCACTGCGACCGCACCGATGCGTCCGCCCTGCACCGCGTCGTACGCGGCCTTGTACTCGGGGAAGTAGCGCACCACGTGGGCCGGGTAGACCTTCACCCCAGCAGCCTCGGCGGCTGCCAGCACCTCGTGCGAGTCAGCCGCGGTGAGCGTCAGCGGCTTCTCGCAGATCACGTCCTTGCCCGCTGCGATGGCCGCCAGCGCCAGCTCCTTGTGCGTCGGCGACGGGGTGACGATGTCGACGAACTCGACCTCGGCGAGCAGCGCGTCCAGGGACGGCGCCACCTCCAGGCCGTACTGCTCGGCCAGCGACTCCGCGCCTTCGACCGAATAGACCACGATGCGTGCGCCGAGCGCCTTCCAGGCCGCCACGTGCACGTGCGCGATGTTGCCCGCGCCGATCAGACCGACGCGCAGATCGGCCAGCTGTTCCGCCATTGAAGACCCTCACCTGAGTCCGGAAAGTATGTCGTAACTTAGTAACGGTCCTTGCTTATCATTGCGCAGAGACGTTCACAACCACCGTCTCACGATCACTCCCCGGGCATTTGGGGTCAAGACACCCCACCTGTCCGCGGGTTTGTGAGGAGTTGTGCAGAATGTGCCGGTGACTGACACGACGGCGACTCCGACCGCAGCCGGGCCGGCCGGCGACCTCGGGCCGCGGTTGGGGGCAGTGGTCCAGACCGATGGAACGACGTTCACGCTGTGGGCCCCGGCCGCCGAGCGGGTCGAGCTGGCGCTGATCGCCGACGACGGCAGTCAGCGCAATCTCGACCTCGCGCACACCGGTGAATTCTGGACCGGGTTCGTGGCCGGCGTCGGCCCCGGCCAGCGGTACGGGTACCGGGTGCACGGACCGTTCGACCCGTCGCACGGACTGCGGTTCAACCCGTCCAAGCTGCTGCTGGACCCGTACGCGCGGGCTGTCGACGGCTCGCTGGATTTCGCCAGCCCGCTGATCTACGACTCGTCGGACGGGGACTCGGCCGGACATGTCCCGGTCAGTGTCGTGGTCGGCGACTCCGAGCCGCCCCCGCCGATCTGCAAGCCGGTGCACTGGGGCGAGACGGTTGTGTACGAGCTGCACACCAAGGGTTTCACCAAGCTGCATCCCGACGTACCGGAGCATCAGCGCGGGACGTACGCCGGTCTGGCGCACCCGTCGGTCATCGCGTACCTGCAGGAGCTCGGGGTCACCTCGGTCGAGCTGCTGCCGATCCACCAGTTCCTGACCGAGCCTGCGATCGCGGCACGCGGTCTGCCGAACTACTGGGGCTACAACACCCTCGGGTACTTCGCTCCGCACGCGGCGTACTCGTCAGCAGGTACGCGTGGTGAGCAGGTGGCCGAGTTCAAGGCCATGGTGGCCGCATTCCATGCCGCTGGCATCGAGGTAATCCTGGACGTCGTCTACAACCACACTGCCGAGGGTGGGTTCGACGGGCCGACACTGAGCTTCCGCGGCATCGACAACCGCGCGTACTACCGGCTCGGCCCGGGCGGCACCATGTACGACGTCACCGGCACCGGTAACTCGGTCGACACCTCACACCCGCAGGTCCGGCGGCTGCTGATGGACTCACTGCGCTACTGGGTCCAGGAGATGGGCGTCGACGGGTTCCGCTTCGACCTGGCCGTGACGCTGGTCCGCAATGAGCGTCACGAGGTTGATCTGGTCGACCACGCGTTCCTGTCCGAGGTGGCAGCCGATCCTGTGCTGGGCGAGGTGAAGCTGATCTCCGAGCCCTGGGACGTCGGCAACTTCGGCTACCAGGTAGGCAACTTCGGCACTCCGTGGTCGGAGTGGAACGGCAAGTTCCGCGACAGCGTGCGGGACGTCTGGCGGAACACCTCCGACGGCGTGAAGGACCTGGCCTACCGACTCTCCGGCTCCAGCGACCTGTACGGCGACGACGGACGCTACCCGTATGCGTCGATCAACTTCGTCACTGCGCACGACGGCTTCACCCTGCGCGACCTGGTCAGCTACAACCACAAGCACAACGAGGCGAACCACGAGGACAACCGGGACGGTACCGACGACAACCGGTCCTGGAACTGCGGTGTGGAGGGTCCGGCCGACGATCCTGCGGTAGTTGCGCTGCGGAAACGCCAGATGGCGAATCTGATGTCCACGCTGATCCTGTCCACCGGCGTACCGATGATCACCATGGGCGACGAGTGCGGGCGGACGCAGGGCGGTAACAACAACGCGTACTGCCAGGACAACGAGATCTCCTGGTTCGACTGGTCGCTCCCGGAGCAGTGGGCCGACCACCTCGCTCTGACGAAGAAGCTGATCGCACTGCGGTCGGCACACCCCACTCTGCGGCAATGGCACTACTTCTCCGGACAGCCCGTCGTACCGGGCGGCCGGAAGGACCTGTCCTGGATCGCACCGCACGGCGGCGAGATGAACGAGTCCGACTGGCACGACGGGAACCTGCGCACGATCGGCATGTTCCTGGCCGGGGACGCGCTGCGGGCCACCGACGCGGAGGGCAACGCGCTGACGGACAGCTCGTTCCTGCTCGCGCTGAACGCCACCTCCGAGATCCGGGAGGTCGCCGTACCGGATGCGTCGTGGGCGCCGGCCTATGAGGTGGTTCTGGACACCAGCAACAGCATGGTGACCGAGGTCGAGGCCGGTGCGACCGTGCCGCTGCCCCCACTCTGTCTGGTGCTGCTCCGCGCGCTCTGAGACGTTCCCCGGCGTTGTTAACCTTCGCCTTGTACCTTCATTGGTCACCTGTTGTTCATGTATGGGGGGACCAATGTTTCTGCTGCGCCGCGCCCGTCAGCGAACCACTCCGATCGGCGCCCTGCACCGCGGGATCATGCGCTGGGGCGAGGCGGAGCGGACGAGCTCCCGGCTCGCCGTGCAGCGCTGGCTCGACGGGGTCGCGTACGTCGACGTACAGGCGCGCACGTACGCCGAGTACTGGACGCAGCAGAACACCCGGGCACTAGCTGCCGACGGACCGCTCTGGGTCGTGCTGGGTGACTCAACTGCGCAGGGCCTCGGCGCCTCCAGTCCCTTGCACGGGTACGTCGGTCAGGTGCTGAACGCACTTCGCCGTACCGGCAGTCCGTGGCGCGTACTCAACCTGTCCCGCTCCGGTGCGCAGACCCAGCACGTACTGAACGACCAGCTCCCCCTGCTCAGCGGTCTGCAGCCAGCACTCGTCACCTGCGGCATCGGCAGCAACGACATCCTCGCCACGCCGCCGAAGCGTTTCCGCGACCACCTGCGCGAAGTGATCGAGCGCCTGCCCTCCTCCTCAGTCGTGATGGACCTGACCGTGCCGGACCGCCTCTGGCGCGTCGGCGGAGCCGTCAGTCCCTACGTCGCCGGCATCAACCAGCACATCAGCACCACCGCCTCAGACCGCGGACTGCCCGTGGCCGAGGTCTCCCGGCACGCCCGCCCGCCATGGCGCGGCATGCTCGCCCGCGACAACTTCCACCCCAACAACCTCGGCTACCGCCGCCACGCCGACGCCCTGCTGACCGCCCTGCCGAAAAAGCACCTGCGCTGAGCTTTACCTTTCCCCTGGGGCAGGGGGTTTGATGATCGCGTGTTGACGATCAGTGAGTTCGGGCGGCGGGCGGGGCTTTCACAGAAGGCCTTGCGGCTGTACGACGTGTCCGGGCTGCTCGCGCCGGCCCGGGTGGACCCGGCCAACGGGTACCGCATCTACGACGAGGAGCAGCTCGAACGCGCTCGGCGGATCAGCGTGCTCCGGCAGCTCGACATGCCATTGAGCACCATTGCCGACGTACTGGCCGGGTCGGACGAGCAGGCGCTGATCCTGCTGGACCGATGGTGGGCTGCCGAGGAGGCGACCACGGCTGCTCGGCGGGCGACCCTCGACTATCTGCGCGGACGGCTGAACCGGACCGGCCTGTCCGGACTCTCACCGCGGCCGGTGCTGACTCGTGAGGTCCCGGCGACCAAGATCGCGACGATCCGGGCCAAGACGAACCAGCCGATGCTGGTCGGCGTGATCGTCTCGGGCACCGACGAGATCGCGTCGTACCTGCGATCGGCCGGCGCGACGTTCACCGGCGGGTCCTGGGTGATCTACCACGACGCCATCACGCTGGAGGCCGAAGGAACCGTCGAGATCTGCGTCCCGTTCGAGGGTCTCGTCGACCCGGCCGGGCCGATCGCGATCCGGGTCGAACCGGCCCATCACGAGGCGTACTGCACGATCACGATGGACGAGTGCTCGTTCCCGCGGATCATGCTCGCCTACGACCTGGTCTTCGACTGGGTCCGCAACCAGGCCCTGGAGGCTGGTGCGCCGCGCGAGGTCTACCAGCCCAACTGTCAGGCGCTCCCCCGCGACGCACCGGCCGTCGACATTGCCCAACCCTTTCTTGTGAGGAGACCTTGATGGACTACACGAAGCAGACGCCGTACAGCGATCCGGGCGAATACGCCCATCTGTTCGACGCCCTGCCGGACGACATCCCCGCGATCGGCGCCGTCGTCCGCAACCTGCTCATCCACTACCGCGGTGGCGGCATCGAGTTCACCGGCGACCGTCTGGCCGAGATCGACCACCGCTGGGTGGCATCCATCCTCGCCACCGATCAACGCCGCAACGGTACGGCGCTCGCCGTACCGCGGGAGCCGTTCGACCGCGTGGTCGGCTGCTGCCGCGACTACACCTTGCTGTTCGTCTCCGCCCTTCGCCACAAGGGCATTCCGGTCCGCAGCCGGATCGGCTTCGCCGTCTACTTCAACGAGGACTTCAACCACGACCACGTCGTCGCCGAGTACTGGAACGGCGACCGCTGGGTGATGATCGACGCCCAGCTGGACCCGGCCGACCACCCGTTCAACACCCTCGACATGCCGCCGGGGCCGTTCGTCTCCGCCGCCGAAATCTGGCGCGAGGCCCGGGCCGGCCGCATCGACCCCAACCTGTACGGCGCAATCCCCGGTCCCGGCACGGGCCTCGCGCTGAACGGCTTGTGGTTCATCCGTACCTATGTGCACTACCAGCTCGCACACCTGATGGGCGACGAACTCCTGCTCTGGGAAACCTGGGGCACCCTGGCCCCGACGTACACCGAAGCTGATGCCGCCGAGACCGACGAGCTGGCCGCGCTCCTGATCACTGGCGACGAAACCGCCTTTAAAGAGCTGACCGAGCGCTACCCGGCCTTGAGCCCGAACGGCCGCACCCTGCTCACCTCCCCCTCCGGCCGGCCGCACGAATGGGTCGATCTCACGGCGTGACCCTCGTTTTGGATAGCTCGGTCCAAAACCTGTTATGGTCGGTTCGTGGTCAGGCCGAGGATGTTCGACGAGGACCAGGCGGTCGATGCCGCGATGCGGGTGTTCTGGGCGTCGGGGTACGAAGCGACCTCGACGCAGGAGCTCTGTACGGCGACCGGGCTCGGGCGCAGCAGTATCTACAACACGTTCAGCAGCAAGCGGGCGCTGTTCGATCTCGCATTGCGGCGGTACATGGAGCAGACGACGTCTGCCCAGCTCGAGCTCATCCGGCGGACCGACCTGCCGATCCGGGAACGCGTCCGGCAGATCCTGTGGCGGGCGGTCGAGCCTGATCCGGGCGACCCGTCCGGCTGCCTGGTGATCAACACCGTGGTCGAGCTCGGGCCGACCGATCCCGAACTCGTCGAGATCCTGGATCGGGACCACGCCGTCAAGCTGAAGGCACTCGCTCTGGAGATCCGGGCCGCGCAAACCGCGGGTGAGGTCGACGCGAGTCGCGATCCGGAGGCGCTCGCGGACTACGTGTACGTCGTACTCGGGGGGCTGCGCGTTGCGGCCCGCCGGGGTGCGGCGACCCGTGTTCAAGAGTCCGTCATCGAGGCCGCGCTCCACGCCTTCTGAGGCCTTCTGAGCCTTCTGAGCCTTCTGAGCCTTCTGAGCAAAGGAAACCTATGCCCTTCGCCGTCTATCTGCTCGGCGCTGCGATCTTCGCCCAAGGAACGTCGGAACTCATGCTGGCCGGCCTCCTCCCCGAAATCTCCACCGACCTCGGCGTCTCGATCCCAGCCGCCGGCCTGCTGATCTCCGCCTTCGCCGTCGGCATGCTCGTCGGCGCCCCGGTCCTGGCCGTCGTCACCCTGCGCTGGTCGCGGCGCGCGGCGATGCTCGCCTTCCTGGTCGTCTTCGCACTCACCCACGTCGCCGGCGCACTCACCTCCGACTACGGCTTCCTGCTCGCGACCCGCGTCGTGGGCGCCTTCGTGTACGCCGGATTCTGGGCCGTCGCCTCCGTCACCGCGATCCAACTCGCCGGACCCGAATCCCGGGCGCGCGCCATGAGCGTCCTGGCCGGCGGCCTCACCGTCGCCTCCATCGTCGGCCTCCCAGCCGGCACCGCACTCGGCCAGCACCTCGGCTGGCAATCCGCCTTCTGGGCCGTGGCCGCGATGTCCGCCCTCGCCATGGTCGGCGTCATCTTCACCATCCCCGGCGGCCGCTCCAAGACAACCCCCGAACTACGCAGCGAACTGCGAACCATCCGCAACCCCGGCCTCTGGCTCGCCTACGGAACCACCGCGCTATCCACCGCAGCAATCCTCGCGATCTTCTCGTACCTCGCCCCGCTGCTCACCGACTCCACCGGCCTCTCCGCCGCCTGGGTCCCAGCAGTCCTCGCCGTGTACGGCGTCGGCGCCCTGATCGGCATCACCACCGCCGGCCGAACCGCAGACCGCCGCCCCTTCACCACGCTCACGGTCGCACTCACCGGCCTCATCGCCGCCGCGGTCGCGCTCGCACTCGGCGCCGGTACCCCGTGGCTCGCCGTACCCGCCATCGTCCTGGTAGGCGTCTTCGGCTTCGCCAACAACCCCGCCGTCAACGGCCGGGTCTTCACCCTCGCCGGCTCCGCCCCCACCCTCGCCGCCGCCTTCAACGTCTCCGCCTTCAACGTAGGCATCACCATCGGCCCCTGGCTAGCCGGCCTAACCCTGAACGCCGGCGCCGGCTACCCCTCCGTCGCCTGGATAGGCGCCCTCTTCGCGATCCTTGCCCTAGGCACCGTCCTCCTAGCCACCCGCCTCCCCGCCCCGCTGCACCACTCGGCCCCAGCAACCTGCGCAACCACAACCTGAACCTCCTCCCCCACGCACGTTGAGCACGGCTCAGCCATCCACCCGGCCCAAAAGTGGTTGATGGGTGCCCAAAGCAGCGCCGCCCCCACTGCCACAACGTCCGAAGAACACGCAGACCTGGTCTCCGAATCGCCGGACGTCAACCCCGGCACCCGGGTAACGTCCGAACGATCGGAGGGCCCGCCTCCGGCCATTCGGACGTTAACCCCGGCACCCCGCCAACGTCCGAACGATCGGAGGGCCCGCCTCCGGCCATTCGGACGTTAACCCCGGCACCCCGCCAAC